>JAEUPE010000038.1 GCA_016790435.1 Rubrivivax sp. | reverse complement strand
CTCTCCCTTCCAGAGCTTCATCCAGACCGATGCGGCGATCAACCCGGGCAACTCGGGCGGCGCGCTGGTCGACGCTCACGGCAGCCTCGTGGGCATCAACACCGCCATCTTCTCGCGCAGCGGCGGCAACATGGGCATCGGTTTCGCCGTGCCGGTGCAGACGGCGCGCGAGGTGATGGAACAACTCGTGCGCGGCGGCAAGGTCAAGCGGGGCTTCATCGGCGTCGACATCCGCGACTTGAACGCGGAGTTGGCCGAAAGCCTGGCGCTGCCGGTGAAGGCGGGCGTGCTGATCACCGGCGTGCTCAACGAAGGCCCGGCCGCCAAGGGCGGCGTGCGCCCGGGCGACGTGGTGCTGCGCGTGGCGGACAAGCCGGTGGCGAATTCCGCCGAGCTGTTGGCCGCGGTGGCCGCGCTGCCGCCCGACTCCGAGGCGCAGCTGGCCCTGCAACGCGGCGCCGAGGCGCTGGTGGTGCGCGTGAAGGTCGGCGAGCGGCCGACAACGTCGCGACCCGCTCCGCGCTAGGGGCCCGCCCGCGGCGGGCGCGCCGCGGCTGCTAGAGCAGCAGCGCCAGCCGCTCGAGGATCAACACCGCGAAGAACCCGAGCGCGGCGAGCAGCGTCCACTTCAGGACGAGGATGCCGCGCTGGCGCCAGGCGACCTGGTTGGTGCCGATGTACATCGCGAAGCACAGCACCGAGGCGACCAGCAGCAGGCCGAAGACGAGGCGGAAGACGAGCATGGCGTCGGGAAGAGGCGGTCGAATGCGCCGCGCGCGGACGGCTACCAGGCCGGCGCCAGGTCGGCAAAGCCGCTCGGCGCCTCGGTCTCGCGCTCGAAGCTGACGACCTCGAAGGCGCTGGCGTCGGCCAGCAGCTTGCGCAGCAGCTTGTTGTTCATCGCGTGCCCGCCCTTGAAGGCGGTGTAGCTCGCGAGCAGGGGCTTGCCCGCCACCTGCATGTCGCCGATGGCGTCGAGGATCTTGTGCTTCACGAACTCGTCGTCGTAGCGCAGGCCGCCGGCATTGAGCACGCGGTAGTCGTCGACGACGATGGCGTTGTCCATGCTGCCGCCGAGTGCCAGGCCGCGCGAGCGCATCATCTCCACGTCCTTCGTGAAGCCGAAGGTGCGGGCGCGGGCGATGTCGCGCTTGTAGCGGCCGGAGCCGAAGTCGAAGCTGACGCGCTGGCCGGTGGCGTCGAGCGCCGGGTGGTGGAACTCGATTTCGAAGCTGAGCCTGTAACCGTGGAAGGGCTCAAGGCGCACCCACTTCAGCGCATCGCCTTCACCCTCGCGCACCTCCACTGCCTTCAGCACGCGCAGGAAACGCTTCGGCGCGTCCTGCAGCGCGACGCCGGCGCTTTGCAGAAGGAAGACGAAGCTCGCCGCGCTGCCATCGAGGATGGGCACCTCCTCGCCGGTGATGTCGATGTACAGGTTGTCGAGGCCCAGCCCGGCGCAGGCCGAGAGCAGGTGCTCGATCGTCTGCACTTTCGGCGCGCCGGGGTCGCCGCCCGGGCTGATGGTGGTGGCCATCCGTGTGTCGCACACGGTATGCGCGTTGACCGGAATGTCCACCGGCACCGGCAGGTCGACGCGACGGAAGACGATGCCCGTGTCCGGCGCCGCCGGGCGCAGGGTCAGCTCCACCTTCTGGCCGCTGTGCACGCCCACGCCCACGGCGCGAGTCAGGCTCTTGATCGTGCGCTGTCGCAGCATGTGCGGGATTGTCCCCGATTGCGCCGCCGCTCGTGGCGTGTACGGTCGATGCCGGCCCCGCGCCGGCATGCGGCGGTCAGCGCCGCTGCCGCGATCGCTTGGCCACGGCAGCGGCGTGGGCGGTGGCCGCAGCGCCATCCCTCTCCTCGGCATCGCCGCGTGCCGTCGCACGCAGCCACTGCACGAGCGCCGCCACGGCAGGGCGGCGCGCCGCCACCGGATCCGTCACGATGTAGTAGCCGCGCGCAGAAGCCAGTTGGCCCTTGAACGGGGCGACCAGCCGGCCCTGCGCGATGAGCCCGTCGGTGAGCGGCCGGCGCCCGAGCAGCACGCCCTGGCCCTCAACGGCCGCGGCGGCGGCGGTGTCGTAGTTGGTGAAGGTGAGGGTGGCGGCCGGCTCGAAGGCCGACATGCCCACGGTCTGCAGCCAGGCCTGCCATTCGAGCGGCATGCCCTGCGTGTCACCGCTGGGCGTGTTGATGTGCAGCAGTGTGTGCCGCACCAGGTCCTGCGGGCGTCGCAGCGGCACCGGGCCCTGCAGCAGGGCCGGCGCGCAGAGCGGCTGCACCGTCTCGGCAAACAGCGCGTCGACCGGGGCATCGCCGCGCCCGTCCTTGGGGCTGCTCTTGGGACCGTCTTTGGGACCGTGCTTGGGGCCGTAACGCACGGCCACGTCGAAACCCTCGCCGGCCAGCGCGCGTGGTTCGTAGCTCGCGTCGATGCGCACGTCGACGCGTGGATGCTCGGCGACGAAGCGGGCGAGGCGAGGGATCAGCCACAGCGAAGCGAACCCCGGGGTCGTCGTCAGCGCCACCACCTCGCGCTGGCGCGGGGCGCGGATCGTCTGCACCGCCTCGCGCAACCCGGCCAGCGCCTCGGCCGTGGCGCGCGCCATGCGCGCGCCTTCTTCGGTGAGCTCCAGCGCCCGATGCCGGCGGTGGAAGAGCGGCACGCCAAGATCCTCCTCAAGCGCGGCGATCTGCCGGCTCACCGCCGACTGGGTGAGGAAGCGCTCGGCCGCCGCCTTGGTGAACGACAGGTGCCGGGCCGCCGCGTCGAAGGCCATGAGCAGATCGAGCGAGGGCAGCCTGCGGGGATCGCTTCGCATGCAAATTCGGAATGCTTTGAGTTCGGAATGATCGTTTGAACGACGGCGCTCATAGGAAGACTATTCGCCCCATCATGGCCCGTCAAGGCGTTCGATGCTTCCATCGCATGCACCCGCGGGCCCGGAAGGAGATTTGCATGAGCCCGTTCATCACCTTGCCCGGCCGCCAGATGCAGCGCCTGATCGGTCCCGTGCGCGTGCGCACCGAGAGTGGCCTGCTGTGGATCACCGTCGACGGCCAGCCCGAGGACATCCTGCTCGCGGCCGGCGAGAGCCGGCACTTCGAGCCCGGGGAGCGGGTGATCGTCTATGCACTCGGCGAAGAGGCGCGCTTCGAGGTCTCGCGGGACGCGCCATGTCGACGGGCCCGCGTGCGTGGCTGGGCCGAGCGGGTGTCGGCATGGCTGCACGGCGCGCCCCCAGTGCTGCGGAGCGGTGCGTGAACGCGTCGGGCGCGGCAACGCGCTTCGCGACGGCGCTCGCGTCGCCACCCTGGCCGGTGTTCGCTCCCTCGGCCGGCGAACGGCTCATCCTCGCCGATGGCCGCGGCGTGCGGTTGCGCCCGGTGCAGCCCGGCGATGCCGCGGCCGAGCAGGCCTTCGTCACGGCGCTGTCGCCTGCCTCGCGGCGCCGGCGCTTCCACGGGGCGATGAAGCAGTTGCCGGAATCGGTGCTGCGGGCGATGACGGCCATCGACTTCCGCCACCATGTGGCGCTCGTCGCCGAGGCGGGCTGCGTCGACGGCGCGGCCCGCCTGGTGGCCGACGCGCGCTACGTGCGTGACGACGACGGCGAAGCCGAGTTCGCCGTCGCCGTGGCCGACGACTGGCAGGGGCTGGGCCTCGGCCGCGCGCTGCTGCAAAGGCTCGGCCGCCATGCACGCCTGAGCGGCGTGGCGACGCTGCGCGGCAGCGTGCTCGCCGACAACGGGCCAATGCTGGCGCTGATGCGCAGCCTGGGCGCTCGCCTGCGCGACGACCCTGCCGATGCCACGATCGTGCAGGCCACATTCTCGCTCTGAGGACCGCCTGCGCCGGGGCGGCATGGCTTGCGCGTTCGGGCATCGCCGTCGCCGGGACCTTCAGGCCCCTGGCCCGCAATCGAGGCAGCGCTCCACCGGCACGGGCCCCATGCGCAGCTCGCGCTGCAGGTGCCGCAGGGCGGTGCGCAGGCCTTCCTCGATGACCGGGTGGTAGAACGGGCTGTCGAGCATGGCCTGCACGGTGTCGCCGCGCTGTACGCTCCAGGCGAGCAAGTGGCCGATGTGCTCGGCCGCCGGGCCCAGCATCTCGGCGCCGAGGAAGCGGCCGCTGCCCTGTTCGGCGTAGACGTGCAAGGCGCCCTGGTTGCGGCCCATCACGCGGCTGCGGCCCTGGTCCTCGAACGAGACCGCACCGGTGGCGAAGCGCGTGCCCGCGGCGACCAGTTCGGCGTGGCTGGCGCCGGCAATCATGATCTGCGGGTCGCTGAAGACCACCGCCAGCGGTGCGCGGCGGGGGCGCACGCGGATGTCCGGCCAGCGGCCGGCGTTGTCGCCGGCGATGCGGCCCTCGTCGGCCGCCTCGTGCAGCAGGGGGCGCTCGTCGGTGGCATCGCCGGCGATGAAGATCGTGCCGGGGTTCGCGTCCGTGCCGGCCAGCCCCGTGCGGCGGTCGTGCACGGGCACGCCGTCTTCGCGCAGCGGCAGGCCGGTGCTCTCGAGGCCGAGGCCGTCGACATTGGCGCGGCGGCCCGTGGCCGCGAGCAGCCACTCGAACGACTCCTCGTGCGTGCCGCCTTCGCCGTCGACGCTCTTCAGGTGCACGCCGCCCTCGCGCGCCTGCACCTCGAAATGGCGGGAGGCCAGCGTCAGCGGCAGTTCGCGGGCGAAGGTGGCCCTCGTCAGCGATTGCAGCGCCGGGTCGGTGAGGGGCCCCACGCGCCCGCTGCGGCCGTACAGCCGCACGCGCACGCCCAGGCGGTGCAGCGCCTGCGCCAGCTCCAGTCCGATGACGCCGGTGCCGACCACGGCCACCGACGCCGGCAGGTCGTCCCAGGCAAAGACGTCGTCGTTGACGATGAGCCGCGCGCCGGCCGCGCGCCGCCAGGCTTCGGGCAACGCGGGGCGCGAGCCGGTGGCGATGACGATGCGCCGCGCGTTCACCCGCGTGTGTTCACCGACCTGCAGCGCGCGCGCGTCGACGAAGCGGGCGCGGCCACGCAGCTTGTGCGCCGCAGGCCACGCCTCCACTGCGTCGACGACGAAGCCGACGAAGCGGTCGCGCTCGCTTCTCACGCGCTGCATCACCGCGCGGCCGTCCACGTGCACGGGGCCAGCCCCGATGCCGAAGCGCCCGGCACCGGCGATGCCGTGCGCGGCCTCGGCCGCCGCGATGAGCAGCTTGCTCGGCATGCAGCCCACGCGCGCGCAGGTCGTGCCGTAGGGGCCGTCTTCGATGACGACGACGCGGTCGGTGTGGGCGCGCGCGCTGCGGTAGGCGGTCATGCCGGCGGTGCCCGCGCCGATGATGGCGACGTCCACGTCCAGGGTCTGCATCGAGTTCTCCTTGCCGCGGCGTGCTTGGGGTGCCCGGGAGGTTGGAGTGTCGCGCCGACGCCGCGGCGCATTACATCGAAGCGGGCTTGCCCCTGCCCGCAGGGTGCTCCGGTGCGGCCGCGGGTGCCATTGGCGCCATCATTGGCGGATGTCGGCCACCTCTGTCTCCCGCTGAACCCGCCATGGCGGCGACGATGCTTCCCTCACCGGCACCGCCCCGCGACGCCGGCGCGTTGTCTGCCAGCGTGCCCCGGTGTGCCTGGGTGCGCGAGGACGGCGCCTGGGCATTGGTGCTGGCCGGCGACTGGCGCGGCCACGCGGGCGCCTGGCCGGCGCTGCCGTCGGACCTGCCCCCCGACAGCACGGTGGCCTTGCAGGCCGCGGCGCTGGCGAGCTGGGACATCGCGCTGGCCGCCCGGCTGTGGGAGTTGCAGCAGGAGTTGGGGCCACGCCGCATCCACCTGGATCTGCACGCCGCGCAGGCGTTGCCCGAGGGACTGCAGGACGTGCTGGCGCTGGCCTCTCCGCAACGCGCGGTGCTCGAGGCCGACGCGGCAGCGGCTGCATCGGCACCGCCGGCGCCACGGCCGCGCCGCCTCGTCGCCCTGCCGCGCACCAACGAGGCGGTGGTCACGGTGGCCTTCTTCGGCGAGGTGCTGCTCGCGCTGGCGCGCTGGGTGAGCGGCCGCGCCGTCGTGCGTGGCGCCGAGGTGCTGCACCAGCTCGACGAGACGGGCCCGCGCTCCTTGCCCATCGTCGCGCTCACCTGCGCGCTCATCGGCCTGATGCTGGCCTACATGGGGGGGGCGCAGCTCGAACGCATCGGCGGCCAGAGCTACCTGGCCGACATTGTTGCCATCGGCATGGTGCGCGAGCTGGCCGGCCTGATGACCGGCGTGATCCTCGCCGGCCGCATCGGCTCGGCGTTCGCCGCGCAGCTGGCGACGATGAAGGCGGGCGAGGAGATCGATGCGTTGCGCGTGCTCGGCGTGGATCCGATCGGCCACCTCGTGCTGCCGCGCCTGCTGGCCCTGCTGCTGATGACGCCGGCGCTCTATGCCTGCGGCGTGCTCGCCGGTATCGTCGCCGGCTGGTCGGCGGCCGTGGGCACGTACGGCGTCAGCAGCCTCGAGTACTTCCTGCAGTGCGGCCGCTCGGTCACCTTCACGCACCTGTCCATCGGCCTGTTCAAGGCCATGCTTTATGTGGCGCTGGTGGCGCTGGCCGGCTGCCGCGAGGGGCTGCACGCCGGGCGCAGCGCCCAGGCCGTGGGCACGGCCACTACCACCGCGGTGGTGAAGGGGCTCGTGTGGATGGTCATCGCGGCGTGCGTGACGACCGTGATCTTCTCGATCCTCGGGTACTGAGCGGCATGGCGGGCGCCGATCTCGAAGCTGCAGCGGGGGAGGCCGGCTCCGCCGGCGCTGTCGACGCGGCCGGCGCGCCCGGTGCGACCCGATCCCCGGCCGAGGCGGCGGGCACTCGGCCGGGCGGTGACCCGCGCGCGCTCGTCGAAGTCCGCGGCCTTGCCATCGCGGCGGGCAGCCTCGTCGTGCAGTCCGGGCTGGACTTCGACATCCATCGCGGCGAGGTGTTGGTGGTGATGGGCCCGAGCGGCTGCGGCAAGAGCACGCTGCTGCGCCATCTCGTCGGGCTCGAGCGGCCGGTGGCCGGGCACGTGCTGTACGACGGCCACGACCTGCACCGTGGCGACCCGGCCGAGCTGGCCGCGCTGCGCCGGCGCTTCGGTGTCATGTTCCAGGCCGGCGCGCTGTGGAGCTCGATGTCGCTCGGCGAGAACGTGATGTTCCCGATGCGCCTGTTCGCGCGGCTGCCGGCGGCAGAGCGCCGCCGGCGCGCACGCTTCAAGCTCGCGCTCGTGGGGCTCGACGGCGGCTTCGACCTCATGCCGGCGCAGCTCTCGGGCGGCATGCGCAAGCGCGCGGCGCTGGCGCGCGCGCTCGCGCTCGACCCCGAATTGCTCTTCCTCGATGAGCCGGGCTCCGGGCTCGATCCACTCAATGCCGCCCGGCTGGACGAACTGGTGCTCAATCTGAGGCACCATCTGGGCACCGCGGTGGTGATGGTGACGCACGAGAACGCCAGCATCTTCGCCGTTGCCGACCGTGCCCTCTACCTCGACCCCCTCGCCCACACGATGACCGCCCTCGGCCCGCCGCGCGAGCTGCTCGCCCACGGGCCCGCCGAAGTGCGCGCCTTCCTGCAGCGTGGGGTGGTCGCATGAAGTCGCCGGGTCGCCACAAGGGCGAACGCGCGCGGGTCTGGCGCCACCGCGCGCCGCACGTGGGGCGTGGCGGCACCCCCGTTTCGTCGAGGGGGCGCCGATGAAGGGTGCAGCCTGGCGCGTCGGCCTCTTCACGCTCGTCGGCCTGGGGCTGCTGGCTCTGGCGGTCGTGCTCGCCGGCGGGCATTTCTTCGTGGCGCGCGAAGGCGCGTTGATGCGCTTCGGCACTTCGGTCTATGGCCTGCAGGTGGGCGCGCCGGTGGTCTTCCGTGGCGTGCGGGTGGGCCAGATCGTCGCGGTGGACCTGGCCCCGGCCGGGCCGGGCGGTGTGGCCATTCCGGTGACGGCGGAGTTCGAGCGCAAGGCACTGCGAAATCTCCTCGGCGCCGGGGCAGGTGGCGAGGGGGGCGTGGAAAAGAGCTCGGGGCTCGTGCCGGCCCTCGTGGAGCGCGGCCTCGTGGCGCGCCTGGCCACGCAGAGCCTGCTCACCGGGCAGCTCTACGTGGACCTCGACATCGATGCGACGCGCGCCGCTGGCGCGCGGCCGGGCAATGCCGCTTCGGCGGCGACTGCGGCGACCACACCGGGTTCATCCACCCTGCCGGTGATCCCGACGGCACCGTCGCAGTTGCAGTCGCTGCAGGCGCAGCTCGAAGGGCTCGACCTGGCGCAGATCGGGCGCGACCTCTCGGCTATCACCGCCTCGATGCGGCAATTGCTGGCCGGGCCCGAGCCGGCACGGGTGCTCACGCGCGCGGCCGATGCCGCGCAGTCGCTGCAGCGCCTGGCAGACCGGCTCGAGCGCGAGGTCGGGCCGCTGTCGCGCTCGGCGCAGGCCACGCTCGGCGAAGGCCAGCGTGCTGCCAGTGCGGTGGGGCAGGGTGCTTCGCAACTGGCGCGCAGCGCCGAGCAGATGGCGCAGCAGGTCGCCACCGCCGCCTCGCAGGTGCAGGGCCAGGTGGGGGCGCTCTCCGGTGCCGGCGTGGCGGCGCTCGTGCAGGTGCAGCGCAGCGCCGACGCGGTGGCGCTGGCGGCCGAGGCCCTGCGCGGTGCAGCGGGCGACGATTCGAGCTTGCGCCTGAACGCCGACCGCGCGCTGGCCGACGTGTCCAGGGCGGCACGCGCGTTGCGCGAGCTGGCCGAGTTGCTCGAGCGGCATCCCGAGTCGCTGCTGCGCGGCAGGGCGGGCACGCCATGAAGACGGGACTGATCGACCGTGCGGCAAGGGGAGAGGGAATCATGAGCGAAGGCGGGCCTTTGCGTGTGCGGCGAAGAGCCATGCTGTCCTGGCTGGGCGCGTCGTTCGGCGTCCAGGCAGGCGTCACGGCCGGGGTCAGGGTGGGCGCGGCCATGGCGACCGGCGCGGCCGCGCTGGCGCAACTCGCGGGATGCGCCGCGTCGGCCGTGCCGCCGACGATCTGGCTGCGTCTCGCTGCGGAGTTGCCGTCAGCCGTGGGCCGGCCCGCGCCCGGGGCCGCCACCCCGCCGGCCCTGGGTGGACCGGCGGCCTCGGGTACGACCGCCGCGCCGGCGGGCGAGGTCTGGCAACTCATGCTGCCCCTGCCCTTGCCGGCGCACCTCGACCGCGACAGCCTCTTCCTGCCTCAAGGCACCAGCGGCGCCCTCGTGCGCCCGCTCGCCGGCGCGCGCTGGGTGGAGCCGCTGCGCGATGCCGTGCCGCGGCTGCTGCGCGAAGATCTGTGGCGCCGGATGGGCGGCCGGCCGCTGTGGGCCGCGCCGCTGCCACCCGGTCTCGCGCCGACGCACCAGCTGCGCGTGGAGATCACGACCTTCGAGATCGGTGCCGATGGCCGCACGCTCGCCACCCAGGCGCGCTGGTCGATCGCCGACGCACGCGGCACGCGACCGCCTGTCGCACACGAAGCACGGATCGGCACGCCGGCCCTGCAGCCGGAGGCGCCAGAGTCGTGGGCGCTGGCGCATCGGCAGGCCATTGCGGCGCTGGCCGAGCGCATCGCCGCCACGATGACGGTGCCGTAGCGCCCCGGCTCCGCCGATTGCAGCGCGGAGCGACCCGCCGGCGTCAGTCGGACGTGCCGGCCGGGCGCAGTTGCACGGCCGGCCACATCCCCGAGTTTGCGGCTGCGCTACCTGCCAGGGCTTCTCGCGTTGTGGCGGCCGCATGCTCGGCCGCCAGTTCTTCGGCTCCGTGCTCCGCCGCGTGCCCTGCATACGGCGCTGGCCAGCCCAGCAGCGCGCTCGCGCGCTCGGCGCGCTGCTGCAGATCGGCCCGATCGCTTCCTCCGAGGTGCACGATGCCGTAGCGGTGGCTGCCCGTCCACTTGAAGTCGCGTTCGAGGCCATGGCCTCGCTTCGGCTGGCTGAACAACAGCCCGTCGGCGAAGGCGCTTGCGAACGCTCCCCGGCGTTGCGGGGTGGGCGGGGGTGGTGCCGTCTCGCCTTCGAACGTTCGATAGACGAGGCTGGCCGCGGCGCCGGCCGTCGGCTCGCAGCGCGGCACGGCCGAGGCGTCCTTGCCGAGCGCGAGCGCGAGCGCGACGGCATGGGCGTCGCGCCCCTGCACGCGGCGGTACAGGTCGCTGAACTGCGAGGCCAGGCGCGGATTGCACTCGATCACCGTCAGGCGGTCGGTGCGCGCATCGTGGAAGAACTCGAGGTTGAAGCAGCCGTGCCGGTAGCCGATGGCGGCGAGGAAACGGCGTGCCACGTCGAGCGCCCGCGCCTGCACGGCGGTGTCGAGTCGACTCGGATGCTCCCAGCGCATGAAGGCCTGTGTGCCCGGGTACATGACGGCATCGACGACGCCGAGCGCATGCACGTGCCCCTCCTGCACGTAGCCGTCGAGGTTGTACTGCGCCACGTGCGGCGAGACGGGCTCCTCGAGCAGCAGGCGGTGCGCCGTGCCCGCCCAAGGCAGCCGCGCGCGGCAGACGCGCTCGAACGGCTCGACGAGGCGCCGGATGACCCACAGCTCACGCCAGCCGAAGCGCGTGTGCGCCACGAGTTCGGCGTGGCTCGCGACCCGGCGCGCCAGGACCGAGAACGCCGCCTTCACGGGCTTCACATAGGTGGGGTAGTCAAGGCCGTGCGGGATGTCGCCGCCATAGTGGGCCTCGAGGTCGGCAAAGCCCAGGTTGGCCTCGGGCGCCACCTGCTGCAGCACGCGCCGCGCCTGCAGCTTGTGCTGTGCGGCGCAGATCGATTCGGGCGTCGCGCCCGGAAGCCCCAACCGCTCGGCGACCAGCGCCGCGGCCAAAGCGCCGAACTGCTCGTGGTGCGAGAGCACGGCACGCCAGCCCAGCCGCCGCCCGCGTGCCGCCTGCGCATCGGCGAAGCGCTCGAGGTCGAAGCCGATCAACCGCGCGTTGCTCGGGAACGAGAAAAGGTCGAAGCCGGCGTGGTCGAATCGCGCCCGCCCGTCGCCCTGCAACGCATCGAGCGCCAGGCGGTCCCAGTCGTAGGCGAACAGCCAGCCGACGGCCGGAGCAGGAGATGGGCGAGGCGGCATCGGGGACGGGCCTCTCAACGGGTCATCCACCGCCGCGCGGCGTAGCTGAGCGCGTCGACCAGCGCCACCAGCAGCAGCATGGCGCCGAGGATCGTGGCGGTCTTGCCCATATGGAACAGGCCCATGTGGAACGAGAGCAGTTGTCCCAGGCCGCCGGCGCCCACCACACCCAGCACGGCGGCGGCGCGGATGTTGTTCTCCCAGCGGTACAGCGTGTAGCTCACCAGTTGCGGCAGCACCTGCGGCAGCGTGGCGTAGAGGAAGACACGGCCGTTGCCGACGCCCTGCGCGCGCAGTGCCGCGCCCGGGCCGGGCGGCGCGTTCTCGATCGCCTCGGCGAAGAGCCGCCCGAGCACGCCGGCCGTGTGCAGCGCCAGCGCCAGCGTGCCGGCAAAGGGGCCGAGCCCGGCGGAGATGAGTAGCAGCGCCGCCCACACGAGCTCGGGGATCGAGCGCAGCGCATTGAGGATGAAGCGGGTGGCCGTGCGCAGCCTCGCGCGGTGGCCCTCGTGTTGCCGGCTGGCCGGCAGCGCCAGCGCCAGGCCGAGCACGGCGGCCAGCAGCGTGCCCAGCAGCGACATCGCCAGCGTCTCCCAGGTGCCGACGGCCACCTTGCGCAGGAACTCGGGTTGCGTGTCGGGCGGGAAGAACTCGCCCAGGAACCGGCCCATGCTGCGGAAGGCCTCGAGCGAGAGGAACTGCCGCCACTGCAGGTCGAGCGAGGCGAAGCTCGCGATGACCAGCACCAGCACCGCGAGCGTGAACCAGCAGGCGCGGCAACGCGCGTCGAACAGGCGCGGCGGCAGCCGGTAGGGCAGGTTGGCGGCGGGGGAGGGCTGGCTCATGACCGGTGTTTCTCGTGGCGCATCGCGTGTTGCGCTCGCTCAGCCCAGCGCCCGCCGCAGGCCTGCGCTCACGCGGTCGGCCAGCGCCACCAGCGCCACGAAGACGGCGAGCATCGTCAGCACCTCGCCGCCGTTGAACATCTTCATCGAGTTGTCGAGCTGCTGCCCCAGGCCGCCGGCGCCGACGAAGCCGAGGATCACCGAGCTGCGGATGGCGCACTCCCAGCGGTACACCGTGTAGCTGGTCAGCTCGGCCGCGTTCTGCGGCAACAGGCCGTAGAAGAAGGCCTGCAGCCGCGTGCTGCCGTTGCGCAGCAGCGTCTCGGTGACATGGGCCTCGCCGCTTTCGAGGATCTCGCCATACACCTTGCCGAGCATGCCGCCGTAGGTGAGTGCGATGGCGAGCACGCCGGCCGTGGGGCCGAGGCCGACGACGCGCACGAAGACCAGCGCCCATACCAGCTCGGGCACGCTGCGCAGCACGATGAGGGTCCAGCGCACGAGCTGGCGCAGCGCGAAGGGCGCACGCGCCATTCGGCCCGAAAGCGCAGAGACGGACAGCGTGCGCGCCGACGCCAGCGTCAGCGGGACGGCGATGACCAGCGCCAGCGTCATGCCCACGGTGGCCATGGCGACGGTGCGCCAGGATTCGCGCAGCACCATCCATAGGAACTCGGCGCCCACCGCCGGCGGCAGGAAGCTGGCCAGGAACTGGCCCGTGACCTGGAGGTTCTTCTCCTCGACGAGGATCCAGGGACGGAACTCGGTGGCGACCAACAGCGGCCACAGCAGCACCACGCCGGCGCCGAACCAGAACACGCGCCCGAGCCAGGCCGGGTCACGCGTGGGCGGGGAGCGCAGGGTGTGCGTGTTCATGTGGCGCGGGCTGGCGTCGGCGCTTCAGCGGCAGTGCATGACGACCGGCGCGGCGCGCGGCGGCTCGGCCGCGGTGGAGGCCAGGTCGGGTGCCGGGTCGGCTGTCGTACTCGGCGCCACCGGCGCCCCCGGCAGCGCCACCGTGCCGCGCAGCTCATGCTCGTGCTGCGCGTACAGGCGCTCGAGGCGCTCGCGCGTGACCTGCGCGGCCGGCAGGTCGAACGAGACGCGGCCCTCGCGCAGGCCGACGATGCGCGGGAAGTGCGCCAGCGCCATGTCCACCTGGTGCAGCGTGGCCACCAGCGTCACGCCACGCGCGCGTGCCTCGCGCACCAGGGTCTCGGTGGCCTGGCGGGCGCGCGTCGGGTCGAGCGCCGACAAAGGCTCGTCTACCAGCCACAGCCGCGCCGGCGAAAGCAGCGAGCGCGCGAGCCCGACGCGCTGGCGCTCGCCGCCGGAGAGCCGGTCGACACGTTCGAAGAGCTTCTCGGCAAGGTCGAAGCACTCCAGCGCCGCATGCGCCGCCGGGATGTCCACCGGGTAGAAGAGCGAGCGCAAGCTGGTCCACAACCCCATCGCCGGCAACCGCCCGGCGAGCACGGCCGTCACGACGCGCTGCCGCGGCGGTAGCGGCGGCACCTGCGGCGCGAGGAAGAGGCGGCCGCGCAGCCGCTGCAGCCGGCGGCGTGGCAGCGCCCAGGGGTCCTCGCCATCCAGCCGCAACTGGCCGGCAAACGGCCGGTGCGCGCAGGCCAGCGCCTGCAGCAAGGTGGTCTTGCCCGCGCCCGAGGCGCCGATGATGGCCACCACCTCGCCTTCGGCGACCGCGAGGTCGGTCGGGTGCAGCGCAGGCGCGGCCCCGGGCCGGGCGGCAGGGTGGCGCGCGGCCAGCCCGGTGAGGTCGATCCTCATCGTGTGCAGCGGTCGGTGAGCGTGAGCGTGCGAACGAGCGAAGGCACTTGGCGTGCTCAGATGAGGCCGGCGCTGCGCCCGGCGGACTCGAGGCCCTTGTAGTTCTCGGGCACGGTCGGGATGTAGCGCGTGGCGCGATTGAGCTGCAGGATCTCCTTGCCTTCGGGCGTGGCGGGGTCGAGGTCGAGCAGGGCCTTGGTCACCTTGGCGCGCTGGTCGGCGGGCATGTCGGCATGCACCGACCAGTTGTAGTTGAAGTAGGGCGGCGTCGTGTAGAACACCGCCACGGCCTTGGTGTCGACCTTGTTCTCGGTGACGAACTTGCGCCACACGGTGATGTCGAGCGCGGCCGCCTCGACCTTGCCGCTCACCACCGAGGCGATGGTGGCGTCGTGCGCGCCGCTGTAGGCAATGCGCTTGAAGTCCTTCTCGGGCGCGATGCCGGCAGCGAGCAGGAAGTGGCGCGGCATCAGGTGGCCGGAGGTGCTGCTCTGCGAGCCGAAGCTGATCTGCTTGCCCTTGAGGTCGGTCAGGCCCTTGATGCCCGAGTCGGTCTTGGCGATGAACACCGACTGGAACTTGGTGTCCTCCTCGCGCTGTGCGATCGGGACGATCTTGCCGCCGGAGCGGATCTGCGCCTGCACGTGCGTGAAACCGCCGAACCACACGAGGTCGACCTTCTTGTTGACGAGCGCCTCCACGGCCGCGGGGTAGTCGTTGACGGGCGTGAACTCCACCTTCATGCCCAGGCGCTTCTCGAGGTAGGCGGCGAGCGGGGTGAACTTGCGCACCTGCTCGGTGGCAGCCTCTTCAGGAATGGTCGTGACGCGGAAGACCTGCTGCGCCTGGGCCAGCGCGCCGAAGGCGAGCAGGGAGCAGGTCGCCAGCGAGCGCAGCAGGCGTGCGCGGGACAGTCGATTCATGGGTTCTCTCCTGGTTGTAAGGGTTGGGCGACAGGCCGCGACTCTATTCGTGCCGCGCTGCTAGAGTGAGACGGGCGGGAGTGTGCCGGATGACGAGGCCACCTCGAGTGCACCGGCCAAGGACGCGCAGGAGCGTTTCCCATCGATCCCGTCGCTTCCTCCAGGAGGCCATACGATGAAGACACCGCTTTTCTTCCAACTCGACTCGCTTTCCGAGCCTGCCCTCGCCGCCGAGGCTGCGGCCGGGCTGGCGGGTGCGGCCGCGGTGGTGTCGCCCAAGTTCTTCTACGACGCGCTCGGCTCGCGCCTGTTCGATGTCATCACCGAGCTCGACGAGTACTACCCCACGCGCACCGAGGCCGGGATCCTGGCCAGTCAAGGTGCAGCCATCGTCGACGCGGCGCTGTCGTGTTGCGGTCCGGCGCCGGTGCTCGTGGACCTGGGGGCGGGCAACTGCGCCAAGGCGGCGCGGCTCTTCCCGGCGCTGGCCCCGCGGCGCTACGTGGCCATCGACATCTCGGTGGACTTCCTGCGCGGGTCGCTGGAAGCGCTGCAGCGCGAGCATCCGACCCTGGACCTCGCCGGCGTGGGCCAGGACTTCTCGGCTCGCCTGGCGTTGCCGCCGCACCTGACCCACCTCGTCGATGGTGGCGCGCTGGTCTTCTACCCGGGCTCGAGCATCGGCAACTTTGCGCCGGCCGAGGCGCTGCGGCTGCTGCGCGACGCACGCGCGCTGGCCAAGCAGGGTTCGGAGAGCGGTGGCTTGCTCATCGGCGCCGACCTCGTGAAGGATCCACGCCGCCTCGAAAGAGCCTACGACGACACCCTGGGCGTGACGGCCGCGTTCAACCTCAACCTGCTGCGCAGGCTGAATGCCTTGATCGGGGCGGACTTCGACCTGCGACAGTGGCGGCATGTGGCCCGTTTCGATACGCAGCATTCCCGTATCGAGATGCACCTCGAAGCTCGGCAATCGCTCGTGGTGCGCTGGCCCGGCGGCGAGCGGCAATTCACCACCGGCGAACGCATCCACACCGAGAACTCGTACAAGTGGCAGCCCGAAGCCTTCGAGGCACTGCTGCGCGAAGCGGGTTACGGCACCGTGCGCCGATTCACCGATCCTGAAGGATGGTTCGGCGTCTTCGTGGCGCGGGCTTGAGCGGGGCATGAGGCATGCGGCCACGGCGGCCGTGACAGCCTTGGTCGAACGCGCCCTTGGGCAACTTACAGTGCGTGTTTGCCCGATGCCTTCATATGGCGCAGCTGCGGAAGCCGGCCGGCACATCGTTGCGATGGGCCTGGAAGAAGTTGCGATAGCGCGGGTGCTTCATGCGAGGCTGGGTCATGAACGAGGCGCCGCGCAGCACCGGCCGGCCGTCGAACCAAGGGGCCGAGTAGTCCCGGTAAGGATGCGGCTCGAACCCGACGAAGGGCTGGAAGGGCGATGCCGTCCATTCCCACACCTCGCCCCATTCGAAGGCCTCTGGACGCGTGAGCGCGGCCCGTTCCCACTCGGCCTCGGACGGCAGGCGCCTGCCCGCCCAGCGGCACCAGGCCTCGGCCTCATGCAGTGTGAGGTGGCGCGCGGCCAGGCACGGGTCGAGCGGGATCCAGCGGCCATGCCGCCAGCACTCCCAGCCGCCAAGACCGAGCGCCCGGCGCACATGGCGCGGCGACCGCGCCTCGGTTGCCGCCCTGGCTTGCAGCCAGGCCCAACCGGCTTCGCTCCAGAACCGGCGCGCCTCGTACCCGCCTTCATCGACGAAGGGCATGAACTCGCCCCAGCGGACCACCTGCGCATCGATGCGCAGGGCTGGCACCTCCACTTCGGCCGCGCCCACTTCGTTGTCGAAGGCGAAGCCGCGCGGGTGCGGCATGCCGAGCGTCCAGGTGCCCGCGTCGAACGCCAGTTCGCCGCGCGGTGCCGGCAGCGCGCGTGGCTGCCAGCGCGGGTCGGCGATGGCGATGCCCAGCCCTTGTGCCATGTACAACGCCGCCTCGTGATGCATGTCCTCGTGCAGCAGCGCCAGGCGGTGGAAGTAGAGGGCTTCGTCCTCGTCCGGCAGGTCCTCGAGGCATTGCAGCGTCTGCGCCAACTGCCCTGCCAGGTCGGCGCGCGTGGCCTGCGCCGTCGGCAAGGGCAACGACCAGCGTGTGCCGTGCGGCACCTGGCTCGAGTGATAGAGCGCGTCGGCATGGGCCCTGCCGGGTGGCCGGCGCGGCGTGTCGGGATCGGCACGTGGGCCCAGGTGGCGAGCGGGATTGCGGCCGATCCAGAACTCCTGGAACCAGCCGATGTGCCCCAGTTCCCACAGCGGCGGGTTGAGTTCGGCGCGTTGCGGCACCAGGAGGTCCGGCAGCGCGGCTTCGTAGGCGCCGAACGTGGCCAGCGTATCGCGGCGGCTTTCGCGCAGGGCCAGCGTCAGGTCCTCCGCACGGCCCTCGCGCGCGGTCACGGCCGCGCCCCAGGCCTCGCGGGCCGTGCCCGAGGCGTCCAGAACGGCAGCGGCCGAGCCTAGTTCGTCATGCATCGCAAACCTCAAATCGTCGTCGTGACGCCAGCGCTCGCCGATGCCAACAACGGCAACTGGCGTACGGCTCGCCGCTGGGCCCGCATGCTGGGCTCAGCTTACCGCGTGCGGCTGACGAAGTCGTGGAGCCCGCTCGACTCGTTGGCCGCCGGTGACGAGTTGATGATCGCGCTGCATGCGCGCCGCTCGGCCGCCTCGGTGGCTGCGTGGCACTCGGCGCGCGGCAGCGCGCCACTGCTGCTGGCCCTCACCGGTACCGACCTGTACCGCGATATCGACGACGACACCGATGCGCAGCGCTCTCTCGCCTGGGCCGACGGGCTAGTCGTGCTGAACGAACTCGGCCCCGCGCGGCTGCCCGAGGCCTACCGTCGCAGATGCGAGGTGGTCCTGCAGTCGTGCACCGCACGCCGGCCGGTGGCGGCCAAGCCGCAACGGCTGGCACGCGCGCTGATGGTGGGGCACCTGCGCGCCGAGAAGGACCCTGGCACCTGGTTTCGCGCCGTGCGACGGTTGGCGTTGCGCGCCGACCTGCGTTTCGATCACATCGGCGAGGCACTCGAGCCGCGGCTGGCCGACGAGGCGCGCGCTCTGATGCAGCAGGTGCCCGCCTATCGTTGGCTCGGTGCCCGTCTCCATGCGGAGACGCGTCGCCGCATCCAGTCGGCGCATGTGCTGGTCCACCCGAGCGTCATGGAAGGCGGCGCCCAGGTCGTGATCGAAGCGATCCGCTCCGGCACGCCCGTGCTCGCCTCGCGCATGGACGGCAATGTCGGCCTGCTGGGGGCCGACTACGGCGGTTACTTCGACGTCGGTGACGACCGGGGCCTGGCGGCCCTGCTCGAGCGCACCCGCGACGACCCGGCTATGCTGCCGACCCTCGCGCGGCAGATCGAACGCCGCGCGCCGCTGTTTGCCCCCGAGGCCGAGTCGGCGGCATTGCACCGTGTGGTCCGGCGGCTGCTGGCCGATCGGCCTCCGCTGCCTTCGGTTCATGCTGCCGCGCACCCGATTCCTACGCCTGCTGGAGACACCCGATGAACGCCCCCGACCCGACTTCGAAGATCGCCGCCGAACCTCGCCTCACTTCGCTATCTCACGGCGGCGGCTGTGGCTGCAAGATCGCCCCGGGCGTGCTCTCCGAGATCCTGAAGGGCACGGCGGCGATGCCGATCCCGAAGGAGTTGCTGGTGGGCATCGAGACTGCCGACGATGCAGCGGTGTACCAGCTGAACGACGAGCAGGCGCTCATCGCCACCACCGACTTCTTCATGCCCATCGTCGACGACCCGTTCGACTTCGGGCGCATTGCCGCCACCAACGCCATCAGCGACGTCTACGCGATGGGCGGGCGGCCCATCCTTGCGCTGGCACTCGTCGGCATGCCGATCAACGTGCTGTCGACGGCCACCATCGGCCGCATCCTCGAGGGTGGCACCTCGGTGTGTCGCGCCGCAGGCATCCCGGTGGCCGGTGGCCACACCATCGACTCCGTCGAGGCGATCTACGGCCTCGTCGCGCTCGGCCTCGTGCACCCGAAGCGCGTGAAGCGCAATGCCGATGCGCGCGCTGGCGACGTGCTGGTGCTCGGCAAGCCGATCGGCGTGGGCGTGATGAGCGCGGCGCTGAAGAAGGAAAAGCTCGGCGAGTCGGGCTACGCGCAGATGATCGCCAACACCACGAAGCTCAACACGCCCGGGCCGGAGCTGGCTGAGCTGCCCGGCGTGCACGCGCTCACCGACGTCACCGGCTTCGGGCTGGCCGGGCATGCCTTGGAGATGGCGCGTGGCGCGCGCTGCGAGGTGCAGATCGACTGGGCCGCCGTGCCGCAATTGGCAGGCGTGCGTTCGCTCGCGGCGCAGGGCTTCGTCACCGGAGCGTCAGGGCGTAACTGGGCCGGCTATGGCGCCGACGTGACGCTGCCCACGGGCTTCGCGCCCGAGGACAAGGCGCTGCTCACCGACCCGCAGACGAGCGGCGGCCTGCTCGTCGCCTGCGAGGCGGCGGCGGTGGACGCGGTGCTGGGCATCTTCCGCCGCCATGGCTTCGAGCAGGCGGCCGTGGTCGGGCGCGTGCTGGCCGCGGCGAAGCCCGGGCTGACGGTCGTCGCTTGACGCGTTCCTGCGGCGGCGTGCGCGAGCGGGCGGCCGCGGCGCACGAGGCATGCCCCACATGATCGAGCCGCACGCCATGGTGCTGCCCAACGGCGTGCGCCTGCTCGTCGGGCAGGCGCCGCATGCCGGCACGTGCAGCGTGGCCGTGTTCGTGCGCTGGGGCAGCGTCAACGAAAGCGCGCGCACGAACGGCATCGGCCACGTGCTGGAGCACATGGCGTTCAAGGGGACGCTGGTCGAAGACGCCGAAGGTTCACGCATGCGCGACGCCCGCCAGGTGAATCTCGAGGCCGAGCGCCTTGGCGCCGAGGTGAATGCGCACACCGACAAGGACCACACGGCTTTCTACATGCGCGGCCTGCCGCAGCATGCCGGGCGCATGCTGTCGATGCTGTCCGAGATCGTGTTGCACCCGAGCCTGCCCGCCGATGAACTGGAACGCGAGCGCCAGGTGCTGCTGCAGGAATTCGCGGAGGACGAGGACGACCCTGTCTCCACGGCCTTCAAGCTCTTCGACAAGGCCTCCTTCGGGATGCACGCCGCGGCGCAGCCGGTCATGGGCACGCGGCGCAATCTCGAGCGATTCACGCGCGACGATCTGGTGGCGCACCGGGCCGCGGGCTATGTGGCCGGCCAGGTGGTCGTCGGCATCGTCGGCGCCGTGGCGCCCCACCAGATGCATCGCGAGGCCGAGCGGGCTTTCGCGGCGATGCCCGCGGGGACCGCCACGCCCATCGATGAACCGGCGTGGCGAGGCGACGTGCTGACGCGCGCGTTGACCGGTTCGAGCCAGTCGCACCTGGCATTGGGCTTTCCGGTGCCTTCGCGCCGCGCGGACGACCCGGTGGCCACGGTCGCCGCTGCGCTGCTCGGCGAAGGCATGAGCTCGCCGCTGCTCGACCGCGTGCGCGAGCAGCGCGGCTTGGCCTACTACACCGCCTGCTCGGCCGACGTGCTGGACCTGTGTGGACAGTTCGTCGTCGAGGCCAGCATGGCGCCCGAAGATGCCGAACCCCTGGTGCGCGAAGTGATGGCACTGTTGCGCGAGCACGCGGCACACCCGGCGCCGGCTGACCTCGATCGTGCGCGCCAACAACTCGCCGTGCGGGCGTTGCGTGCGCAGGAACGTGGCCTGCGCTGGCTGGAGGACCGGGCACTCGAGTGGATGGCCACCGGCCGCTTGCGGCCCGAGGCCGAGCGCGCGGCGCGCCTGCAGGCGGTGGGTGCCGAGGACGTGCGCGTCTTCTTCGCGCAACTGCTGCAGCACGCCCCGGCGCTCGCGCTCACGGGCGCGGTGGGGCGTGGCATGCGCGACCGCTTGAGGCGGGCGTTGGAAGCGTCGGCCGCCTGACCCGGGGGGCGGGTCGGCGCCTGAGGGCCTCGAGGTGCCCGAGGCGCTTCACTGGCGCCTGGGCCGCAGACACGGTGTGTCGCTGCGCGGGAGCTCGAGGCCTTCGTGCGCGAGTCGCGGGCGGCGCGGGTGCCCGTGGCGCCACGAAGGACGGCGGCTGAAGGCGCCGTCTCTGGATCGGGCGCGCCGCCGCGATCAGCAGGCGTGCAGCAGCGCCACCAGTTGCGCCTGGCTGTGCGTGCCCGTCTTCTCGTACATCTCGCCGACGTGCGTGCGCACGGTCGAGATCTTCACGCCCAGGGCTTCGGCGGCGTTGGCCGGGCGCATGCCCTGGCACAGCATCTCGGCCAGGCGCGCCTGCGTGCGCGTGAAGCGGAAGCGGCGGCGCATGGCGTCGGCGCGCGTCAGCACCACGCGGTCGATGGTGGCCAGCACCCAGGTGGCGCTGCCGAAGCCGGCATCGTGCACGGCCATCGGCTTCAGCGTGAGCTGCATCGAAGGCCCGTCGGCTTCGAGCGCCAGCGTCACCGTGCGGCCGGCGGCGAGTTCGGCGTGCCACTTGCTGATCGGCACCCAGCGCCCGCCCTGGCGAACGGCCAGCCGGCCGGAGGCGTCGAGCCAAAGCCCCTCGCAGCGCTCGATGCGGCGCGTGGCTGCAGGGTTGGATTCGAGCACCGTGCCGCTGGCGTCGGCCACGACGAGCGGCGTCTCCAGGTGCTGCATGAGCGCATGGCCGAGAGCGGCCAGGCGCATCGACCGAGCGCCGCCTGCGGCCACCTGCGGCACGGGCAGGCCCATGTTGGGCCGGCCGAGAAAGGACGGCGCGGCTGTTTCGGGACTCCTGGGGATCGAGTGGAACTGCATGACGAACCTCCTGTGGCGATGAGTCGCATTGCACAGCAAGGGCCCCCTCGGGATGAATGACACCAAGGTATCCCTCGCGGGAGGGAGCTTCGCGGGCCTTCCCGGCCCCAGGCCGATGACATCATTCGGTGCCCTCGTCCTTGGGCTCCGCATGGCCGCCGGCCGATGCGGTGCCGCCCCTCGGTGGTGATTGCCACCCGCTTCCAGCAACACCTCCCCGATGAGCCCACCGAACGACGTTCCCGCGCTGCTCTGGGTGGTGGCCTTCCAGATGGGCGTGTATGCGCTGATGTGGCTGCTGAGCCTCGCGCTCCTGCGCGAGTCGCGACGGGCGGTGGCGCATTGGGGGGCTTTCATGGCCCTGCTCTGCGCGGGCCTCGTGCTGGCAGCCCTTCGCTCGGAACCGCGCCACTGGCTGCCCTACAACGGCACGAATGCCGTCACCGTGATCGGCTTCGCGCTCATGCGCCGCGGCACCGAGCAATTCATGGGCCTGCCGGCGCAAGACCGCGAGCAACTGGCCGTGCTGCTGCCGGCGCTGGCCCTCTTCGGCTGGCTCGGCCCTGGGCCGGAGGAGGCGCCGATCCGAATCGTGGCCGCCTACGGCCTGCAGGCGTGGATCCTGGCGCGCACCCTGTGGACCGTCCGGCCGGCATTGGCCAGCGAGTTCGGGCGCGCCAGCATGCTCGGGATCGTCGGGCCCGGATCGCTGCTCGTGTTGGTGCTCGTCGGGTTGGCGCTGCGCCAGGGGGTCGCCTGGCCCGAGCCGACGGAGATGCAGGTCAACCGCACCGCCAACGTGGCCCTCATGCTCACCTACCTGGGCGGCAGCGCGCTGTTCAGCTTCGGCTTCCTGACCATGGTCACGCAGCGTCTCGTCGCCCGCCTGCGCGAGGCCTCGATGCGCGATGCGCTCACCGGCCTGTTCAACCGCCGCGCCATGAACGACGCCCTGCAGCGTGCCTGGCTGCGCCACCGGCGCACCGGGGCGCCGATGGCGGCGCTGGTCATCGACCTCGACCACTTCAAGCACATCAACGACACCCTGGGCCATGCCGCCGGCGACGCGGTGCTGGTGCGTGTCGCGGGGCTCCTGCAGAGGCAACTGCGTGGCGAGGACGTGGTCGGCCGCGCGGGCGGCGAGGAGTTCTGGCTCGTCCTGCCCGACACGCCGCAGGTGCATGCCATGGCCCTGGCCGAGCGGCTGCGCCAGCAGGTGGCCGATGCCTCGCTCGGCATCACCTGCAGCGTGGGCGTGGCGCTGGCCAACCCCGCTGATTCCGAGGCGAGCCAGGTCATCGCGCGCGCCGATGCGGCGCTCTACCGGGCCAAGGCAGGCGGTCGAAACCGGGTCGAGGGCGGCTGACCGGCAGCCTCGCCAGGTGGCGGCATCGGTGCGAAGCCGGCAGCCTGTCAGGACAGGCGGGCACCCAACTCCTGCACCGTGGAGCGTGGATGCTTCAAGACATGGCGCAAGGTGTCCACGTAGTCCAGCATCATGGACTGCACGAAGTCGTTCTCGAACAGGGACGTGCGGTAGGCGAACTCACAGCGCCAGTCGGTGGCCGAGCCGATCATGTCCACATCCAGCTCGGCCAGCAGGTTGCGGCGCTTGGTGGCCACGGGCGAAAGGCGCAGCCCGGCCACCTCGTAGTCGGCAACCGCGCCCTCTTCGATGAACTGCGCCCAGATCGGGAACACCGTGTTGCCGGAAGGCGTCAGTGCGGTCTCGCGCAGGAGCACCTCGAGCGGCACGCGCCCGTAGGCCAGCATCTTGCGAATCGACGAGTGCGCCTGCGCGCACAGCGCGTCGAAACCGAGCGGACCGGCAGGTCGCACGCGCACCGGCAGCATGCTGGTCATGTAGCCCACGATCTGCATGGCCTGCGCGCTCCAGCGGTTCAGCGTGGGCACTCCCACTAGCAGGTCCTCGCGGCCGGTGCGCTGGCGCAGCAGCACGGCCAGCGCGGCCAGCAGCAGCGCGAACGGGGAGACGCGCAACCTGCCCGCCTGCTCGCGCAGGGCGTGCATGAACGGGGCTGGCTCGTGCGCGTGCATGGCGCGGGCGCGCCAATCGCGATTGCCCTTGCGCGCACCCACCGCGGGCAGTGCGATGGGTGGCGGCAAGCTCTCGAGCTCCGCGCGCCAGTAGTGGATCTCGTCTTCCAGTTCGCCCGACTCGAAGGCGCGCTGTTCCCACTGAGCGACGTGAGCGTACTGTTCGTTGAGCGGAGGCAGATCGGCGGAAGGGCCGTCCAGGCGCTCCCGATAGAGGCACATCCACTCACGCAGCAAGATGCCGATCGACCAGCCGTCGCACATCGCATGGTGCACCTGGAGGCACAGCACGTGGTCGTCGACGCCGATGCGATAGAGGCGGGCCAGGAGCGTCGGTCCCGAGATGATGTCCAGCGCCTGGCGCTGCGGGTCGCTCAGCATCTCGACGGCGGTCTCGAGGCCAGCCTCGGCGCTCGTCCCGTCGATCTCGATGACCGGCAACGACACCGGCTCGGGCGGCATCTCCATCTGGTAGAGCTGGCCCTGCTGATACGAGAGCCTGGAGCGCAGTGTCGGGTGTCGGGCGACGACCTGGCCCAGCGCGGCCTCCAGTGCATCGGTGCGCAACGGCCCACGCACCCGCCAGGCGATCGCCATCTCGTTCAGATGGGCTGTTCGATAGCGCAGCGCGAACGCCCACATCGAACGCTGCGCGTACGACGCCAGGGTCATCGATTCACGACTGGAAGTCACATCAGCGGGGGCTCATCGTGCGGCGGGCCGCACGCACGATCGCCGGGGAAGGCCGCCATGCCATCCACCACATTGGGGATGCGCAGGCTCCGCTGCCTGGCAGGCCGCGACGCGCCGGAGATCGTTCGGTCAGTTGGAGCCACGCGACGCACCCTGCCGGGCCTGCGGCGTCAGGCCATCTCGGCCATCAGGTCGAGCGTGGCCCGTTCAACCCGTGCATGG
This sequence comes from Rubrivivax sp., assembly GCA_016790435.1. Taxonomy (GTDB): domain Bacteria; phylum Pseudomonadota; class Gammaproteobacteria; order Burkholderiales; family Burkholderiaceae_C; genus Rubrivivax. The sequence continues at coordinate 101,443 of JAEUPE010000038.1, read as the reverse complement.
GCCTCGGGCTGCGGGAAGGTGTGGTCTGCCTCGGGCAGATCGACCCGGCGCGACAGCGGGTGCGCGAAGTTGCTCTGCCAGACCGGGTGCATGTTCGCCGTTTCGAGGAACTCCTTGGCCGTGTAGTCATGCTCGCTCAGGATGAGCAACGTGCGCCCACCTTGGGCCGAGAAGGCCGCCCAGGCATGCGCCATGCGCACGCCAAGGTCGGCATCGTCGTCGCCCTCCCTGACTTGGGTCCGACCGGTGCTGCGCGCGGCGGAGGCCGCTCGCGCAGTGAGCCGCAATGCCCGCAACAACTCCGACAACGCCGTCAGCGCCACGCCGCCACGCAGCAGCTTGCGCCAGAAGTCGCCCTGCAGGAGGCGCTGAAGGTAGTAGTGCTTGACCTGCGTGACCGCCTGCGTGACGTCGGTGCGGACCCAGGGATTGACGAGCGCGAGCGCACCGACGCGCACGTCGCGCGTGCCCTGCACATACAACAGGGCCGCCGTGGCACCGCCACACAGGCCCCAGATCACCGCCGTTCGCAGGGAGGGCACTTCGCGGAAGAGGGCATCCAGCGCGGCGCGGATGTCGGCGTCGAAGTCCTCGAAGTACTGGCGCGGGCCGCTGCTGTCGCCCATGCCGCGCGCGTCGAACCGCATCGCTGCCACCCCGTTCTCGGCCAGGTGGCGCGCCAGGTGCACGAACATGCGGTGGCTGCCGACGCGGTACTGCGGGCCGCCGACGACGATGAGCACGCCGTGCCGTGGCGGTGATGCCGGCGCGGCAGGTGAGCTCACGATGCCGAGCAGTTCCTCGCCCGCGCAAGGGAACACCACCGCGGTCTCGATGGCCTTCATGCCAATGCCGCCGTTTCGCGCAGCGCGCGCATCTGCTCGGCGGTGCGCTGCACCAGCTCCGGAGCCTCCTCGATGTCCAGCGTCTGCCAGAAGAGGGGCCCGTTGACCACCGAGGCGCGCACGTCGGTCCCGTTCGAAGACCAGCGTTGCACGATGTTCAGCGACGCCGGCAGCAACTCCGGTGGTGTCTGCGAGGAGACCTCCAGCCACAGCACCCGAGTCGCCGCGCCCGCCTTGGGCGCCGCCAGTTGCGCCGCGCTCAGTCCATGGGCGACGCCAGGCCCCAGCTGATAGCCGGCGACCTCGACGGCGCGCCCGGCGGCCAGTTCGGCCAGAAGACCGTCGGTGACACCCTTGGCCGAGCCTTGCTGCAGTTGCCCGGCCATCTTCAAGCGCAGGAACTGGTGCAAGACCAGCTTGCCGTTGGGCTGCGGCTGCCAGAGCAACAGGTTCGCCGGCCTCTCCAAGAGCGCCAGAGCTTGAGTTACAACCAGGCAGCCGGCACGGATGCCCCACAACGTGAGCGGCAGGTCCGCATCGGCGAGGCTCGCCGCCCAGCGCGCGGTGTCGAGCACATCGTCGACCCACGAGCTCCACGAGACGCTGGCGAGGTCGCCACTGCTGTCGCCGCAACCAGCGAGGTCGAGCTGCACGACCAGAAAGCCCTCGCGGGCCAGCGCGCGTGCGCCCAGGGCGGCCGTGCGGCGGCCCTTGTTCATCTCCTCCGCGAACCCGGCCACGCCCACGACGACGCCGCGCGCCGGGCCGACCGGCTCATGCATCACGACCAGGCGACGTCCGCCATGGGGCGGCACACCGTCGCGGAAGAGGGCCTTCATGCCCATCGCGTCAGTGGCGTCTCATCAAGGGAACCGGGCGGAGCGGAGTTCAGCCCATGCGCGCGGCGACGAAGTCGCACAGCGTGCCCACGGTGGCGAAGGTTTCGCCGTCGATGTCGTCGTCGTCGACGATCATGCCCAGGTTCTCCTCGAGCGCCGAGATCAGCGACACCACGGCCATCGAGTCCAGTTCGGGAATCGCCCCGAGCAGGGGAGTCTGCCGCGTGAAGGTGGCGCTGCGGCCGTCGAGGCTGAGCACCTCGTCGAGCAGCCTCAGCACTTGCGTTTCGATTTGCATCTTCTTCGCTCCAAATGAGCTGCAGACAAAGCGGACGATTCTAGGTACCGCGCCTCCGTGCGCCCGGGTGCGGCCAGGGGCCTGACAACTCCTTCACGGCCCGAATGCCGGCAACAGCGCAACCGGGGGCCCAACGCCGCACGCCCCAATCGTGCCCGCGCATCGCCTGCGCGACCGCTGGCACCGCGACCCGGCTCAGAACCAGGCGTGCAAGCCCAGTTGTGCCCAGCGGCGCCAATACCTGGCGCCGGAGCCGCCGGAACTGCCGAGACCGAGCGCCTGGCCCGAGCCGCCCGCCGAGGCGCGCAGGCGCCAGGCCGGGGCGGGGTCCCAGGCTGCCGCCAACTCCCAGAGGTGCGGTGCGCCGCTGCTGGCCGTGCCGACACCGTCGACCTCGCGTGAACGGGCGAGGCCTGCACGGGCCTGCAACTCCCAAGGGCGCTGTTCCCACGTGATGCCGCTGACGAGGCGCGTTTCCTCGTAGCGCCGAGGGTTCCAGTAGCCGCGGGCATCCGACCCCGGCGCGCCTTCGTGCATTCGTTCGAACCGGCTCCATTCGGCGCCGACGGTCCAGCGGGGCCGAGTGAGCACCGCCCACTCGCCGCGGGCGACGAGGCGCTCGCGCTGCGTGCCGTCGTCGAAGCGCAGATGGGCCAAGGCGCCCGCGAGGGCCAGGCGCTCGTCGCGCCGCCAGTCGGCGCCGAGCGATGTCACGTCAACGTGCACCCGGTTGGCGAAAGCGCGCGGTGTCTCGACGAGTTCGCGCGTGCGCTCGGCATCGACACGCCAGCGATCGGCCGGGACCCACTTCACTCTGACGGTCGAGGTGAAGGGGTGCCAGGAGCCGATGCGATGCGATCGCAGCACGAGCTGCGGCCACCATGTGCCGCCGGGCGAGTCGGGCTCTCCGAGGCGAAGTCGGGCCGAGGCCTCGAAGGTGCTTGCCGCTGCGGCGCCGTAGTCGTCGTCGAGGTCGAGCCGGCGCCCGCCAAGCTCGATGTTGGCTTGCGCGATCGGTTGCAGGCCGGCACCGAGCGAGAAGCTTCGGCTGCGCAGCGTGTCGCGATCTTCAGCCACCTCGAACGAACCGAAGGCATAGGGTGCGACATCGCGCGCCACACGGTAGTCGCGCAGCCACGCGGCCTCCGAACTGGCGGCCTCGCGCACCAGGGGCCAGGCGCGGTCTTCGTAGCCCGCCCAGCGCCAGGCTTTGGCGAGATCGAGGCGCTCGGCCTCGGATGTGGGCGGTGCCCACCGACGGAAAGTCGCGATGGCTTCGCGATGGCGGCCGGCGGCATTGAGCGCATGGCCCAGGGCCCAACCGAGCGAACGATCTCCCGGCCGAAACGCCGCAGCTTCCTCGAACAGGGGCAGTGCGGTCGTTGCGTCGGCCGACCAGAGGGTCTGCCAGGCGAGCGAGGGCACGATGTCCGCTCTCCGGGACGGCGCAGCGGCGAGTGCCTGGCGGTACAGCTCGGCCGAACGGAGGTTGCGGTCGGCCCAGCCGAAGACGCGCGCCGCCTCGATCAGGAGGTCGGCGTTCGATGGCGCCTGCTGCACGAGTTGCTCGTAGAGCGCCAAGGCGGCCGCGTAGTCGCGGCGGTCGGTGGCGGCGCGCGCCGCGGCCAGATCGGTGCCCGGGCCGGCTTGCGCCTGGCGCGCGACCGAGCCGGCCGAGGGTGTGTCTTGCGCAGCGGCCGGTGGCGGTCCGCCGCACAGGGCTGCAACACACAAGGCTCCCACGAGTCGTGAATGGCCCAAGCGGCTGAGGTGGCCCAAGCGACCCAGGTGGCCCGCGACCGGGCCGCTGGCGCGGATCGGGCTCATGCCGCCTTGCCGGTGCGGGCCGTCTGCCAGCGCACGGCCTGCGCGCGCGGCCGCCTGAAAAGGTAGGGCATGGCGATCACGGTGGTCAAGGCCAGCAGGGCCCAATAGACGATCGGGTACCACACGGCGTAGGGCAGGTAGCGCAGCACCTGCGGGTCGTAGCGGCGGTCGATGAGTACACCAGTGGTCAGTTGGGCCAGGCAGAGCGTGGCGATCGACATGCCCCAGAGGTTGGGGATGGGGCTGGCACCCACCGGTGGCAGCCCGACCGCATACGACACGATCCACAGCGTCGTGAGGAAGACAAAGCACAGCGACCACAGGATGGACAGCGCCGACTCCACGAACACCGGCCACAGGCGGCGGCAGTTCCAGGTGGTGAGCACATCGCGGTGCTTGTGCAGCACCTGCGCCAGGCCACGCGCCCAGCGCAGGCGCTGGTGGAAGTGGCCGCGGTAGCTCTGCGGCACCGTCATCCAGCAGATGGCACGCGGCTCGTAGCGCACGTCGTAGTGGCGCTTCTGCAGCTTCCACGTGAGCTCGATGTCTTCGGTGGGCATGTTCGGGCTGAAGCCACCCACGTCGACGACGGCGCTCTTGCGCAGCGCCGCCACCACGCCCGAGACTGTGACGATGCGGCCCCAGATGCGCTGCGCGCGGCGCAGCAGGCTGATGATGGAAGAGAACTCCACGGACTGCAGGCGGGCGAGGAAGGTCGTCGTGTTGAGCACGCGCGGATTGCCGGTCACGGCGGCCACGCGCGGCGAGTCGAAGTGCGGCACGACCCAGTTGAGCAACTGCACATCGGGTTCGGCGTCGGCGTCGAGCGCGAGCAGGATCTCGCCGCGTGCCAGCGGCAGGGCGTCGTTCATCGCCATCGCCTTGCCTTCATTGACGCTCTTGCGCACGAGGCGCAGGCGCGTGTCGCCCATGAGCGGCGCCAGCGCCGCCAGCGTGCCGTCGCTCGAGCCGTCGTCGACGACGATGACTTCGAAGGCGGGGTAGTCGAGGGCCAGCATCGCGGTCACCGAGCGCGCGATCACCGCCTCCTCGTCGTGCGCCGGCACCAGCACGGTGACGAAGGGCACAGGGGGTCGCAAGGTCGCGGCCGAGCCGGGTGACGTCAGCACGTCCGGCGGTGGTGGAGGGGTCGCGTTCTCCCAGCGCCAGCGGAACAGCAGCGCCGTGATGATCCACATGATGCTGGTCACGATGGGGTAGGCGGCAAAGAAGACCAGCACCACCCAGTACGCTGGTGAGGACTGGACCGCGAGCAGCAGGGTCTCGAGCGTCATGGCGTGGTTGGCGCGTCTCGGTCGCCTGAGGAGGAAGGCTCCTCGCTGCCCGCGGGAGCCGTGGCGCGGTGGCTGGCTCGTTCCGCGACATCCAGTCGACCGACACGCACCTCATGTGTTCCGGCGGCGCCGCGCGCGCCGTCGCGTGGCGGGTCGGTGGCCTCGACAAGGTACTCCTTGCGAGCGCCTTCAACGACGATCTGAACATGGCGCGCCTGGGCGAGCGCGCGGAAATCAGCGACGATCCTGCGACCGTTGAAGTCGACGCCGTATTCGAGTCTGGCGGTCGCTACATGGCGACGTGGGCCTTTGCGGCGGTGAATGCCGCGGTTGTGCAGGATCCACGAGATGGTGACCACGGGCACCACGACAGCCGCGCCAAGCATCAGCAGCCGCAGTTGGGCGAAATCGGGCGTGGCGGCCAGCACGCGGCGCCAACCCCAGAAGAAGAGCACCCAGCCGGCAACGATGGCCAGCCCGTGCGCCAGGCGACGCCAGCCACCCAGGCCGGCGCCGCGAGGCGAGGCTATACGCCGGGGCGAGAGCACCTAGAGCGGCGCCAGCGCGACAGGCGCCGCGGATGAGCCAGCCAGGCGGCCAGCAATGAGAGCAGCACGAGTGCCGCCGCCGACGGCTCGGGCACCTGGGCTGCGGTGAGCAGGTTCTCGCTCGGCAGAAGGGTCCACTCGCAACCATTGCTGCAACCGCTGGTCCAACGCAGGTCGACAACGCCGGCACCGGCCCGGTTCCAGGCGCCGAGTTCGAAACCGTAGAGGCCCTCTCCCAACACCAGGTTCTGGTCGAATCCGACCCGATCGCGCGGGTTCAGGAAATCGCGGCCGATGCCCAGTTCGGCACCGTCCGCACCGATGAGCCGGAAGAAGAAGCCGTCGTCGTGCAACACGCTGAAGTTGTACTCGCCGGGGTCCGTGATGCGGATGAAGCCGCTGTAGCGGGCGGTCCAGTTCTGCTGTGCCGGGTCACCTGCCTCGCCATTGTCGCAGTTGCCCAAGGGCGCAGCCGGTGCGAAGAAGGGCACCAGGGCTGCCGGGCCCCAGGTGGCGGTGTAGCACTCGCTGTAGCGCGAGTTGGCATGGTTGATGGCGGGCAGCGCGCCCTCGAAGCTCTGCACGATCGCGCCGCTGGCAGCACTCAACTCGCCAGCCGCGGCCTGCTGCACGGCGGCCCAGTCGACCTGGCCCCAGAGACCCGTCCCCCAGGGAAAGGTGCCGATCGGTACGCCGGCCCCAAACCGGAGGTTGGTCTCGTCCCACAACACGGCACTGCCGCTCCAGTCGTTCCGGATGCGGTGGAACTCGGCGTCGACCCCGGCGCCCGCGCCGAAGTCGCCCGAGTACTGCGGTGCGAGCACGTAGGCCGCGCCGGCGGGCTGGGCCAGTGCGAGAACGGTGGCCGCTGCCGCCAGCAGTTGCCCAACCCGGCCGAGCGCGCCGCGGCGCGGCGCCTTGGGGCTCGTCGAGTCTGGTGGAAGAAGCGTGAAGTACGTCATGTCGAACTCGTGACATTGCATCAAGCTGCAAGACTAGCCGACGAAACACAACCGAAGCGGGCGAAAAGCGCGACGGTCGTGGCGTATCCCTCGGCCAGCGCGAACCTGCCCGTGGGCCGTCCCGATGCGAATGACAGAATCTTCCCCATGAAAGTACTGGTCACCGGCGCTGCCGGCTTCATCGGCAGCACCGCCACGTTGCGCCTGTTGGCCCGCGGCGACGAGGTGGTCGGCCTCGACAACCTGAATGACTACTACGAGGTGCAACTCAAGCTCGACCGCCTGGCGCGGCTCACGCCGCACCCGCGCTTCCGGTTCGTCAAGCTCGACGTCGCCGACCGGGGGGGCATGGAGGCGCTCTTCGCGGCCGAGAAGTTCGACCGCGTCATTCACCTGGCCGCCCAGGCAGGCGTCCGCTATTCGCTGAAGAACCCGCACGCGTACATCGACAGCAACGTGGTCGGGTTCATGAACGTGCTGGAGGGTTGCCGGCACAACGCCGTGGCCCATCTCGTGTACGCCTCGAGCTCCAGCGTGTATGGCGGCAACACGCGCATGCCGTTCTCCGAGCACGACAGCGTCGACCACCCGGTGAGCATGTACGCGGCGACCAAGAAGGCCAACGAGCTGATGGCGCACACCTACAGCCACCTCTTCGGCCTGCCGACCACGGGCTTGCGCTTCTTCACCGTCTACGGGCCCTGGGGGCGGCCGGACATGGCGCTCTTCCTCTTCACCAAGGCCATCCTCGAAGGGCGCGCGATCGACGTCTTCAACCACGGCAGGATGCAGCGCGACTTCACCTTCGTCGACGACATCGTCGAAGGCGTGATCCGCGTGCTCGACCGGACCGCGGCGCCGAACCCGGCCTATCGCGCCGAGACGCCGGACCCGGGCACGAGCAACGCGCCGTTCCGCGTCTTCAACATCGGCAACCACAACCCGGTGCCGCTGATGGACTTCATCGGTTGCATCGAAGAGGCGCTCGGTCGCAAGGCGGAGAAGAACCTGCTGCCGCTGCAGGACGGCGACGTGCCTGCCACCTATGCCGACGTCGACTCCCTGCAGGAGTGGGTGGGTTTCTCGCCAGCCACTGACATCCGCACCGGCATCGGACGCTTCGTCGCCTGGTATCGCGAGTACTACAAGATCTAGCGCAAGGGCGCGCGGCCCGTGCAGCCGCGCGTCGCGGCTCAGCGCCGCGGTGCGTTGCTCCCCGCTTCCGCGACCAGCGCATGCAGGTGCTGCACCGGGATCGCGTAGGTGATGCCCGTCGGCGCGGAGAGTGCCGATTCGCGGCTGCCCCGCACAAGCACCATGTTGACGACACCGACCACCTCGCCGGTGTCGGCATCGAGCACCGGGCCGCCGCTGTTGCCCGGGTAGGCCGTCGCATCAAGTTGAAGCACCTCGAAATTGCCGGCGCGCAGCCTTGCCACCGCACGCGGGTCGAGTTGCGCTGCGCTGGGGGCCGGCAGCGCGACCGTGGTGACGGAGGCGACGATGCCGCGGTGCGTGACCGGCGAGAACCCGAGCGCCCCACCGACCGGAAAGCCCATCAAGGCGATCGACTTGCCTTCGGCCACGGGCTCCCCGCGCGCCAGCACCAGTGCCTGCAGCGCCGGCCCGTCCAGCCGCAGCAGCGCCAGGTCATGCGTGCGATCGATGGCGACGACGCTCGCGAAACGCAGGTCGCCCGCCTCGCGCCCGGGCGCCGCCGTCTGCGCCAGCACGGCCAGGCGCGGCCCGGACTCACCCTCCGTCGGCGGAGGCAGTACATGCGCGTTCGTGGCGAGGAGGTGACCGTCACCGACCACGAAGCCGCTGCCGCGAAAGCCGAAACGCGGGCTCGAGGTGGCGCTGTAGGTGCCTACCGGCAGCACCGCGGGGCGGGCGCGGGCCACGGTGGCGCGCAGGTCCGGGCGCGCTTCCCCGGGCTGCGCCAGGCCGATGTCCTGCCCCCCTCCCGCCAGCAGCAATGTGACGGCCTTCAGGCCGCCCTGGAGAAGCGCGCGCCGCCCTCGCAGGCGCATCACCGCGCCAGGCGCAGCAATTCCGTCACCTCGGCCTGTGCGCGGAAGCGGTCGCCGAGGCGGGCCAGATCCTCGAGCTCGGCGCGCGCCTGCGGCTTCTCGCCGGCCTTGAGATGCAGTCGGGCGAGATTCAGCCGCAAGTTCGGGTCGTTGCGGTCGATCTGCAGGGCTCGCTTCTGCACGTCGATGGCGCGCTTGACCTCGCCTTCGGCGGCGAGTGCAGTCGCCAACGTGTCCATGAGCTGGGGCCGGTTGGGGAGGATCTGGTTGGCCTGCTCCGCCAGTGGCACCGCGCCGGTCTTGCCTTGCTTGGCCATCAACCAGGCGACGTTGTTCAGCGCCAGCGCGTTGCGCGGCTGCGCATCGAGCACGGCGCGATAGTGTTTCTCGCCGGCGGTGAAATCGGCGCGAGACATCGCCAGGTCGCCGAGGTAGTAGCTGAAGCCGAAGTCCTTCGGGTTCTCCTTCTGCCAGTCGGCGACGAGCCGGTCCGCGTCGGCCCTCTGCCCGCCTGCGAAGAGCGACTGGTGCAGCCGGATCGCCAGGTCGGTGCTGCGTGCGATGGAAAAGGCCCTGCGGTACGCGGCCACGGCAGCGGGCCAGTTGCGCTGCTGTCGTTCGACATCGCCTTCGAGCTGGTAGCCGGTGGCTTCCTTGGGTCGCGACTTCTGGATTTCGCGCGCGATGGCGCGCGCTTCGTCGGGGCGCTCCTGTTGCAGCGCCAGTGCCGCGAGGCCACGCCTGGCGGCGAGCGACTCCGGCTCGATCTCCAGCGCCTTGCGCAGCGCCGAGCGGGCGGCCGCCAGGTCCTTGCCCATCACATGCGCCTCGGCCAGCCGCAACTGGTGGATGGCCTCGGAGGGGTTTTTCGAAGCGAGCTGACCGAAAGTGCCCACAGCCTGCCGTGCGTCGCCGGCGGCGATCTGGGCCCGACCGAGCGCCGACTGCAGGTCGGTGTGCCCAGGCAGCGCCGCGATGCCGTCCTGGGCCACGATGAGCGCGGCCTGAGCGTCGCCCATGCGCAGCAGGTGATCGACGTAGAGCAGGCGCGGCTCAGGCTGCGCCGGGCTGGCCTTGACGGCTGCGGCAAAGATCTGCGACACCTCGGCACCGGTGCCACCCGTGCGCGCAGTCACCTCCGCCAGTGCCATGCGGGCTTGGACGCTGTTGGGATCGGCCGCGACGACGTCCTGGATGCGCTTGCGGGCCGCTTCGTTGCGGCCGGCGACCAGGTCCAGTCCAGCCAGGGCCGATGCCGCCGGCACGAACTTCGCATCCTTCTTCAGTGCTGCCTCGAATGCCGCGGTGGCGCCCACGGTGTCCTTCTTGGCCAGAAGCAGGCGGCCGCGCAGAAGGTCAGGCAGGGGCCGCTCGGGCATCTTCTTCTGCAAGGCGTCAATGGCCTTCATGGCCCCGGCCACATCGCCCGCGCGCTGTCGCGCCGAGATGAGCGCGAAGTCGGCGCGCGTGCCGGTGTCGTCGGCGGCGATCGACGCGAGTGCATCGATCGCCGGCTGGGGTTCCCCGCGGGCGTATTGCGCCAGGGCCAACGCTGTGCGTACTCGCGGGTCTCCCGGCGATGCCTTGGCCGCGAGCTGGAACAGCTGGTCGGCGCGTTTGGCGTCGCCGAGCAGCATCTGCGCCTCGCCGGCCAGTGCGAGCGTGGCGCCGTCCACGGCCTTCTGCTCGATCGCGGGCGCCAATACCTCGAGGGCCTTGTTCGGCTGCTGCGTGCGCAGGTAGGTCTGGGCCAGCAACTGGCGGGTGCCAAGGTGGTTCGGCATGGCCCGTAGGGCGCGCGATAGATGGGTCTCTGCTTGGTTGTATGCGCGCAGGCGGAAGTCCGCGGCGCCGGCCAGCATCTGCACGCGCGGATGATCGGGCATTGCCTTCAGCATGCGAGTGGCGATGTCGCGCGCAGCCTGCGCGTTGCCCTCCTGCAAGGCGATCTGGCCCTCGATGTACAGGGTGTCCGGATGATTGGGGGCGGCTTTCTTGAGGGCCTGGAACTGTGTCTTCGCCTCGGCCGTGCGCCCGAGCTCGGCGTGGATGCCGATCAGGGCGACGTGTGCACCGACCGCCGCCGGCGCCGCAGCGATGACCTTGCGCAGCGCGGCGAGGGCGCCCACCTCGTCCCGCTTGCCGCGCCACAGCAGGTCGCCCTTGAGCGTTCCTGCGCGCTCGTTGCCTGCTTCCCTCGCGAGCACATCGTCGAGGATCTTCAAAGCGCCTTCCAGGTCGCTTTCGCCCGCCTTCAGGCGGGCCTGCAGGATCAGGGCGGGGGCGAACTGCGGGTTGGCGCGCAGTGCACGGGCGAGCGATTCCTTCGCCTTGTCGATCTGTGTCGAGGCGGCGTGCGCGATCGCCACGCTGGTGTAGAGGTCGGCCTGCGCGGCGGGGGTGCCGAGCACCGTGGTACCGAACTGCGAGACGACTCGAGCATGCTCGCCGGTGAGCAGCATGGCGCGCGCCATGTCGGGCAGGACCTGGTCGTCTGGGTGAGCAAGATCGCGCGCCTTGCGCAACTCGAGCAGTGCACCAGCCGGATCACCGGTCTCCAGCAGCGCCTTGCCCAGCATGTAGCGGGCGCTCGGCGAGTCGGCGTTGCGCTGCAGGAGCGTCTTCAGCTGGATGGTGGCGGACTTGTATTCCTTCTTCGCCATGAAGGACTGGGCCGACTCGAGGAGCTTGTCCTCCGAGTCTCCGCGGCAGCCCAACAGCGAGACGAGCGCCAGGACGAGGACGGCAACGACAAAGGCAGGTCGGGAGATGCTCACGGCGGTGATCCTCGAAAGGCGGTCGGCCGGCAGGCGCTGAGCGCCACGGCGGGGTGCGTCCGGGGGGGCGATTGTCCGGGTTGTCGCGGGCAATGACCATCCTCCCGCGGGCTGGCGCGTGCGAGGCGCCACGCTCCCACAGCAGGGAACAATGTCACTGCTTGATACCGAGGCGCTTCATCAAGTCGTAGATGGTGGGGCGGCTCACGCCGAGCAACTCTGCCGAGCGGCCGATGTTGCCGTTGGCGCGCGCCAGCGCCGTGACGATGGCTTCGCGCTCCGCCGCATCGCGGATGGCGCGAAGGTTCAGGTCGGACGGGCCGCCGGCGGTGCTCTCGGGGGTTTCGGCGGTTGCCAGCCCGAGGTCCTCGGCCGTGAGGCGCTCGCCGTCGGCCATGATGGCCGCGCGTTTGACGCAGTTCAGCAGTTCCCGCACGTTCCCCGGCCAGAGGTGCTCCTCGATGGCGCGGATGGCGTCCTCCGCGAACATCAGGCCCGAGCGACGCTGTTCCTGCGCGAAGCGGCGCAGGAAGGCGTGCGCGAGCAGGACCGCGTCGCCGGCCCGCTCGCGCAGCGGCGGGATCTCGACCACGATCTCGGCCAGGCGGTAGTACAGATCCTCGCGAAAGCGGCTGTCGCGAATCTGGTTCTTCAGATCCTGGTGCGTGGCGCAGACGACGCGCACGTCCACCGAAATCTCGCTGCGCCCACCGAGCCTCTCGATGGTGCGTTGCTCGAGAAAGCGCAGCAGCTTGGCCTGCAGGGAGGCCGGCAGGTCGCCGATCTCGTCGAGCATCAACGTGCCGTTGTGGGCCGTCTCGATCTTGCCCGGCGTCGTCTTGCTGGCGCCGGTGAAAGCGCCCTTTTCGTAGCCGAAGAGCTCGCTCTCGAGCAGGTTCTCGGGGATGGCGGCGCAGTTGATGGCCACGAAGCGCCCGGCGCGCTTGCTGGCGGCATGCAGGCCCTGCGCCAGCACCTCCTTGCCGGTGCCCGATTCGCCGAGCAACATGACCGTGGCGTTGCTGGAGGCCACGCGCTCGATGGTGCGGGACAGCCGCAACATACGGGCGTCGCGGGTGATAAGGCCGCCCAGGGCGTCGACCACCTGCGCTGACTGCAGGCGCCGGTTCTCCGCCTGCAGTTCGGCCAGGCGCAGCGCACGCTCGACGGTCAGCTTGAGCACGTCGGGTTCGAACGGCTTCTCGAGGAAGTCGTAAGCGCCCTGGGCCACCGCGCGCAGCGCATGTGCCTGGGCGTTCTGGCCGGTGAGCACGATGACCTTCACGTTCGGATCCGCGTCGAGCAGCTGCTCCAGAAGCTTGAAGCCCTCGGAGACCGAGTCCGGGTCCGGTGGCAAGCCGAGGTCCATGGTCACCACCGGCGTGGCATGGCGGCGGAATTGGGCCATGGCCGATTCGCGATCGGCGGCGGTGATGGCCTCGAAGCTGTCGAGCGACCAGCGGATCTGGCGCTGCAGCGCCAGATCATCCTCGACGATGAGCAGGGAAGGGGAAGAAGGCGCCGCGGCGTTCTGGTTCATCGGAAGTCCGGCGGCATGAGGTCGGAGTCGTGCTGCGACTCGAACAATGGCAGCAGCACGGTGATCTGAGTCCCCTCGGAGGGGCGGCTGGCGACATGGATGCTGCCGCCCAGCTCGCGCACGTATTGCGCGCTCTCGAAGGTGCCCACGCCCATGCCGCTGCCCTTGGTGCTGCTGAACGGCTTGAACAGGCGCGTCTGCACGAATTCTTCGGTCATCCCCACTCCGGTGTCACCCACTTCGATGCGAACCTGGCCGCTCTCTCGTTGCACGGTCATCCAGACCTGCCCGTCGGCCGCGGTGGCATCGAGCGCATTCGTCACGAGGTGCCCGAGCACGCGTTCCAGGCGCTCTTCATGGCCCCGCGTCGCCACGCGCTCCGGTTGCGTGACCTCGAGGGCTCGCCCGCGTCCCTTGGCCAGTGCCTGCAACCGCTGCACGATGGGACCCAGCTCCACGCCCACGCTGATGCCGGCTGCAGGACTGCCTTCGCGCAATTGCAGCATCAGGCGCCGCATCTTGGCGAGCGAGCTTTCCACGGTGAGCAGCATGTCCTGCTGGAACTCGCGGTTGTCGTGCAGGCGTTCCGCGTTCTTGAGCATCAACGACAGCTGGGTGACGATGTTCTTCAGGTCGTGCACGACGAAGGCCGACATTCGATTGAAGGCATCGAACTTGCGCGCCTCCAGCAGGGCCTCGGTGGCCTGCATCTGCGCGAGATGGCCGGCGGCCTGCCGACTGGCGGTCTTCAGGAGGTCCAGCACCTCCCAGTTGACGTCCACGCGCGTGCGCGGGTGCGCCAGCAGCACGAAGCCCAGCAGTTCGTCGCCCGCGAGCAGGGGCACCACGAGCCAGGGCGGCTGCGTGCCGAGCAGCCAGGTCGGGAGGACGAGGCCGTCATACAGGCGCGGCGACGAGCGCAGCTGATCGAGGTCGATCACCCAGCCCGTTCGGCGCAGGAAGGCGCTGAAGGCGCTGTCCGCGGGTTCCTGTCCGTCGATTTGGGGGGCGTTCCAGCGCGCCATCTGCTGGAACGGGCCCTCGGGGTCGGCGCGTGTCCAGAGGCTGCCCGCAGGGCACTCGACCATGTCGGCCAGGCCGCGCACGACGAGCCGGCCGATCTCGTGCGGCGAGCCGCGGGTGGACAGCATGGCCGTGAAGCGCAGCCACTCTTCGCGGTAATCGAAGCGATAGCTGAAGAAGTGCTTGCCCACGAAGACGCGCAGCCACGAGCGTAGCGACCCGGACACCGCGAACGCCACCAGCACGGCCAGGGCCGCGAAAAGCAGGCTCAGCTGCAACCCGCGGCCCCAGGTGCCGCCGAAGAAGCGGACGTAGTAGCCGAGGCTGGAGACGAAGAGCAGGTACAGGCCGGCCAGCACCAGGGTGGCCGAGTGAAAGACTGCGGTACGTGACACCTGTAGCCGTACGATCCAGTCGGCTCGCCGACGCGCGGCGATCATCAGGAAAGGAACCGCCAGCATGTGCACCGGGCCGCGGGCGCCCAGCGTGTCCTCATCGGCATGGCCGAAGAGGAAGGCCTGCGAGACCATGTAGATGTCGAAGGCGAAGACGATCGCCAAGCCGATGCACACCGGCTTGGCGAACCAGCGTGGATCCTCTCCCAGGTTGCGGAAGAGCTGCTCGAGCAGCAGCAAGCCGAGCAGTGGCAGCGCCAGCAGCACGAGCAGTCCGAAGCGCGAGCCCGGGTGGTCCGCCGCTCCCCAGGCGACTCGCAGGCCCTGCAGCAGGACCGCAATGGCCAGCGTGGCGAAGAGAATCCAGCGCAGGGCCGACGGGACGCGTGGCGAGTCGCCCTCGCGCATGGCGCCGACGAGCGTGTACAGGAAGGTCAGCCACATCCCGTATCGCGCGAGATCGAGCAGCGTCGCGGCGGCCAGCCAGGCCGTGTCGCGACCGGCCTGCCCGAGCGCCTGTGCGGCAGCCCAGAGCGCGCTGGCGAGCAGCGCACCGACGAAAAGGCTCGAACTGAGGGGCGAGCCACGCGGCATGCGCCCTGTCCAGGCCAGGAAGGCCAGGAAGATCAGATGGACGGCGGCGCTGAGCGCGTAGCCGGCCACTGCCATGTCATCCACCGCGAGAACCACCTCGGTTGTTGTCCGCTTCTACGGACCATTGTGGTGGCTGGGTGCGACAACGGACTCGCGCCGCCGTGACAGGCGACGCGGTCGAGTTCACGCTGTTGGCGGCGCTCTCGGCCGGCGCCATCGGCGCCGGGCCGCCTTCGCTCAGCGAGCGCCCTTGCCGGTGAGCACGACGCCCACGGTCTCGAGCAGGACCACGAGGTCCAGGAACAGCGTGTGGTTCTTCACGTAGTACAGGTCGAACTGCAGCTTCTCCTGCGAGTCCTCGACCGTGGCGCCGTAGGCGTAGCGGACCTGGGCCCAGCCCGTGACGCCCGGCTTGACGCTGTGGCGCACGGCGTAGAAGGGGATCTTCTGCGTCAGTTGTTCAACGAAATAGGGGCGCTCCGGGCGAGGGCCCACCAGGCTCATGTCGCCCTTGAGCACGTTGAAGATCTGCGGCAACTCGTCGATGCGCAGGCGCCGGATGACATGACCGACGCGTGTGATGCGGTCGTCGTTGGCTGCAGCCCAGCGGGGCTTGCCATCCTTCTCGGCGTCGGTGCGCATGCTGCGGAACTTCGTGACGAGGAAGGTGCGGCCATTGAGGCCGACACGTTCCTGGCGGTAGAAGATCGGGCCAGCGCTCTCGAGGCGGATCAGCAGCGCCGCGACCGCCATGATCGGAGCCGAGACCAGGAACAGCAGCGTCGCGCAGACAATGTCGAAGATACGCTTGACGAAAGTGCGGAAGGCGCCCTGGTTGAATCCGTCGCCGAAGATCAGCCAGCTGGCATTGAGGTAGTCGACTCTGATCTGGCCGAGCGTCTTCTCGAAGTGCGTGTTGAGATCGTAGACCTTCACGCCGGAGAGCTTGCAGTCAAGCAACTGGCGAAGCGGCATGCTGCCCGAGCGGCGCTCGGTCAGCGCGACGACGATCTCGTCGACACCGAGGCTGATCGCCGTTTCGGTGAGCGAACCGCGGCTGGTGAGGAGTTCGGCCGCCGGTACCGCGGCCTCGGTCTCGTTCGGGCCGGGCATGTATCCGACGATCACCGCATTGGGATCGGCAGACCGCAGCGTATTGCCTACCACTTGGGCGGCCGGGCCGGCACCGAAGATGAGGATGCGAGTGCGGCCACGGGGTACCGCGGAACGCTGTGACACGTAGACCCGGCGCAGCACAAGTGCAGACACGCCGGCCATCACGGAGAACTGCACCGCCTCGCGGCTGCTCAGGTGGGTGGGCAGCAGGCCGAAGATGGCATAGGCGAGCGGCAGAACGATGAGCAGGACGAAGATGGCTCGAGCGCAAGACCGCGACAGCGACAGCGAGTTCTGCGGCTCATACAGACCGGATGCGCTGTTGACGACGAAGAGCGCCGCCGCGAACGACATCAACTGCCCGCCGGCGAGTGGCACCGCCTGGCCGATGCCGCCCACTTGGTACGTCACGGCACCCAAGGCAAGCAGCAGCGCCACTGCCAAGTCGAAGAACATGCTTCGCAGGGATGCGCGGTGTACGTAGTGTTGGAAGATTCTGATCATGGATCTTGCTGTTCGGACGGCGCGCCATCGACTTGAGGTCCGCGCTGCTTGGGCAACCGGCAATGCCGTTACGACTTCACCACCTGTTACCGAGCTCTCCGGAGGAGGCCACAAGGCCAATGTAAGAAGCGGCGACGAGGGGCGGCAACCCCCGCGATAAGGGGGCGCTTCCCAGTGCGGATGGTTCGGTGACTTGCTCCACGGTGCGCAGCCATTCGACTGCTGTGCTGCGCCCGTCATAAGTTGCGCAGTGGACCTCAACCCTGGGTGGGGGTTGTTACAGGTTCGCCAGTCGTGCGCCCGTGCAACCTCAGGGCCTTGATGGTCAGGTGCCTCGCAAGCATCCCAGGCGGCATGCGTAGCCAGTGCCCGCGCACGTAGAGCGCGAAGCGGGCAGCGGAGGTGCCGGTGAGCGCGGCGCTCGGATGTGGGCAACGCAGAGCGCGACGCCAGATGGCGTCCATCAGCACACCCATCGGTGCCGCCGGCGCGTAGGCCCCGATCCGCGCCGCCACGTCTGCGGGCACCGGCGTGTCGAGCACCTGCACCACGTGGCGTATGGCGTAGTGCATTGGCCGCCGGAGGTCGAGGAGCGTTGCCCGCTCCACCAGCAGCGGCCAGAAGGCACCATTGCTGCCGAAGTGCCTCAGCAGCAGGTCAAGGTCGGACAGGTCGCGCAGCGAGTGGCTGGTCTCCTCGTTCATGAACAGGTGCGTCATGCAATGCAGCACCATGTCGGTCGGGGCTAGCACGTGCAGGCCCGGCCAGCCGGGCAGCGGCTCGGCACGTTCGACCAAGTGGCGGCCATCGGGCTTGAAGCGTGCCGTGGAGGGCAGGATGTTGTGGTGCAGGTCCAGCGTCGTGCCGCGGTGCAGGTGCTGCATCGGCGGCAACTCGTGCATCCACTCGCGGTAGTAGCGCTGGTCGTAGGCGTTATCGTGGGTGCCCACCCATCCCTGCAGCATCAGACGCGATTCGGCTTCCTGAATCGCCGCCTTGGGCACGAGGATGTCAACATCGGAGAACACCCGCGAAGCGCCGGGGGGCAGGCCGGCCGCCAGGTAGGCTGCGCCCTTGAGGACCACCACAGGCGCACCGAGCCCGGCCAGAGCGCGTGTGATGTAGCCAAGCTCTCGCTGCACCTCGGCACGCTGCGCTTCCATGAGGCGTGTCGCTGCGGCGAAGTGCCCTTCTAGGTTGGCAGGCCACGGCGCAACCCGACCCGAAGGCCACAGGCCCAGGAGCCGCGCGCCCGCGCGGCCCAACAATCCTGCGTTGCGCGCCTGCTGGAAAAAGTGCGTCCAGTCCCGTGCAGACCAACGCTCGAAGTGCGTCGCCGGGCGCGTGAGCGCCTCGACGACGAGGTCCCGGGGTTCAGGCACGCTCACCTCGGGAAAGCCGATCGAACAGCGCCACGGCCTCGGCGAGATCGCTGTACTCGAACGTGTAGCAGTCGCTGCGGTCGACCACCGAGCAGAGCAGGTCGAACCCGTCGCGGCCGAAGATGTCGTAGTTGAATGCGTTCTCGATCAACTGCATGAACGTGCGCGAGCGCTCCATCGGCACGAGGCGCGCGGGCGCGCCTGAGGTGTACTTGGGGAAGACCACCCAACCGGGTAGGGCGCGCTCGTCGCTCTGCCGCACGGCGCCGGCCGGCGGTGGGAAGTGGGCCACCACCCCCTTGGCCGTTTCCTCCACTCTCGAGCCGAACTCGACTTGCGGTGCGAAGCGCTGAATGACCTCGATCGAGGCGTTCTTCAGGCTGACCGGGCGAGGCAACGGCAGCAGTTCGCCCGCGTCCGGCGTGATGAGCGCGAGTTCGTCCGACAGCAGGCGCCAACCGCTGAAGACGAGAGCGGCGCACAGCGTGCTCTTGCCCGAGCCGGACGGTGCCGGCAGGAGCAGGGCACGGCCGCTTCTTTCGAGAACGGCCGAGTGCAAGGTCAGGTGCTGATGGCACAGGCCGTAAACACACCAATTCAGACCCCACTCGAGGAGCGGGAACCCCTGGTCGCCCGGCAATGGATTGAAAGGTTCCTCTCCCTCGAACTCGAAGACCACCTGCGGGCGCCATAGCGCACGGAAGCCATTGGGGCGTCGGACGGCGACGTCGAAGTCGACGAAGCCGGAACCATCAACGACAGTGTGATGACGATAGAGGGCTGTCACTGCCGCTGCCACGTCGATGAGCGGGGACCGGATGCGGGCCACATAAGGCCCCATCCGTAAGCACAGGCCGCCCTCCGCGCCAGCTTTCGTTAGCGCGCCACGGATCTCATCGGGGTCCTTCTCGCCCAGGCTCGGCATCGTCGTTTGTTCGGCGCAGCAGGCCGGATTGGACCAAACCATCGATGATGCGCTGCAAGCCGGTCTCGACCTCCACGTCGCCGTCGACGAGGAGGCCCAGCGCGTGCGCAATCTCGCGTGGCGTGAGGCCTCGGTCGCCTTGCGCCACCGCCTGGACCACGGCCAGCGCTTCTGCGCCGATCAGGTGCGTGGTGCCCGCGGCCGGCAGCCGCGCCACGGCGGTGGATTCGCCTTCCCAATGCCGAATCGAGGCGTCGGCGGCGAGGTAAGTGTCCATGCCTGGAAATTGAAAGCGGCTCCCACACGAGCCCTGGCGCGGGCGACTTCCGCGCCGCCGGTCCAATCACGCCCGCATCGCAGTGCGGGCCCCGGAGGGGCCACGCCGTCAGATCGGCATGGAGTAGTTGAGCTGGTAGCGCAACCAAGTGACGAGTTGCGCCGAACTCCAAGTGATCGTCGACGAGGGCAGCTTGTACTGGTTGCCGTTGTTCTTGAAGTTGCGCCAGATGGAGCCGAGGTAGGCCGGGCTGACGTTGCCCGCTGACATGCGCATGAAGCCCTGCGAGACGCTCAGGTTGAGCGCGATCAGGTGCTGCAGCACGCCCAGCTCGCCACTGGTCGAGATGCCCGAGGAGTCGCAAAGCACCTGGCTCAGCGTCTTGCTGCTGTAGCTCGAGGGCGTGGCGCCGAAGGTGGCAGACACGAGCGGCTTGGCGCAAGCCAGTTGCGCGTTGCCCATGCAGGCATTGCGCCAGTCCTCGGCCGTGCGTGTGGCGCAGTTGACCGAGGTGACCGTCGGATTGCGACTCTTGAAGGTGGCGACAGAAACGAAGGACGACGCCACGACACAACTGTTCGCCGCTGCCACCGGGTTGCTGGCCAGCGTGAGAAGCACCGGTGAGGCGCCGGCGCCAGCGCGCAGCAACGCCCGCCGATCCAGGCGGATGCGCGCATCCTTCGCTTTCGGAGCACTCTGGAGGATCTGCGGGCTGGACGCGCCGGTCGAGGTCGTTGTCTTGTCGTTCATGTGCGATCCCTGGTCACTCAGTGGGTCAGCCGATTGTAGGGTTGGGGTCGGGAAGCGGGATCACCAGATAGACCCCGCATTCGTGGGAGCGGCGGTGCATTCGCCGACGCAATGCGCGTCGCGTGAACGAGTGCGCAGCGGGCCTCGCCGCGTGAACAAAGTCTCTGTCGGCAGACCTGACAACACGGTTGCAAATTGTTCACGCGGCCGGGCTAAGTCCTTGTCTGCAAAGGATGGCATTGGGGTTGCTAATGAGAGGGCACGTCCGATTCGAAATTCGTCGCTGGAGTTCTACCTTGAACCTGAACAAGTTTCTCGCCCCCACCGCTGCAGTTGCAGTGCTCGGGCTCGCACCTGCGGTGTCGCAAGCCGCGCTGATCGTCCAGATCACCGATGGCACGAACACCCTCACCGTTGCCGATGGCAATGCGGCGGATCAAGATGCTTCGGTGGGCGGCGTGGCCTATGCGGGGTCATTCGGCGCCTGGACGTTCACGACGGCGGTCGGCGCCGGCAACGACAATCCGCTGCTCATGCACCTCACGGCCGGTGTCAATGGCCGGTCCAACAGTGGCGCCCTGCGGATCAGCTTGACTTACACCGACCTCGACGCCGCGACCGATCCGATGCCCTTCTATCTCGACGGCGGCGGTGCCGGGCCGATGGGCTCGCAGATCAGCTGGGCCGGATACGTTGATGATGGCAACAACGCCTTCGGCATGAGCGAAATGATCTTCGGCACCAACGTGTACAACGGCGCCGGGTCCGGCACGGCGCAGCTGAGCGGCACCTACTCGGCCACGATCACGGCCCTCTTCGACTACACCGGCGTCAGCTACCGCCCCTACGTTCAGGGCGCGAGCGTGGACATCAATCTCATCCCCGAACCCACGAGCCTGGCGCTGATGGGCCTCGGTCTGGTCGGCTTGGGTGTGGTTCGCCGACGCAAGGCCTGAGCGGCCGGTCCGCGCGCAGGCCACTGCGGCGTCGGGCGGTTCGAAGTTGCAGCGCAAGGGCGGCTTCGGCCGCCCTTGCCCTTTCTCACGCCACAGCGTGGCACGAGAAACAGGGGGCGTGAAATCTGCGCGCTCCCAGGTGGCCAGCGGCGGAGTGCCGCGTGGGGCGGCTTGTCCCCATGCGATCATCGTTGTAAGGTCGCGCCGCGCCGCACAATGCGTTACGGCGCTGTGGGGTTGCGCTTTCCGCGAGCCCTGGCCCTGCTTGCGTCGGTGGCGACTGGCCGTGTTCTCTGGGCACGGCCGGCCTTGGTGCCGCCGAAGAACACTGGCCTGAGGAGAGTCTGCATTGTCCAAGCTCAACACCACTTCGATGCCGCAACACCGGCGCCGCGGCGGCCTGCCGTCCTGGCGTTCGTTCGGTGCAGGTTCACTGGCGGTTCTCGCTGCGATCCTGTCCGCGGCGTGCGGCACGATGGGTGGCTTGCCGCCCGCACCGGCCGCGGCCAGCGCCGCCGACTACAGCTACGTCATTGGTGCTGGCGACACGCTGAGCATCATCGTCTGGCGCAATCCCGAGCTCTCCCTTTCGGTGCCCGTGCGTCCGGATGGGAAGATCTCGGCGCCCCTGGTAGACGAACTCGTGGCCCAGGGCAAGACCTCCACCGCGGTGGCCCGCGATATCGAGAAGCGTCTGGCCACGTTCGTGCGCGATCCGGTGGTCACGGTCATCGTGACCACTTTCGTGGGTCCGTTCAGCGAGCAGATCCGGGTTGTCGGCGAAGCCGCCAAGCCGCAGTTCCTGCCGTTCCGCCAGAAAATGACCGTTCTCGACGTGATGATCGCCGTGGGAGGGCTTACCGACTTCGCCGATGGCAACGGCGCCACGCTGGTGCGCACGTCCGAGGGCAACAAGCAATACGCTGTGCGCCTGAAGGACCTCGTGCGTCGCGGCGACGTCTCGGCCAATGTCGAGATGCGGCCCGGCGACATCCTCATCATTCCGCAGAGCTTCTTCTGATTGCGCCGTGCCAGTGCGGCTCGTAGCCGCCGTCTCGCCGGGCTGAATACACCATGCAAGAACTCCTGAACCAGGTCCTCAATACGCTGCGCGGGATGTGGAAGTTCCGCTGGCCGGGGCTGATCGTCGCCTGGGTGGTGGCGGTCGTGGGCGTGGTGGTGGTGTGGCGCATCCCTGACCAGTTTGAGGCCTCGGCGCGGATCTATGTCGACACCGACACGATCCTCAAGCCATTGATGAGCGGTCTGGCGGTTCAGCCCAACGTCGAGCAGCAGATCAGCATGCTCAGCCGCACGCTGATCAGCCGGCCGAACCTCGAGAAGCTCGTCCGCATGGCGGACTTGGACCTGAAGAATCAGTCCAAGGCCGACCAGGAGGCCCTGATCGAGCGGCTGCAAAAAGGCATTGCGATGCGGACCGCCGGTGGCGCAAATCTCTACCTGATGTCCTATCGCGACCCCGAGCCCGAGAAGGCCAAGCGGGTGATCCAGTCGATGGTCTCGATCTTCGTCGAGTCCGGCATGGGCGCGAGTCGCAAGGACACCGACTCGGCGAAGTCCTTCCTGACCGAGCAGATCAAGATCTTCGAGGCCCGCCTCGAAGAGGCCGAGACGCGCATGAAGGAGTTCCGGCTGCGCAACATCGACCGCCAGGGTGCCGACGGCAAGGACGTGGCCAGCCGCATGGCCGAGATCAGCACCCAGCTGGAAGCGGCACGCCTGCAGTTGCGCGAGGCCGAGCGCTCGCGCGATGCGGCCAAGCGCCAGTTGGCCGAGGCGCGTGGTCAGTCGCCCAGCACCTCCGCGCTGCCCAATCTCGCTCCTGCGCCAGGGGTCCTGCTGCCTTCGGGCGCGCCGGTGGGCAATTTCGCCACGCCCGAGATCGACGCCCGCATCCAGGACCAGCGCCGCAGTCTCGATGGCCTGCTGCAGCGCTATACCGATCAGCACCCGGACGTGCAGAACGCCCGCCGTCTGATCAACGAACTCGAGGAGCAGAAGCGGCGCGAGGTGGCCGAGCTGCAGCGGCGTGCGCAGGCGGCCGCGGTGGCCGCCGCGCAAGCGGCCGCTGCCGCGCCGCGCACGGCAACCACCCCCGGCGAGAGCCTGGCGGTGCAGGAGATGAGCCGCATGTTGGCCACCGCCGAGGTGCAGGTGGCGGCGATGCAGGCGCGCGTGGACGAGTACTCCAGCCGCATGGCGCAGGTTCGACAGCAATTGAAGACCGCGCCGCAGATCGAAGCGGAGTCGGCGCAACTCAACCGCGACTACGCCATTATCAAGAAGAACTACGAGGACCTCGTGTCGCGCCGGCAGGCTGCCGTCATGTCCGGCGAGCTCGACGTGGCCACGGGCGTCGCCGAGTTCAAGCTCATCGACCCGCCGCGTGTGGCGCCGCGCCCGGTGTCGCCCAATCGGCTGCTCCTGTTGCCGGCGGTGCTGTTCGCCTCGTTGGCGCTCGGCGTCGCCTTCGCCTTCGCGGCGGTGCAGGTGCGGCCCACCTTCGGTCACGCCGACGAGTTGCGGCAGAAGACCGGTCTGCCGCTGCTCGGCGTCGTGTCGGCGCTCATCACCGACGCCGACCGTCGCCGCGAGCGCGCTTCGATGTTCCGCTTCGTCACCGCCTCCGGGGGGCTGGTGGGCATTTTCGTCGCCGGTCTGATCGCGATGATCGTCATGAACCGGTATGGGGCCTGAACCATGAGCCGCCGGGCCGATCCCAAGGTGAAGACCGCAGTGCGCGTCGCGGAGGGTACCCAGTGAGCAGCCTGATCGAGCAAGCCGCCAAGCGGTTGGAGCAACTGCGGCAGGCGGGCATCGAGGTGCCCGACATTGATCCCCAGCCGGTTGCACCGCGCGCGCCCAGCCCAGCTGTGGCAGCGCCCGTTCCCGCGGCGGCGGTGCCCGCCCCGGGAGGTACTCGCGCTGCCGTGGCAACTGCCACGGCCCCAGCGCCGACACCCGCCGCGGCGCCGGCGGCACTGAGCGCCGCGGCAAACGCCGCGCTGGCTGCATCGATCGCCGACGCGCGCAAATCCGACCCGCATCCTGGCTCGCGGCGGGTCGATCTCGACCTGGTGGCCATTGGAGCCTCGGGCATCGTCACGCCCAATGCACCTCGCACGCGCATGGCGGATCAATACCGCGTGATCAAACGGCCCTTGATCGCCAACGCGATGGGCAAGGGCGCGGCAACGATCCGGCATGCCAACCTGATCATGGTGACCAGCGCTCTGGCCGGCGAAGGGAAGAGCTTCACCGCGATCAATCTCGCGATGAGCATCGCCGCCGAGCTCGACCGCACCGTCATGCTCGTCGATGCCGACGTGGCGCGCCCGTCAGTGTTGCGCGTCCTCGGCTTGCCCCCCGGTGCCGGCCTGCTCGAATTGCTCGAGGGCAAGGCGCAGATGGCCGATGTGCTGTTGCGCACCAACGTCGACAAGCTGACGCTGCTGCCGAGCGGCTCGCCGCACCCACGCGCCACGGAGCTCCTGGCCAGCGATGCCATGGTGCGCCTGCTCGACGACATGGCGACGCGCTACCCCGACCGCATCATCATCTTCGACTCGCCGCCGCTGCTGCTGACCACGGAGTCCCGCGTGCTTGCCACGCACATGGGCCAGATCGTCGTCGTCGTGCGCGCCGACAGCACGCTGCAGTCCACCGTGCAGCAGGCACTGGCCACGATTGAGTTGTGTCCGGTGAAGATGATGCTTCTCAACATGGTGCGGGCCGAGAGCAGCGGCGGTTATGGCTACAACTACGGCTATGGCTATGGCTATGGCTATGGCTATGGCTATGGGGACTCTGGCCCCTCGGGTGTGAACACGGCTGCGGCGCCTGTCCTGCCAGACAGCGCGGGCGAACGTGCCGGCGATCGGGCCGTTGCCGAGCCGAGCGCTGCCAAGCGCAACGAACGGGCCAAGGTCTGAGCAAGGTGGACTCCACAGCCCGGCGAAGGCGCTGCGGTGAACTCGCCGCCCGCGGCCAGGTGATCCGCGCGGGCATGGCGTTGGCCGCCGGCCTCGCGCTGGCCGCAATTGCGCCGGCGCAGGCCCAACCGGCGCCGGCCGACGGAGCAGAGGGCGCCCCGGTACCGCGGGCGTTCGGCGTGAGCACCGGCATCACGTTCGAAAGCACCATCCTCAACGTCAGCGAACGCGTCACCGGCAACGGCACGGAGTACCTCGTGCGTGCCAGCCCCAGCCTCACGATGGCACACCGGGGCGGACGCATGCAGGGCGCCCTCATCTACAGCGGGTCGCTCAGCTCCCGCCGTGGCATCGACGATCGCGAGGACTCGGAGTACCTCAACAGCCTGAGCGCCAACTACCTGCTCGAAGTCATCGATGGGATCGGCTTCGTCGATGCGCGCGCCAGCATCACGCAGCAGACCATCGCCGCTGTGGGCACGCCGGTCGGTTTTCTACAAACGAGCGCCAACCGTACCGAGGTGCGGTCGGTCGCGTTGTCGCCCTACTTGCGTGGCCCGCTGAGCACGGTCGCCGAGTACGAGGTCCGCGCGAGCGCGGCGGTGACCCGGGGCGGCAGGGACACGGCAAGTGATTCGGATGTCTACGAGGGCTTGTTCGCATTGCGCTCGCCACGCCGCGGAGCCGTGTTCGGCTGGGGCCTCACAGGGGTTCGCCAGCGCGTGAAGTTCCTCGTCTCCGCCGCGCCCACCGTCACCGACCGCCTCAATGCGGAGGTGTCCTCGCAGCCCGACATCGACTGGCGTTTCACCATCAACGGTGGCGTGGAGCGCACCGACGTGGTCGGCGCGCTGCGGCAGCAGTACGAGAACTACGGTGTGGGCGTGCAGTGGACGCCGTCGCCACGTACGACCGTGGCGGTGCAAGGCGAGGAGCGCTACTTCGGCAGTGCCTACCGTGCCACCGTCGCGCATCGGCTCGCCCGAAGCACGTTCCGGTTCTCCAGCTCACGCGACATCAACATCGGTTCCGGGGCACTCGCACAGGGCCAGGCCATCACGCTCTATGAGCTGTACTTCAGCCAGTACGCTTCGCTGATCCCTGACCCCGTGCAGCGCGACCAGTTTGTGCTCGCCCTGATCGCCGCCACCGGCCGCGACCGCAACGAGGTGGTCAGCGGTGGATTGTTCGGCAACAGCGGCATTGCGCTGGAGCGCCGCAACGACGTCATCTGGACCTGGGCCGGGCCGCGGCTGACCCTGAATGCGACGGCCTATGCTGTCAACACGGAACGAGTCGACACCGGCGGCGTGAACCCCTCCTCCCGCAATGACAATGCAAGGCAGAGGGGCTATGCTGGCGGCGCCGGTTGGCGCCTGACGGAGCTCACGAACGTCAACCTGGCCGGATCACGCACCATGAGCAAGGACACCGTCACGCTCGTGCGCTCCGATTTGAAGTCCATCACGTTCGGACTCACAAGCCAGTTGGGCGCGCGCACGACCGGCCTGCTTTCGATGCGGTACTCGGTGCTCAACGGGGCGTCCGAGGCTTATCGCGAAACCGCCCTCACGGGCTCCCTCAGCCTGCGGTTCTGACCATGTACGAAGCGTTCTACGGGCTGAATGTCAAGCCGTTCCAGCTCAACCCCGACCCGGCTTTCTACTACGCCAGCAAGCAACACCGGCGCGCCAAGGCCTACCTTGAGTACGGCGTCTCGCGCAACGAGGGCTTCATCGTCATCACCGGCGAGATTGGTGCGGGCAAGACGATGGTGCTGCGTTCGCTCATCGAGGGGCTGGCCGGCAGCAACATCATCACCGGCCACCTCGTGACCACGCAACTGGGCGCCGAGGACACGCTGCGCATGGTCGGTGCGGCATTCGGCTTCCGCGTCAAGGACGTGCCCAAGAGCGAACTGCTCATCACGCTCGAGGCATTCCTCATTAGCCAGACGAGCAAGGGCAAGCGTTGCCTGCTCATCGTCGACGAGGCGCAGAACCTGACGCCCCGCGCCGTGGAAGAGTTGCGCATGCTTTCCAACTTCCAGTTCGGCAACCAGGCCCTGCTGCAGAGCTTCCTCGTCGGCCAGCCCGAATTCCGCGAGATCCTGCAGCGGCCCGAGATGGAGCAGTTCCGCCAGCGCGTGGCCGCCACCTGCCACATCGGTCCGCTCGACAAGGAAGAGACGCGGGCCTACATGGAGCACCGCATCAAGTGCGCCGGCGGTACCGGCAAGCCCACGTTCGAGCCGGCCGTGTTCGACGAGATGCACAAGGCGAGCGGCGGCATCCCGCGGCGCATCAATGGCCTGGCAGATCGTCTGCTCCTCGCCGGCTTTTTGGCCGAGCGGACCAACCTCACCGCGGCGGACCTCGCCGAGGTGGTGCGCGAGGTCAATGCCGAGAACGACGTGCCGCAGCGCAAGGCAACCACGGTGCCGGTGAACCAGACCGGAGAGCCTCTGATGCCCGGTGGGCTTGCCGGCGCCGTGCTCGACCTCGACCTCAGCAGCATGAACCTTGCCCCCGAGAAGGCCGAGGACATGTCGCGCCAACTCGCGCAACTCACGGCCGAGCAGCGTGGCGACCAGTTGCAGCGCCTGGAGCGCAGCCTGCTGCGCCTGGAGCGCACGAACCTGCAGACGTTGGCGCTGCTGCAGAAGCTGGTCGAATCGCTTTCGGCCAAGCGGCCCGAGAAGGCCGAGGGGGCTGCCGCTGCGCGGACGGAACGCCTGGACAAGCCGCCCGAGAAGCCGGAAAAGCCCGAGAAGCCAGACACGCGCAAGAAGTGAGGCTTTGCCCCGTGCCATGCCTCACGCACCGAGGCAAGGCAGGCGGGTGCGCGGGGGCAGGAGACGGTAAAAAGCCAGGGCGTCGCGCGCTCGCCGGTGCGCTGGACCGGCACGCGTTTAGCGCGCCGGCCTTACATGCCCACGCTTCGCCGCCTGTCGCCGCCTCATTCGCCCTCGACCGTCCTCTACTGCCCATGCTCGCCCCTGCGATCACCAACGCCCTGACGATCGACGTCGAGGACTACTTCCAGGTCTCGGCCTTCGCCCCCTACATCCGACGCGACGAGTGGGAAAGCCGCGAGTGCCGGGTTGAGCGCAACGTCAACCTGATCCTCGACCTGCTCGCCCGGCGCGGCACGCTGGCCACCTTCTTCACGCTCGGCTGGGTGGCCGAACGCTACCCTCAGATCGTGCGTCGCATCGTCGCCGAGGGCCACGAGCTGGCCAGCCACGGCTATGGCCACCAGCGCGCCAGCGACCTCGACGCGCGTGCCTTCGGCGAAGACGTCACCCTCGCCAAGCGCATCCTCGAAGACATCGCCGGCGTGCCCGTGCAGGGGTACCGGGCGCCGAGCTTTTCCATCGGCACCGGCAACCTCTGGGCCTTTGACGTGCTCGCGCAGGCCGGGTACCGCTACAGCAGCAGCATCTACCCGATCGCGCACGACCACTACGGCATGCCCGATTCACCGCGCTTCGCCTACCGCGTGGGCAGTGGCCTGCTCGAGGTGCCCGTCACGACGGTGCGCCTGCTCAACCGCAACCTGCCTAGCAGCGGTGGCGGCTATTTCCGGCTACTGCCCTACGCGATGAGCCGCTGGCTCATCGGGCGCGTCAACGCGGCTGATCGCGAGCCCGCGGTCTTCTACTTCCACCCCTGGGAAATCGACCCCGGGCAGCCACGCGTGTCGGGCATCGATGCCAAGACGCGCTTCCGCCACTACGTGAACATCCCGCGCATGGAAGCGAAACTGCAACTCCTGCTCGACGATTTCCGCTGGGGCCGCATGGACCACATCTTCCTGCCCCGCGTGCAGGCCGTGCCGCCCGTGGCGCAAGCCGGTGCGGCCTGAAGTCCCGGAGCTCCGACTTACCGTGCCGACGATCGAACGCCTGCATGCGGGCGATGCCCGCCAAGCTGCCGCCTGGGACCAGTTCGTCATGGACTGTCCCAGCGCCACCTTCTTCCATCGCAGCGGCTGGCAACGCATCCTCGAGCAGATCTTCCGCCACCGCACGCACTACCTCTTCGCGGTGCAGGACAACCGCATCACCGGCGTGCTGCCGCTGGCGCACGTGAAGAGCCTGCTCTTCGGCAACGCGCTCACGAGCCTGCCCTTCGCGGTCTATGGTGGCGTGGCCGCCACCGACGAAGCGAGCGCTGCGGCGCTGGAAGCCGAGGCGGAACGCCTGGCCGTGAGCCTTGGTGTCCAGCACCTCGAGCTGCGCCACATGCACAAGCGCCACGCCGACTGGCCGGCGCAGGACTTGTACGTCACCTTCCGCAAGGCCATCCTGCCCGACGAAGAAGCGAACATGAACGCCATCCCGCGCAAGCAGCGCGCGATGGTTCGCAAGGGCATCAAGAACGAGCTGAAGAGCGAGCTCGACAGCGACGTCGGCCGGTTCTTCTCGCTCTACGCCGACAACGTGCATCGCCACGGCACGCCGGCCTTGCCGCGCAGCTACTTCGAGGCCCTGCAGCGCGAGTTCGGCCCCGACTGCGAAGTGCTCACGGTCACGGGCAAGGAGGGGCAACTCCTGTCCAGCGTGCTCAGCTTCTACTTCCGCAACGAGGTGTTGCCGTACTACGCCGGCGACGACCTCGCGGCGCGCGACCTGGCGGCCAACGACTTCAAGTACTGGGAGTTGATGCGCCGCTCCTGCGCGCGTGGCTTCACGCTCTTCGACTACGGGCGCAGCAAGCAGGGCACCGGCCCGTATGCCTTCAAGAAGAACTGGGGCTTCGAGCCGCAGCCGCTCAGCTACGAGTACCGCCTGTACAAGCGCGACGCCGTGCCGCAGAACAACCCGGCCAACGCCAAGTACAAGCTGATGATCGAGACCTGGCGCAAGCTGCCGCTCGGCTTCGCGAACTGGCTCGGCCCGTTCGTGGTCCGCTCGCTGGGATGAGCATGGGGCCGATCGACCGGCACGGCCTTGTGCGCGTGCACACCCGATGAGCATGGCCGCGCTCAAGCTCCCGGCGCAGGGCCCGGCACCGGCTTGGCAGCAGATGCTGCCTCTGCTGCTCGCGCTTGCCGCGTTGCTCTGGCTGTTCCGCGAAACCGGCACGGCCATGGTGTCCATCTGGTCGCGTTCCGACACGTTCGCCCACGCCTTCCTCGTGCCACCCATCGCCCTGGCGCTCATGTGGCGCAAGCGGGCCGAGCTGGCCCGCGTCGCGATCGCCCCGTCCGCGCCGTGGCTGCTGCCGCTCGCGGCCTGCTGCCTGGTGTGGCTGCTCGGGCAATTGGCCGGCGTGCATGCGGTGGCGCAGACCGCGCTGGTGGCGATGATCGTCAGCGCCGTGCCGGCCGTGCTCGGCACGCGGTTCGCGCGAGTCATCGCCTTCCCGCTGCTCTTCCTCTTCTTCAGCGTCCCGGTGGGCGAGTTCCTGATCGAGCCGATGATGGAGGGCACAGCCGATTTCACGGTCGCCGCGTTGCGCCTGTCGGGCATCCCGGTGTACCGCGAGGGGCTGCAGTTCGTCATTCCCTCGGGCAACTGGTCGGTGGTGGCCGCCTGCAGCGGCGTGCGCTACCTCATCGCCTCGGTGATGGTCGGCACGCTGTTCGCGTACCTCAACTTCCACTCCCTCAAGCGCCGGCTGGCCTTCGTGGCGGTGGCCATCGCCGTCCCGGTCGTCGCCAACTGGCTGCGCGCCTACATGATCGTGATGCTCGGACACCTGTCGAGCAACAAGCTCGCCGCCGGCGCCGATCACCTCGTCTACGGCTGGATCTTCTTCGGCGTCGTGATCCTCCTGATGTTCATGATCGGCGCCCGCTTCGTCGACGCCGCGCCTGCCGCCGATGCCGCCGCCGAAGCCGCCGCTGCGGCCGCGTCGGCGGGCAACGCGGCGCGTCGCCCGGGCCCGTGGCTGATGGCCGCGGCCGTGGGCCTCACTGTCGCGGCCACGCAGGGCTTGCACGATCGAATCGACGGTGAGGGCGTTGCCGCGGTGTCGACCATTCCACCGGCGCTGGAACTGCCCGCTCGGCTGCTGACCGCCGGCGGGTCGAGCGCGCCTTCGTGGAGTGCCATCGATCAGCCCATCACCCGCTGGCTGCCCGCCTATCGCCATTCAGCCGCCTTCGCTGCCGCGCAATACCGGCGGTCCGGGGGCAGCGACAGCGATGCCGTCGGCGTCTGGGTGGGCCTGTACCGCGACCAAGGCTACGACCGCAAGATGATCACCTCGACCAACGTCCTGGTCGAGGAGGGCTCGATGACATGGTTGGCATTGGCCCATCCGGCGGCGCGCGTCGCTGCTCTCGCAGCTGGCGGGGCCGTCGACTTGCACGCCACGCAACTGCGTACGCCGGCGGACCCGAAGTTGAACCCGACCCAGCGTTTGCTCGTGTGGCGCGTCTACCGCGTCGCCGGCCGCTATGTCGCGAGCGACGCCCAGGCGATGCTCTGGCTGGCATTGCAGCGGCTCGCGGGCCGCGGCGACGACAGCGCCGTGCTCATGTTCTACACGCCAGTTTCCGAGGATGGGCAGGGGTCGGAGCGACTGCAGCAGTTTGTCGCTGCGCACCTGGACCAAATCGCCGCCGTCCTCGAACCGGCCGCCAGCGCCACCGCACCGCGACGCTGACAGCGGCTCACCCGCACCGCATCTCCTTCCAGCACTCACGAAAAAACGGGAAACCAACATGCAAACCATCGCAGTCATCGGTCTCGGCTATGTCGGCCTGCCCCTTGTCGTCGAATTCGGCAAGCACGTGCGCACGATCGGGTTCGACATCGCCGAGAACAAGGTGGCGGCGTGCAAACGCGGCACCGATCCTTCGCGCGAGTTGCCGGACTCCGAACTCGCGGCCGCCAAGCAGGCCGTCTACACCAGCGACGGCAAGATGCTCGCCGAGGCGGACGTCATCATCGTCGCGGTGCCCACGCCGGTGGACGAGGCGCACATCCCCGACTTCAAGCCGCTCGTGGGCGCCAGCACCAGCGTCGGCCGGTACATGAAGAAGGGCGCCATCGTCGTCTACGAATCCACCGTCTACCCGGGCGCGACCGAGGAAGTGTGCATCCCGGTCCTCGAGCGCGAAAGCAAGATGACCTGGAAGAAGGACTTCTGGGTCGGCTACAGCCCCGAGCGCATCAACCCGGGCGACAAGGAGCACACGCTCACCAAGATCCTCAAGATCGTCTCCGGCGACACGCCCGAGACCCTGGAGAAGGTGGCCCAGGTCTACGAGAAGATCATCATTCCCGGCGTGCATCGCGCCAGCAGCATCAAGGCGGCCGAGGCGGCCAAGGTCATCGAGAACACGCAGCGTGACCTCAACATCGCGCTGATGAACGAACTGGCCCTCATCTTCGACAAGATCGGCATCGACACCTCCGAGGTGCTCGAGGCCGCGGGCACGAAGTGGAACTTCCTCAAGTTCAAGCCGGGCCTGGTGGGCGGCCACTGCATCGGCGTCGATCCGTACTACCTCACGCACAAGGCCGAGATGCTGGGGTTCCATCCGCAGGTCATCCTCGCGGGCCGCCGCATCAACGACGGCATGGGCAAGTTCATCGCCGAGCAGACGATCAAGAACCTCATCGCCTGCGGCAGCTTCATCAAGGGGGCGCGCGTCAACGTGCTCGGCCTCACCTTCAAGGAAGACTGCGGCGACCTGCGCAACAGCAAGGTCATCGACATCATCCGCGAGCTCGAGAGCTACGGCGTCGACGTCTTCGTCACCGATCCGCAGGCAGAAGTCGAGGAGGCGATGCACGAGTACGGCGTGCGCCTCGTGCCTTGGAAAGACCTGCCCAAGGCCGACGCCATCGTCGCGGCGGTGTCGCATCGCGAGTTCAAGGCCCTGTCCACTGCCGACCTCACGGCCAAGCTGGCCAAGGGCGGGGCCTTCATCGACGTGAAGGCGGCCTTCGACCAGAAGGCCCTGGCCGCTGCCGGCTTCCGCGTCTGGCGGCTCTGAAGCACCTGTGCGCGACGGCGGCCACGTTGCCTCGAGTGGGGGCGTGAACACGGATGCACGCAGTGGCGAGGCGGCGGCAGCGCTTGCATCTGAACCGCCGCTGATCTGCCATGTCGTCTACCGTTTCGACACCGGGGGCCTCGAGAACGGCGTCGTCAACCTCATCAATCACATGCCGCAGGCGGCTGCGCGGCACATGGTCGTGTCGCTCACCGAAGTGGTGGACGGCTTCGCCGCACGTGTGCGCCGCCGTGATGTCGAACTCGTCGCGCTGAAGAAGGCGCCGGGTCACGGTGCGCGTCTCTACCCCGAGTTCGTGCGGCTGCTCAGGCGCTGCAGGCCGGCCGTCGTGCACACGCGCAACCTTGCGGCGCTCGAGATGCAGCCGGCGGCGGCGTGGGCGGGCGTGCCGCTGCGCGTGCACGGCGAGCATGGGCGCGATGCCGAAGACATCGACGGCAGCAGCCGCCGGCACCAGTGGGTCAGGCGCCTGTACTCGCCGTTCGTGCATCGGTATGTCGCGCTGTCGCGCGAACTCGGCAGCTACCTCGTACAACGCGTGGGCATCCGCGAAGGGCGAGTGAACCAGATCTACAACGGCGTCGACACGCTGCGCTTCAGGCCCGCCGCCGGGGGGGCGGGCGGACAGCGCGGACGTGAGCCAGTCACCGGCAGCCCGTTCAACGAGCCAGGTCTCTGGGTCGTGGGCACCGTGGGGCGCATGATGACGGTGAAGGCGCAACCCGACCTCGCGCGCGCCTTCGTACTCGCGCTGCACCGTGCGCCGGCACTTCGCGATCGAATGCGCCTCGTGATGATCGGCGATGGCCCGTTGCGTGCCGAAGCACGGCAAGTCCTCGAAGAAGGCGGCGTGGCCGACCTGGCCTGGCTGCCTGGAGAGCGCAGCGACGTGCCCGAACTGATGCGCGCCTTCGACGCCTTCGCGCTGCCGTCGCTCGCCGAGGGCGTTTCCAACACCATCCTCGAAGCGATGGCCAGCGGCCTGCCGGTGCTCGCCACGGCCGTCGGCGGAAACCCTGAACTGGTGAGCGCTGGCCGCAGCGGGCTGCTCGTCCGCGCCGGCGACATCGAGGCCATGGCGCAGGGCCTGTCCGCCTGGGCAGTGCGCCCGGATTCCGCCCGCGCGCTGGGGCATGCGGGTCGTGACCGCGTGCTGCGCCGCTTCAGCCTGCAGGCCATGATCGACGGTTACTTGTCCGTGTATCGCGGCTCGACGGCGCCGGGCTGATTGCGGCCCGTGCGAGAAGTCATGTTCCATCGCCGTTCATGGGGGTCTCCCCTGATCGAGGCGACTTTGTCCAGCGTTGACGCGAGGGCGCTCGCATACCATCGAAATCGCTGCCGCAGAACCCATGCGCCCCAGGTAAGAGGGGCGCAGGGCAGGGCGACGGGATGCCTCGAGCAGGTGGAGCGCGGGAACGGCCGGGCCCATCGGCATCTCCCTCGCGATGCGCCTGAATCCCTTCGCGTGACCTGCGGCTGAAACCCAACCAGGCCATGTGCGGAATCACCGGCATCTTCGACACCCGCGGGCAGCGCCCGATCGCCCGCGCGGCGCTGCAGCGCATGAACGATGCGCAGCACCACCGTGGGCCCGACGAGGGCAGCGTGCACGTCGAGCCCGGGGTCGGCTTCGGCCACCGGCGCCTCTCGATCATCGACGTGGCCACCGGGCAGCAGCCACTCTTCAACGAAGACGGCAGCGTCTGCATCGTCTTCAACGGCGAGATCTACAACTACCAGGAACTGATGCCCGAACTGCAGGCGCTCGGGCATGTGTTCCGCACGAAGAGCGACACCGAGTGCATCGTGCACGCCTGGGAGGCCTGGGGTGAGGACTGCCTGAAGCGCCTGCGCGGCATGTTCGCCCTCGTGCTTTGGGACCGCAACCGCCAGACGCTCTTCATGGCGCGTGACCGCCTGGGCGTGAAGCCGCTCTTCTACTCCGTGCTCGACGACGGCACGCTGCTCTTCGGCAGCGAGCTCAAGTCGGTGCTCACGCATGGCGGCATGCGCCGAGACGTGGACCCGCTGGCGATCGAGGAGTACTTCGCCCTCGGCTACGTGGCCGAGCCCCGGACGATCTTCAAGCAAGCCAAGAAGATGCCGCCGGGCCACATGCTCACCTGGCGACGTGGCGAGGCCGAGCCGAAGCCGCGACCGTACTGGGACGTGCACTTCACGCTCGGCAGCACCATCGGCGTGGAGGAAGCGAGCGAGGAACTGCGCCACCGCCTGCGCGAGGCGGTGCGCCTGCGCATGATTTCCGAGGTGCCGCTCGGCGCCTTCCTGTCCGGTGGAGTGGATTCGAGTGCCGTCGTGGCGACGATGGCCGGGCTGTCCGACGCACCGGTGCGCACCTGCTCGATCGCCTTCGACGACCCGAAGTTCAACGAGTCGCAGTTCGCGCAGATCGTCGCCGACCGCTACCGCACCGACCACCATGTCGAGACCGTCAAGAGCGACGACTTCGATCTCATCGACACGCTCGCGCACCTGTACGACGAGCCCTACGCCGACAGCTCGGCCATTCCAACCTACCGTGTCTGCCAGCTGGCCCGCAAGCGCGTGACGGTGGCGTTGTCGGGCGACGGAGGCGACGAGACCTTCGGCGGCTACCGCCGATACCGAATGCACCTGATGGAGGAGCGCATGCGCTCGTCGTTGCCCTACGGGCTGCGCCGGCCGCTCTTCGGCGCTCTCGGCCGCCTCTACCCCAAGGCCGACTGGGCGCCGCGCATGTTCCGCGCCAAGACCACCTTCGAGGGCATGGCGCGTACCTCGGTGGAAGCCTACTTCCACTCCGTCAGCATCCTGCGCGGTCCCATGCGCGAGCAGCTCTTCAGCGCCACACTGAAGCGCGAGCTCGGCGGCTACAACGCGCGTGCCGTCTTCGACCACCATGCCGCCCAGGCCCAGACCGACGACCCGCTCGCGCTCATCCAGTACCTGGACCTGAAGACCTACCTGGTGGGTGACATCAACACCAAGGTCGACCGCGCCAGCATGGCCCACTCGCTCGAGGTGCGCGAGCCGCTGATGGACCACCCGCTCGTCGAGTGGCTAGCGTCGCTGCCTTCCAACCTCAAGGTGCGCGGCAACGAGGGCAAGTACCTGCTCAAGAAGGCGATGGAGCCGGCGCTCTCCGACGACATCCTCTACCGCCCGAAGATGGGCTTTGCCGTACCGCTGGCGCGCTGGTTCCGCGGCCCGCTGCGGCAGCGTGTGCGCGAATCGGTGCTCGGCGAGCGGTTGCTTTCCACCGGCTGGTTCAACGAAGGCTATCTGCACCACTTGGTCGATGCGCACCAGAACGGCACGCGCGACTACAGCGCGCCGCTTTGGACGCTGCTGATGTTCGAAGCCTTCCTGCGCCAGGGCATCGAAGACCGTGTGATGCCGGAGGCGGCCGTGCCTACCGCCGGCGCGGTTTCGGCCGAAGCGGTGGCCTGACCGCCGGGGTGACGATGCGCATCCTGCACGTGCTGGATCACTCGATCCCGCTGCACAGCGGCTACACCTTCCGCACGCTCGCCATCCTGCGCGAGCAGCGCCGGCGTGGCTGGGAGACGGTGCAGCTCACCACGCCCAAGCAGGGCCCCGGCGAAGCGCGCGAAGAGGTCGTCGAGGGCTTGAAGCTCTACCGCACGCCGAGCGCCGAAGGCGCTGGGCTGATGGCGCAGATGCGCCTCACGGCGGCACGCATCGTCGAAGTGGCCCGAGCAGAGAAGCCCGACCTCATCCATGCCCACTCGCCGGTGCTGAACGCGCTGCCGGCGCTGTGGGCACGGCTTTCGCTGCGGGTGCCTGTCGTCTACGAGATGCGCGCTTCGTGGGAAGACGCCGCCGTCGACCACGGCACCACCACCGAAGGCAGTCTGCGCTATCGGCTGTCGCGTGCGCTCGAGACCTTCGCGTTGAGGCGGGCCGATCGCATCACCACGATCTGCGAGGGCCTGCGCGGCGACATCGCCCTGCGCGGCATCGACGCCGATCGCGTCACCGTGATCCCGAATGCGGTGGACGTCTCCAACTTCAAGTTCGGCGTGCCCGCTGATCCGTCGCTGCGCACCCGGCTGGGTCTCGACGGCTGCACGGTGCTCGGATTCGCCGGGTCGTTCTATGGCTACGAAGGCTTGCACCTGCTGGTCGATGCTTTCGCCCAGATGCTGCCGCAGCGCCCGTCGTTGCGCCTGCTGCTCGTGGGCGGCGGCCCGCAGGATGCGGCGCTGAAGGCGCAGGCGGTTGCCGCCGGCGTCGCCGACCAGGTGATCTTCACCGGCCGCGTGCCGCACGGCGAGGTGCAGCGGTACTACGAGCTGATCGACGTGCTCGCCTATCCGCGCCTGCCCATCCGCCTCACCGAACTCGTCACCCCGCTCAAGCCGCTCGAGGCGATGGCGCAAGGGCGCGTCTTCGTCGCCAGCGACGTGGGCGGGCACCGTGAGCTCATCCGTCACGGCGAGACGGGGTACCTGTGCCCGGCCGGCGACGCCAAGGCGCTTGCCGTGGGGCTGCTCGACGTGCTGGGCCGTGAGGCGGAATGGCCGCGCATCCGACAACAGGCCCGCCGCTTCGTCGAGCAGGAGCGCACCTGGAGCAACAGCGTCGCGCGCTATGCCGAGGTCTACCGCCAGGCGCTGGCCGGGCGCGGCCGCCCGCTGCCGGCGGCACTGGGCGCCTGACCCGCATCCGCGCGGCGCCCGCATCGCATCGGCGAGACCCCAGAAGGAGCATCCACCGCATGTGCGGCATCCACGGCCTCATCCACCTCGACGGCAAGCCGGTCGAACCCCGCTGGCTCACCGCGATGGGCGACGTCACGGCGCACCGGGGCCCCGACGACGAGGGCCAGCACATCGACGGCGCCTGCGGCATCGCGATGCGGCGCCTGTCGATCATCGACCTGGCCGGCGGGCATCAACCGATCAGCAACGCCGACGGCTCGCTCACCATCGTCTGCAACGGCGAGATCTACAACTATCGTGAACTTCGCGCCGAGCTCCAGGCCAAGGGCTATCACTTCAAGACCGGCTCTGACAGCGAGACGCTGCTGCACGGCTACGCCGCCTGGGGCGACGAGGTGGTGCAGCACCTGAACGGCATGTTCGACTTCGCGCTGTGGGACGCCCGGCGCCGCCGCTTGCTGATCGGCCGCGACCGGCTGGGCGTGAAGCCTCTGTACGTGCTGCAGGATGGCCAGCGCCTTGCGTTCGCCACCGAGGCCAAGGCGCTGCTGCAGCTGCCGGGCGTGCGCACCGAGCTCAACCGCGACGCGCTGGGCGACTACCTGCACCTGGGTTACGTGCCGGCGCCGCTGTCCATCTTCCGCGGCATCCGCAAGCTGCCTCCGGCCACGCTGCTGGCGGTGGAGAACGGCCATGTGCGCGAGTGGCGCTGGTGGCGCCTGTCCGCTGCCGTCGACCGCAAGGCCACCGAAGCCGACTGGGTGCAGCGCATTCGCGAAGGCATCGACCGCTCGGTGCACATGCAGATGGTGAGCGACGTGCCGATCGGCGCGTTCCTCTCCGGCGGCGTCGATTCCAGCGCCGTCGTGGCGGCGATGGCCCGGCACGGCGATGGGCAACCGATTCGCACCTATGCCATCGGCTTCGAGGGCGGCAGCGCCGAGCAGCTCTACAACGAACTGCCCTACGCGCGTCGCGTGGCCGAGCTGTTCAAGACCGAGCACCACGAGATCGTCGTCAAGCCCGACGTCGTCGGCCTGCTGCCCAAGCTCGTGTGGCACATGGACGAGCCGATCGCCGACTCGGCCTTCATCACCACCTACCTCGTCAGCGAGTTCGCGCGCCACGATGTCAAGGTGATCCTCTCCGGCGTCGGAGGCGATGAGCTCTTCGGCGGCTACCGCCGCTACCTGGGCGCGCACTACGCGCAGCGGTTCAACTCGCTCCCCGGCTGGGCGCGACGCGTGGCCAGCGCCACGGCGGCACGCCTGCCGGCAGACCGGCACAACAAGTGGCTGAACATGGCGCGCCTGGCCAAGGGCTTCATCGCCAGCGCCGAGATGGGTGCCGACGAGCGTTATCGCAGCTATCTGCAGGTGGTGTCTCGCGAGTCGGTGGCGCAGCTCATGCTGGCGGCGCCCACCGCTGGCGCGGACGATCGCCTCCACGCCGCCTTCGCTTCCGCGGGCCGCGACGACGAACTGAACCGGATGTTCGCCGTCGACGCCGAAACCCAACTGCCCGACGACCTTCTGCTGCTGACCGACAAGATGAGCATGGCCGTGAGCCTGGAGTGTCGCGTGCCCCTGCTGGACCACGAACTCGTCGAGATGGCTGCTGCCATCCCGGGCGAGCTGAAGGTGAAGGGCGGCACGCTCAAGCACCTGATGAAACAGGCCCTGTCGCCGCAACTGCCCGACGACATCCTGCACCGCGCCAAGCGCGGCTTCGGGACGCCCATGGGGGCCTGGCTCAAGAAGGAACTGCTCGCTGTCGTGCGAGAACTGCTCTCGCCCGCCGTGGTGCGGCAGCGCGGCCTGTTCCGTCCCGAGGCCGTTTCGGCGCTGCTGGCCGACCACGAATCCAACCGCAGCGACGGCACCGATGCGCTGCTGGCGCTGCTCAACCTCGAGGTGTGGAGCCGCGTCTATCTCGATCGCCGCACCAGCGCCGACGTGGCCGACGAACTCAAGTCCCTTGCCGCGCCGCGAGGCGCCAAGCCCTCTCGCGCCGCGGTGCCCGCGTGATGAACATCCTCTACCTCTGCCATCGCTTCCCGTACCCGCCCAAGCGGGGCGGCAAGATTCGGCCCTTCAACATGATCCGTCACCTGCAGGCCACCGGCCACCAGGTGACGGTGTGCTCGCTGGCGCGTTCGCACGCCGAGGCCATGGAGGGGCAGGGCATCGCCTCCCATTGCGCCGGCTTTCACATGGGCATGGTGAGCGAGCCCGTGCAGTTCGCGCGCATGATCGTGCGGCTGCCGTTGATCACGCCCTCGTCGATGGGCTACTTCTACAGCGGCGAGCTGGCGCAGAAGGTGCGCCGGCTGCTGCGCCGCCAGCGCTTCGACCTCATCTTCGTGCACTGCTCTTCGGTGGCGCAGTACGTCGAAGACGTGCAGGGCATCCCGAAGATCCTCGACTTCGGCGACATGGATTCGCAGAAGTGGCTGGAGTACGCCAACTACAAGCCCTTTCCGCTTTCTCTCGGCTACACGCTCGAGGGCCACAAGATGCTGTGGGCCGAGAAGCGCCTGGCGCGCAAGTTCGACCTGTGCACGGCCACGACGCGCGCCGAGTGGGAAACGCTGGAGGGCTATGGCACCGGCGCCGCGACCGACTGGTTTCCCAACGGCGTCGACGCCGACTTCTTCTGCCCCGACCCGAAGACCGGCGGCGCCTACGACACCGACACCATCAGCTTCATCGGCCGCATGGACTACTACCCCAACCAGGAGTGCATGATGCGCTTCTGCAAGGAGGTGTGGCCGCTGCTCCGGCGCGAGCGCGGAACGATGAAGCTGCTCATCGTCGGGGCCGACCCGAGTGCGCAGATCCAGGCGCTCGGCGCGATGCCGGGCGTCACCGTCACCGGCAGCGTGCCCGACGTGCGGCCCTACATCCGCGGCTCGGCCGCGATGGTGGCGCCCCTGGCCATCGCGCGCGGCACGCAGAACAAGATTCTCGAGGCCATGGCGATGGGCGTGCCTGTGGTCACCAGCAGCGCCGCCGCCGGTGGCGTGGATGCGGAAGCCGAGCGGCACCTGCTCGTGGCCGACCGCCCGGAAGAGATCGCGGCGGCCATCCTGCGCGTCGTGAGCGACCGCGACGAGCGCGCCCGGCTTGCCAAGGCCGGCCGTGAACGGATGCTCAGCCACCACGCCTGGCCGCGCTCGATGCAGCGGCTGGACGGCATCATCGAGCGTTGCGTTCGTCACTTCGCCGAACGGCACACGGCGAACGTCCGCACTCCTGCCTGAAGACCCACGCATGAAGATCAGCATTTTCGGCCTCGGCTATGTCGGCGCCGTCTCGCTCGCCTGCCTGGCGCGCGACGGCCACCAAGTCATCGGCGTCGACATCGACGCCACCAAGCTGCGCCTCATCACCGAAGGCAAGACGCCGGTGGTCGAGGAGGGCATGGTCGACCTGATGCGCGACGTCGCCGCGAGTGGCCGGGTCAGCGTCACCACCGACGCGGTGGAGGCGGTGCTCGGCAGCGAGATCAGCCTGGTGTGCGTCGGCACGCCCAGTGCCGCCAATGGCAGCCAGGACCAGGGCGCCATCCTGCGCCTGGCCGCGCAGATGGGCAAGGCGCTGGCCCGGAAGACCGTGCCGCACATCGTGGTGTTCCGCAGCACCCTCGTGCCCGGCACCGTGGAGGACGTGCTGCGCCCGATCGTCGAGCGCGAGTCGGGCAAGAAGGACGGCGTGGACTTCCACCTCTGCTTTCAGCCCGAGTTCCTGCGCGAAGGCAGCTCGATCAAGGACTACGACAAGCCGCCGTTCACGGTGGTCGGCGCCAATGCCGAGCCGGCGCACGAGAAGCTGCAGGCGCTGTTCGGCCACCTGCCCTGCAAGTACCTCCGGACCTCGGTGCGCTCGGCCGAGATGATGAAGTACTGCTGCAACAACTTCCACGCCTTGAAGATCACCTTCGCCAACGAGACCGCCCGCATCTGCGGTGCGCTCGGCGTCGACCCGTTCGAGGTGATGGACCTGGTGTGCCAGGACACGCAGCTCAACA
The DNA here is from genome assembly GCA_016790435.1 of Rubrivivax sp. Lineage (GTDB taxonomy): Bacteria > Pseudomonadota > Gammaproteobacteria > Burkholderiales > Burkholderiaceae_C > Rubrivivax. Next base: position 59,910 of record JAEUPE010000038.1, on the reverse strand, counting down.
TCAGCAAGGCCTACCTCAAGCCGGGCTTCGCGTTCGGCGGCAGTTGCCTGCCCAAGGATCTGCGCGCCACCGCGTACCTGGCCAAGACGCGCGATGTCGAGATTCCCATGCTCGCCAGCATCCTGGCCAGTAACGAGGACCATCTCGAGCTCGCTTTCGACAAGGTGGTCGCGGCCGGCAAGCGCAAGGTCGGCTTCGTCGGCCTGAGCTTCAAGACCGGCACCGACGACCTGCGCGAGAGTCCGCTCGTGACGCTGGCGGAGAAGCTCATCGGCAAGGGCTATGAGCTGCGCATCTACGATCCCGAGGTGCATCTGGCTCGCCTGCTCGGTGCGAACAAGAGCTTCATCGAGCAGCATCTGCCGCACATCGGCCAGATGTTGCATGCCGAGCTCGATAGCGTCGTCGCCGACAGCGAGACGCTCGTGCTCGGCAGCAACAGCAAGGCCGTGATCGAAGCGCTGGCTGTGCGCCTCAAGCCCGGCCAAGTGGTGGTCGATCTCGTGCGTGCGCCTGCCGGTGCGCTGCCGGCGGAGCAGTTGCAAGGGCTGTGCTGGTGACCAGCGCCGCGGGCGCCGGGTCCGGGACTGCGCGCCGCTGGCCGATGCGCCCGCTCGGGCTGGCCCTGTTGGCCATCGCGCTGGCGCTGCTCTGGCCGAACCTGTTCGGCGGCACCGAGCATGTTCGCGTGCGCAACGCGCTTCAGCTCGGCGCCGACTGGAGCGAGGCCGATGACTGGAGGCCCCCACAACGCCCGCCAGGCTACCGGTTCGAGACCACGGTGGCCGATGCGCGCCTGACCGGGGTCGTGAGGAGCCTGGAGCTCGACCGCCTGCCCGACGACTGGTCGCGCGCGCGCGCCATCGGCCGCCACCTGCTGGGCAGTGCTCCCAAGCTGGTGGGCAATCCCATCCAGAGCAGCCTTTGGGGCACCTACGAGCGCATCGTGCGTGACGGCGAAGGCTATTGCGGCGACTTCGTGCGCGTGTTCCAGGCCATGGCCAATGCTGCCGGGCTGACCGTGCGACCCTGGGCGTTCAGCTTCGACGGGTTCGGCGGCCACGGCCACATTTGGGTCGAGATGTGGAATGGCCAGCAGCAGCGCTGGCAGCTCATCGACATCTTCGACAACTTCTACTTCGTGAAGGCCGGCAGCGAGGAGCCGCTGTCCGCGCTGCAGCTGCGGCGCGCGCTCCTGGAGGGCAGTGCGGCCGTGGGCCGGGGGCTCGAGCTGCGCCGCCTCGTGCCCGAGGCCCGGCCGGGCTACGACATCGAGGCCAAAGCCTGGGAGTACTTCCAGCGCGGCGTCGATCAGTGGTACATGCCCTTCGGCAACAACGTCTCCAGCATCGACGCCGCCCCCGCGGTGAAGATGTTCAGCGGCTGGTCGCGCATCGGCGAAGGTGTGGGTGTACTCGTCTCCGGACGCGCGCCCGAGATCCGCATCCTTGCCAGCGACCGCAATGCCACGCAGCGCGAGGCGCTTCGTGCCGTGCGCCTGCGTGTGCTCGCCGCCGTCGCCTGCGGCGCGCTCGGCCTCCTGGCGCTGTTGCTTTCGCCCTGGCTCTCGCCGAGGCGGCAGACCCACCGCGCGTCGCCGCGGCGAGAGGGCCCCAATGGCTGGCCGCGCGTGTGCATCGTCGGCCCCTTGCCGCCGCCCTCGGGCGGCATGGCCAACCAGTGCGAGCAACTGCTGCGCCTCCTGAGAGAAGATGGCGCGCGCGTCGCCCTCGTGCGCACGAACGCGCCCTACCGGCCGGCCTGGGTGGGCAAGGTGCCCGTGCTGCGCGCCGGGGTCAGGCTCCTGCCTTACGGATGGACGTTGTGGCGCACCATCGGCCAGGCCGACGTCGTGCACGTGTTCGCCAACTCGGGGTGGGCCTGGCACCTGTTTGCCTATCCGGCGTTGCTCGTAGGGCGGCTGCGCGGCGTGCCAGTGATCGTCAACTACCGGGGTGGCCAGGCCGACGAGTTCTTCGCACGGGCGCCGCGCTGGGTCCTGAACGCGCTGCGCCATGCCGCCAAACGTGTGACACCGAGCCCGTTCCTGCTCCGTGTGTTCGCCAAGCATGGCCTGGACGCCGAGATCATCCCGAACATCATCGACACGCAGCGCTTCCATCCGCGCGAGCCGCGGGTGGCCGGCACCGCGCCGCACGTCATCGTCACGCGCAACCTCGAGCCGATCTACGACATTCCCACGGCCATCCGTGCCTTTGCGACCATCCGCAAGGACCATCCAGGCGCGCGGCTCACGGTGGCCGGCAGCGGCCCGCAGCTGGGAGAACTGCAGAGCCTCGTCGCCGACATGGGCCTGTCGGAGATGGTGCGCTTCAGCGGTCGCATCGAGAACGCCCAGATCGGCGATCTCTATGCCGATGCAGACCTCCTGCTGAATCCCTCCACGGCCGACAACATGCCGATTTCCATCCTGGAGGCGCTGGCTTCGGGCGTGCCTGTGGTCACCACCTCTGCCGGCGGCATCCCCGATCTCGTGCGGGACGGCCATACCGCGCTCATCGTGCCGGTGGGTGACCCCGACGCCATGGCCGCCGCCGCGCTGCGCCTGCTCTCCGATCCGGCACTGGCCTGGCGCCTGCGCTCCGCCGGCGTGCGCGAGGCTGCACGCTACACGTGGCCGCAGGTGCGCGAGCTCTGGCAGCACGCCTACCAGGGCGTACTGGCACAGCCTTCGCAGAGGTTGGCCACGCGATGAGCGCAGCGCACACCGAACGGGGTGATGCCGCCGGCGCTGCCTCCTTCGCATCGGCCGATGTGTCGTCGCGCCCTGCCTACACGCGCCTGGCTGCCGGCCTGCTCTTCCCACTGCACGAGCGGCTCAAGGGACACGACAGCGTCGCGATCCGTCGGCGCCTGGAACGCAGCCAGTGGTTGGGGACCGCCGAGATCCAGCGCGAGCAGATCGAGCGGCTGCGCGCCTTCCTCACCGAGATCGGCGCACGTGTGCCCTACTACCGGGACCTGTTCCAGCGCACAGGCTTCGATCCGCAGGCGGTCCGCGCGATCGCGGACCTGCAACGCTTGCCGCTGCTGACGAAGGCGGACATCCGTACGCATGCCGAAAGCATGAAAGCCGATGGTCACGGGACACTCAGCCGTTACAACACTGGCGGCTCCTCGGGGCAGCCGCTCGTCTTCTACATCGGCAGGGGCCGCAAGAGCCACGATGTGGCCGCCAAGTGGCGGGCCACGCGCTGGTGGGGCGTCGACATCGGCGATCGCGAGGCGGTGATCTGGGGTTCGCCGATCGAGCACGGCGCCCAGGACCGCATGAAGGCGCTTCGCGACGGGCTGTTCCGCAGCACCCTGTTGCCGGCCTTCGAGATGTCGGAGACACGCCTGGACGAGTTCGTCGCATGGCTGCGCCGGAACCGGCCGACGATGCTCTTTGGCTACCCTTCGGCACTGACCTATATCGCTCGCCACGCGGAGAAGCGCGGCACGCGGCTCGACGATCTCGGCGTCAAGGTTGCGTTCGTGACCAGCGAACGCCTGTACGACGATCAGCGGGAGGCCATCTCTCGGGTGTTCGGCTGCCGCGTGGCCAACGGCTATGGCGGGCGCGATGCCGGCTTCATCGCGCACGAGTGCCCGGCCGGTGGGATGCACCTGAGCGCAGAGGACATCGTCGTCGAGGCCGTCGACAACGACGGTAGTCCGGTCGCGCCGGGCCAGCCCGGCGAACTCGTGGTCACCGAACTCTCGACGGCCGAGTTCCCGTTCGTTCGCTACCGCACCGGCGATGTTGGCGTGCTCGACGATGCGCGCTGCCCGTGCGGTCGCGGCCTGCCTCTGCTGCGCGACCTGCAGGGTCGCACCACCGACTTCGTCGTCGCCGCCGACGGCACGGTGATGCACGGCCTGGCGCTCATCTACATCCTGCGCGACCTGCCCGGCATCGAAGGGTTCAAGGTGACTCAGGAGACGCGCCAACTCACGCGCGTGGAGATCGTGCCCGACGAGCGCTACGATGCCGCCGTGGTGGTACCCACGGTGGTGCAGGGCTTCCAGCGGCGGCTGGGTGCTGGCGTGGAGGTGCAGGTTCAGACCGTGGCGACGCTTCCCCGCGAGCGCTCGGGCAAGTACCGCTACATCGTGAGCCACGCTCTCTGACGGGACCGCTGGAGTCACCAGATGCGCGATCTTGTCCTCTCAGCCCTCGTAGGCGCCATTCTCGTGATGGTGTTCAAGCACCCGGTGCTGGGCGCCTACCTGTGGGCCTGGCTGGGCCTGATGAACCCGCACAAGATGACGTACGGATTCGCGCGCTCGCTGCCCTTCTCGCAGATGGCGGCAGCAGCCACCCTGCTGGCCCTGGTCTTCACCAAGAAGCGGCAACCTCTGCCGCGCACCGGAATCGCCAAGGTGCTGATCGCGCTGATTCTCTGGATGACCTTCACGAGCCTCTTCGCGATGGCACCCGCCGACCAGGTGCGCGAACGCTGGATCTTCGTGCTGAAGATCCAGGTCATGCTTTTCGTCACCTGGATGCTCGTGCGCGACGAGAAGGAGATCCGCTGGCTGGTGTGGGTGGTGGTGCTGTCAGTCGCCTTCTTCGGCGTGAAGGGCGGCATCTTCACGGTGCTGACGGGCGGCGGCAGCCGCGTCTGGGGCCCGCCGGGCGGCATGCTGGAGGAAAACAACGCGCTCGCCGTGGCCCTCGTGATGCTGATGCCGCTCATGTACTTCCTGCGCGAAACCGAGCCGCGGCGCTGGCTGCGCGGTGTGCTGATGTTCATGATGATCACCTGCGCCTTCTCGGTGCTCGGCAGCCAGTCGCGCGGTGCGCTGCTGGCGCTGCTCGCCATGGCCTTCTTCCTCGGCCTGAAGGGCAAGCATCCGGTGCGCACGAGCCTGATGTTGATCACGCTCGTCGGCGTGGCGATCGCGTTCATGCCCGATAGCTGGACGGAGCGCATGGAGACGATGAAGACCTATGGCGAGGACGGATCGGCCATGTCCCGGATATGGACCTGGACGACGTTGTGGAACGCGGCGGTGGACAGGCCGTTCGTCGGCGCCGGCTTCCAGGCCGACCATCCGATCGTCTTCGATCGCTACGCGCCGGTCGACGGTGTGTTCGAGCAGTTCGCCGGGCGCGTCTACGTGGCGCACAGCATCTACTTCCAGATGCTGGGCGAGCACGGCTTCGTCGGCCTCGGCCTTTTCCTGGGCCTGCTGGGGGCCACCTGGTTCACCGCCGGCCGCGTTGCCAACCGCACGCTCAACGATCCGGAGTTCAGCGGCTGGGTCCCTTCGCTGATGCGCATGGTGCAGGTGAGCATGATTGGCTACATGGTCGGCGGGGCCTTCCTCAGCCTGGCCTACCTCGACCTGCCGTACTACGTCTTCTCGTTTGTCGTGCTGTGCGACGTGCTCGTGCGCAGGCGGACCGCGGAGCGTGCGGCGGGTGGCGTTCCCAGCGCTGGCGCACGCTCGGGAGCGGCGCCCGTGGCCACCACCGGCCAGCCGCACGGCGGCGCGGCCGGGGCGCTGCGCAAGTGAGCGTCGCACTGCCTTTGCTCGCCCGCGGCGTGCAGTGGGTGCGTGGCGCCGCCGATCGACTGTCGGCGTCTCGCCTGTCGATCCTCATCTTCCACCGAGTGCTGCCCGTACCGGACCCGATGTTCCCGGATCTCGTCGATGCGGCGCGGTTCGAGGCCCTGGTCCGGCTGCTCGCCACCTCGTTCAACGTCTTGTCGCTGGGTGACGCAGCGGCGCGCCTGGCTGCGGGCACGTTGCCGGCCGGCGCGTTGTGCGTCACCTTCGACGATGGCTATGCCGACAACGCCGAGATCGCTCTGCCCATCCTCCGCCGGCATGGCGTCAAGGCCACGTTCTTCGTTGCCACGGGGTTCCTCGATGGCGGGCGCATGTTCAACGACAGCGTCATCGAGTGCGTGCGCGGAGCACGCGGCGACACGGCCGACCTCTCGGAGTTCGGCCTTGGTCCGCGCACCTTGGCCAGCGCCCAGGACCGGCGTCGCGTCGTCGATGAACTGCTGCCCCAGATCAAGTACCTCGGGTTCGATGAGCGCGAGGAGTACATCGCGCGGCTGTCCCGCCTCCTTCGCACCGAGCGACTGCCCGATGACCTGATGATGCGTTCCGGGCAGGTCGTCGAATTGCATCGCGCCGGCATGGAGATCGGCGGACACACGGCGCGCCACCCCATCCTGCGCGTGCTCGCCGACGCCGATGCAGAGGCGGAGATTGCGCAGGGACGTGCGCGGCTGCAGCAATTGGTCGATGCACCGGTCGATGTCTTCGCATACCCGAACGGGCGGCCGATGCAGGACTATGACGGACGCCACGTAGAAATGGTGCGACGTCTCGGTTTCCGTGTGGCCGTGAGCACCGCGGCAGGTACCGCGACGGCATCGTCGGACGTCTTTCAGCTGCCGCGCTTCACGCCTTGGGACGCGGGGGAGTGGCGTTGGATGATGCGGCTATTGCGCATGCGCGTCGCCGGTGCGGGCCCTGTTGAAGTGGCCTGAGGCAGCGGCAGTCAGTGTTCCATCGACGACCGGGACTCGTGCATTCCTGTCGATCGGCCCACCTTTGGTGCTGGCCGATCGGATGCCGTATACCGTACCGTTCGGACGCGCGCCGGACCGGGAACAAGCGGGAAACCTTGCTTGTCCAGAGTCCCGGTGAACGAGCCCGCTGACCCGTGACCTCATCGATCGCTCCGGGCGCCCCCGGCTGGGACGCAAGACAGGCCGCTGCCGTGGCCGAATTCAGCGAGGCCCATGCCTATGTGGCGCTGGCCCGCGCCGCCGCGCGCGACGCCGAGGCTGCGCCGGTGACCATCTCGCCGCTGGCGGACGGCATCGCATTGCGCTGCCCCGGTGATCGCAGCTCCACTCTGTTCAACCGTGTGCTTGGGCTCGGGCTCACCTACACGTTCAACGAAGCCACCGCCGAGGCTGTGGCAGCGCGCTTCGCCGACCACCAGGGGCCGTGGGGCCTCGAGCTGGCGCCGGTGGCCACCCACGAGCGCGCGCGCGTGATGCTCAAGCTGCTGCGCCTGCGCCGCAGCCTGCCGACCGTGATGCTGGCCATGGACTGCGCCGCGTTGCCTCACGAGCAGCCATCGACGTGGCGCGTTGAGCGGGTGGGCTCCGATCGCACGGGGATCGCGGCCGACATCGTCACGCGTGTCTTTGGCATCTCCGGCCCGACGGCCAGGATCCTGCGGTCCGCTCCTTCCTCCAGCGAATTCGCCCAGTGGGTGGCCTTCGACGGTGCGCACCCGGTGGCGACCTGCTTGACCCACGTCCATGACGACACGGCCTGGTTCGGCTGGAGCGCGACGCTACCCTCCCACCGAGGCCGCGGCCTGCAAACGGCGTTGCTGTGGCACAGCGTGCGCGACGCAGGTGAGCGCGGCTGTCGCTGGATGACCGCCGAGACGGCGACCGGCACCGTCGACTCGCCCGATGCCTCGTTTCGGAACATGTTGCGATTCGGGTTCTTCGAGCTGTACCGCCGCCACGGTTACCTCTGCCTGCCCAAGCGCAGGCCAGCGTCGGGCCCCAGGCCCACCTCCGGCTGGGCGCTGAGCAAGTTCTGAGCCCCGCTTGCCCGGCTGCCGCGCCGGGGTTGTGACTGCGTCCGTGACAACTTCGCGGCTCTCTGCAAGCAAGCGTCACCACCTGTAATTCCCAGGGGCCGAAGCGCGGCCTGGGTTACCTGCAGGCTTCATGTAGCCGAAGAATGGCCGATCTGACTCGTGCCGCCCCGCGCATTGCGGGCCCGGCAGCCCGCCGCCAGGTCCGCCTGCGGCGGGTTCGAGGCACCACAACACCGAGCCCGCCCCCTCCATGAAGAACGACCGCCGCAGAGTCACGCTAGCCTTCGCCCTGGTGGGCGCAAGCTCCGGCATCACCGCTTGTGGTGGTGCCGACGACGAGACCGCTATTGAAGAAGACGGCGAGGCAGCGGCGCAGCGCCGCCGCCGCCGCTGGTGGACGGCCGTGCCCACGGCGGCCCCGACGCCCTCCACATCAGCCCCGACGAGTTCACCCACGGCGTTGCCCACTCCAGCGCCGACGGCCTCGCCGACAAGCTCGCCCACGGCGGCACCAACCGCGGCCCCGACGACGAGACCGACGACCGCGCCGACCGCGAGCCCGACGGCATCGCCGACCGCCAGCCCGACGCCGGCCCCTACGGCCGCGCCGACCGCCGCACCTACCGCAGCGCCTACCGCGTCACCGACCGCCGCACCTACCGCGGCGCCGACGGCCGCCCCGACGGCCGCGCCGGCACCGATCGACAACGAGGCCTACCGCAGCACGAAGAAGACGCTCTTCGTCGACGCCCGCGCCTCGACCGCCACGCGCCGCGGCGACGGCACCTACTACGAGGTACTGGCGAAGGCGAGCACCGGGACGCCGGCCGCTGCCTACGAACTGGGCAAGATCGGCCCCTCCTACTCGAGCGTCGAGCATTCGGCGCAGTGGCTGTGGAACAACCCCGGCGGCGACTGGATCAACACGAGCGGCGCGGCGCAGGCCACGAGCAACCCGCACTTCACCTTCGCCGCCAACGCGGTGTCGAGTGGCTCGTCGACCTACAGCACGTCCATCACTGCTGGCGTGCAGGCCGCCCTGGCTCGCGGGCGGTGGAACGCCTACATCGTCAAGGTCGTGGGCAGCACGCGTGCACTCGCGACGCAGCGCCACCCGAGCCTTGCGGCGCCACGCGTCCAGGTGAACTACACCGACGGTACCGTCGGCGCGCTGGCGTGCACGGCCTGCGTGCAGTTGATGCCCGGTACCTCGTACACGCAGACGGGTGCCAACCCTGAAGCCGCGATCAACGCCGCAGTGGCGCTCGAGTTCGAGATGCCGGCCAAGGCTGTGAGCTCGGCGACGCTGACGATCTCGGTGACGCAGCACACGACGGGCCAGGCGACGATCAATGGCTATCTTGCCAACCCGCCCGTGAACACCTCCCCGGTGACGCTGGGCGTGGCCAACAGCTATGCCGGCGATGCCGGCCTGAAGAACGACCCGTCGATCCTGTTCGCGCAGCGCTACGAGGACGGCACCACGCTCGGCGACTACGTGATACAGAACTTCAGTTCCATCGATGTGTGGAACCTGAGCTACTGGGATCCGGAACTGTTCGGCACCGGCGCCGCGAACCCGGCCAAGCTGCCGACGGCGCACAACGGCGTGCCCATCGCCGGCACACACAAGTGGTTCTACAAACAGAACACGGGCAACACGATCACGCTCGTGAACTCGTCGTACACGGGCGACGGCTTCCAGCCGGTCGCACCTGGCCTCGGTGCGTTGCGCGTGGTGATCCCCAAGGAATCCGTGGCCGACGGCGGCTCGGTCGGGTACGGCGGCTCGACGGGTGCGGACCTCTGGGCGCTGTTCCCGAAGGCGGTCGCCGGCACGCTCGACGAGACCTACGTTCGCTTCCGAGTGCGCTTCGCCGTGACGCCCAAGCTGCTGGCCGATACCAAGGCCTTCCGCACCGAAAGCGGAGCCACCGCCACCTACGCCATCCGGGAAGGCAAGTGGGGCGTTGGCACGCACCACTGGACCTTCTTCGGCGGCAACAACAACGTCGGCGGCGAGAACATCGGCCACACCAACCGCCTCGGCTTCCGTGTGCACCCGTCCGACATCGGCCTGATGGGCGTTCAGAGCTACGTGCACTCGTGGGACATGGTCAAGTACGACATGCCCTTCGGGCAGATGGGCGGCCTCGGTGCCGGCTTCTTCCCGAACAAGTGGTACACGGTGGAGATCCGCAAGAAGCTCAACACCTGGAACAGCACCGGGGCGGTGGGCACGAGCCCGTCCGACGGCGTGATGGAGATCTGGATCGACGGCCGCCTGGCGGCGCGCCACACGAACTGGAAGTACCGCGACGGCAAGCTCGACTACACCGGGGCGACGCCGCTGTCGATGGGCAAGCTCGTTCCCTTCCGCCAGATGGGCGACATGGGTCTTCTGCTCAACCTGTACAACGGCGGCGTCAAGGGTGCGGACGAGGACACGGTGATGTTCTTCGCGCAGATGGCGGCCGGCACGAAGTACATCGGCCCACCGCGCTGATGCCCGGGCGCGGGCATCGTGCACGCGCCTCCTCTCCTCGATCTCGACGCTTGATCGGCGGCGGGCCGCGCGTGAGCAATGCACGCGCGCGCCTTCGTGGCGTCGCGGGGGCGCTTCCTAGAATCGTCCGATGACGATCGTTGGCGCCTATGGCGATGGCTTGCACCACACCTTCCTCGACGCCGCCGAGGCGCATCCCGGGCGGCCCGCCATCGAGGTCGGCAGCGAGTCGCTGAGCTATGGCGAACTGCGTTCCAGGGCGCAGCAGGTCGCACACGCGCTCGTCGCCACTGGCGGCCTGGCGAAGCCGCGTGTCGGTGTGCTCGCCAGCCGCTCGGCGCAGATGTACGCGGGCATCCTCGGCGCGCTTTATGCCGGCGGCGCGGTGGTGCCGCTCAACCCCGGTTTTCCGCACGATCGCACGCGGCAGATGCTCGAGCTGGCCGAGGCGCATGCGCTGGTCGCTGATGCCGCGGGCCTGGCCGCGCTCGAGCCGCTGCTCGCGGCCATCGAGCGACCGCTGCTCGTCATCGCCGACGATGCGGTGCGCGTCAACGAACTCTCGACGCGCTGGCCGCGGCATCGTTTCATCTGTGCATCTGCCGACCAGGCCGGGCAAGCCGATGCCGCGACGTTTGCGCCGCGGCCCGCCTCGCCCGATGACCTGGCGTACCTCTTCTTCACCTCCGGCAGCACCGGTACGCCGAAGGGCGTGGGCGTCCTGCACCGCAACGTCGTGCGCTTTGTGCAGATGTCGCAGGAGCGCTATCGCGCGCTCGGCATCGGCCCCGAGGACCGCTTCTCGCAGTTCTACGACATCACCTTCGACTCCTCGATGTTCGACCTCTTCGTCGGCTGGTCGCTCGGCGCCTGCCTGTGCGGCCCGACGCTGCCGGAGTGGATCAACCCGAACAAGTACATCGAGAAGCGCGCGTTGACGGTCATCGACATCGTGCCTTCCACCGGGCACATGATGGACCGCAGCAATGGCTGGCGCCCCGGGCGCTTTCCGCTGCTCCGACTCGCCCGCTTCGGTGGCGAGGCGCTCTCGGCCGATCTCGCGGCCCGGCTCGCGCTGGCGGCGCCGAACGCGGCCATCGACAATGTCTACGGCCCCACCGAATGCACGGTGGACGCCTCCTACTACCGCTGGGACCGCGAACGCTCGCCTGCCGAAGCGCTGCATGGCGTCGTACCCATCGGCAGTGCCGGCCCGGGCGTGACGCTTCGGGTGGTCGATGCCGACCTGCGCGAAGTGCCCGTCGGTGGCGAGGGCGAGTTGCTGATCGCGGGACCGCAGGTCACCCCTGGCTACTGGAAGGACGCCGAGCGCACGGCAAAGAGCTTCATCCGCCTGCCCGGCAGCGAGCAGGTGCACTACCGCACGGGCGACCTCGTACGGCGAGCACCCGAGGGCGCGCCGATTCCGTACCTGGGCCGCATGGACTACCAGATCAAGATCGCCGGTGTGCGCATCGAGCTCGGCGAGATCGAGCAGGCCATGCGCGGCGCCAGCGGCAGTGACGAAGTCGTTGCGGTCGGCTGGCCGCTGACGACGGGTGGTGCCAGTGGCGTCGTGGGTTTCGTCGCGCGCCCGAAGGTCGAGGTTGCGGAGCTTCGCGCGCGTCTGAAAGAGATGCTTCCCGGCGTGATGGTGCCCAAGGAACTGCGGGTGCTCGAACGCCTGCCGCTCAACGTCAACGGCAAGGTCGACCGAAAGGCCCTGCTCGAGGCACTCAGGGGCGAGGTCACTGCATGACGGCCGCACAGCCTGCAATTCCGAGGTGCAGCAACCCACTTGAATGAGGGGGTTGGCCCCGAACGGGCGGACACAATGTCCCCGCGACTGTCGAGATGAGCGGGTGTCCCTGCGAGGTGCGCTCAGTATGATGCCTCGAAGGGAAGGACAACGATGAGCCAAGACGACACCGCGCCGCGCCGCGACCTCCGTGTCACCGATCGTGCCGTCGATCGGCCGCGGCGGCGCGTGATGCGCGCTGCCTTCTTCACGCTTGCGGTCAGTCAATGGATGGCCGCGTGCGGTGGCAACGGCTCAGACGCCACGGCCGAGGCCACGCCCGCTCCTCCGGCCGGGCCGACACCGCCTTCCCCGCCGACATCGCCTTCGCCGCCCTCGTCCACGCCTGCGCCCACCCCCGCGCCGCCGCCTGCGCCGACCTTCGCGCCGACGCCAGCGCCGCCGGCGGGCTCGCTGCCCGATTGGGTGCCTGCGGCTGGGCAGGTGCGCGTGCTCACGAGATCCAGTGGCCTGACAAACAACTTCCGCGACACGTGCCCTGTCTACTACGACGCCGAGAACTCGGTGAAGGTGGTTAACGACTTCAGCACGTCGTTCAAGAACCCTTACTGGGGCTTCTATGGCGGCCAGGTCTTCTTCGGTGGTGGCCATGCGGGCACCAACAACAACATGGTCGTCGTGGCTGAGTACGGCCAGACGGCCATCACGTTCAAGCGCGTGTGCGACCCGACGCCATGGTTCGGCAGTACCGCTGCATTCCAGACTCAGAACTCTACCGGCGATGCCAACTCGAAGCTGAATCGCACTTACTACGACTCGACGATCGATGGCAAACCTGGCTCGCCGCACAGCTATGCGAGCGGCGACATCATCGGCCCCGAGCATGGCGGCGCGGCCAGCGGCACGTACATCCAGGTCATCGCGGCGGCGGTGAACCACGCGAACGATGGCGGCGCGGTCGCTGCGCACAAGATCGATTTCAACGACATCACGAGCTCGCCGAGCGCCCGAAACTGGCAGCGGGTCACCAACATCACCGCCGACGAAGCGTCCTTCGGCGACTGGCCGGCTCCGCTGTACACCGCATTCGTACCGCCACAGAACCGCATCTACATCACGCCCAACGGCCCCAACGTGCAGGGGCTCGTGCGGTGGTTCGACCTGTCGACGAGGACCTGGATCCGTGGCAACGGCACGGGCTTCAGCAATGGCGAGTCCGATGGCTTCGACAGCGGCATCAAGTTCTTCGTGCCTTCGCGCAACCTGCTCGTCTTCATCTACCCGCTAAACGCGCAGTTGAAGGTGCAGTGGATGGACGTGTCGGTGGCGCAGCCCACGCTGGGCGGCACCGCCACGCTCAGCCAGACGTTGCGGGTGGGCTCGTCCGCGGCCTCGACCAACTGGTCCGCTGCCTGCTGGTGCCCGCTGACCAGCCGCATCATCGTGGCCGGCGTCTTTGCCGGCGGCGCCATGGACAACACGGCGGTCTACGAGATCGCGATCCCCTCGGTGCTGTCCACCACCTGGCCGGTCGATCGCGCTCCGCTCGGTGCCGGCCAGACGCTCGTGCCGCCTGACACGCAACTCGACCGCGGCGTCACGTGGAAGAAGTTCTTCTACGACGAGAAGGTGCGCAGCATCGTCTACTTTCCGCTCGCATCGCCGGACGGTGACGACACCGTCTACGTGTACCGCCCCCGCTTTACGTGAACAACATGACTGAAGACGGTACCCAGCCCCGCGACGAGTCCGATCCTGTCGATACCGATCGACGGCGCTGGGTGCGTGCGGCTTTCCTGTCGCTCGGCTTTTCGACCGTGGCTGCGGCGTGTGGCTCCAGCGGCGGCAGTGACGCCGAGGCGCCCGTGCCGGGCACGCCGCCTTCGCCGACACCTCCGTCGCCCACGCCACCTTCACCGACACCCCCTTCGCCGACGCCTCCGTCACCGACGCCCCCCGCACCGACGCCGCCTTCGCCTGGGCCCACGCCGCCTGCGCCCCCGGGGCCGGTGGGCCAGGCCGATGCCTACCGCAGCACGGCGCTGAATCTCTTCGTCGACGCGCGGTCGACCACGGCCACCATCAACGGCGACTTTGGCCAGTTCGACGTGCCCGCCCGCGGCAGCGTGGCGAACCCGAAGTTCAGCTACGAGTTGGGCAAGATCGGCCCCTCGTTCGTGGCGGTGGAGCACTCCGCGAACTGGCTGTGGACAAACCCGGGCGGTGACTGGATCAACCAGAGCGGCACCGCGCAAGCCACGGGCAACCCGCACTTCACGTTCTCCGCCGCAGCGGCCAGCGGCTCGACCACGTACTCGAGCGTCAACATCTCTGCGGGCGTGTCTGCCGCGTTGGCGCGTGGCAAGTGGAACGCCTACATCGTGCGCGCCAGTGGCGCGCGAGGCATCGCCACGCACCGCACGGCCACGCCGCCGCGCGTGCAGGTGGCCTACACCGACGGCTCCACCGGCACGCTGGAGTGCCTGGCATGCGTGCCCCTGGTGTCGGGCTCGGACCTGACGCGCACCGGTGCGAACGCCGAGGCGCTGATCAACCCTTCGGTGGCACTCGAGTTCCAGATGCCAACGAAGGCCGTGAGCTCGGCGACGCTGACGATCACGATGACGGCCGGCAGCGCCGCCACGATCAACGGCTATCTCGCCAACCCGCCGGTGAACAACGCCGGCGTCACCAGCGGCGTCGCCGCCGCCTATCCGGGCGACGCCGGGCTCAAGAACCACGCGTCGATCCTGTTCGCGCAGCGCTACGAAGACGGCACCACGCTGGGTGACTACGTCATCCAGAACTTCAGCTCGGTCGACACCTGGGCCCTGAGCAACTGGGACCCCGAGCTCTTCGGCACCGGTGCGGCGAACCCGGCCAAGCTGCCGACCGCGCACAACGGTGTGCCCATCGCCGGCACGCACAAGTGGTTCTACAAGCAGAACACGGGCAACACGATCACGCTCGTGAACTCGTCGTACTCCGGCGACAACTTCCAGCCGGTGGCGCCGGGCCTCGGCGCCATGCGCATCCTGATCCCAAAGGAGACGGTGGCCGACGGCGGCTCGGTAGGCTACGGCGGCCAGACGGGGGCCGACATCTGGGCTCTGTTCCCGAAGGCGGTGGCCGGCTTGCTCAACGAAACCTACGTGCGCTTCTTCGTGCGCTTCGCGTTCACGCCCAAGCTGCTGGCCGACACGAAGATGGTGCGCAGCGAGGCCAGCACCGCCGCTTCGTACGCCATCCGCGAAGGCAAGTGGGGCCTGGGCACGCACCACTGGACGTTCTTCGGCGGCAATAACAACGTCGGCGGCGAAAACCTCGGCCACACCAACCGGCTCGGCTTCCGCGTGCACCCGTCGGACGTGGGCCTGATGGGCCTTCAGAGCTATGTGCACTCATGGGACATGCTGAAGTACGACATGCCGTTCGGCCAGATGGGCGGCCTGGGTGCCGGCTTCTATCCGAACCGCTGGTACTGCATCGAGGTGCGCAAGCGGCTCAACACCTGGAACAGCACCGGCGCCGTGGGCTCGAGCCCCTCCGACGGCCTGATGGAAGTGTTCATCGACGGCCGTCTCGCGGCACGCCACACGGGCTGGAAGTACCGTGACGGGCGGCTCGACTACACCGGCGAGACGCCCATCTCCATGGGCAAGCTCGTGCCCTTCCGCCAGATGGGCGACATGGGCCTCGCGCTCAATCTCTACAACGGCGGCGTCAAGGGCGCCGACGAAGAGATGGTGATGTTCTTCGCCCAGGTCGCCTGCGGCACGCAGTACATCGGCATGCCGGGCTGAACCCCGCGTCTCGGGGGGTGTGACGCCGAGTCGTCTGCAGGCCCGTGACCGTGATCTCGAAGTGACGGCCCGCGAGATCGTCACAAAACGCAAGGATCAAGGCTGGGCGGGCGGCTTCGTTACCTCGGCCCTACATGCTCTGCCCAGAATGCCGAGACACAGTGCTTGGCCGGTCGAACAGACGATCCGGCGGCCCGAAGAAGGATCCGACAGTCATGAAGCCCGCCCGCCGCAGAGTCTCGCTCGCCTTCGCGCTCGCCGCCACCAGTGGCGGGCTGGTTGCCTGCGGCGGCGAGGACGCGGCAACTGAAGGTGTCGAGGAGGGCGACGGCGACGCTGGTGCCCTGGGTAGGCGCCGCTGGCGCTGGCAGGCCACCGCGATTCCTGGCGCGCAGTCGACGATCACGCCGACGTCAAGCCCGACCTCGCAACCGACGACCACACCGACCGCGGCGCCAAGTCCGACACCGACGTCGGCGCCCACGGCAGCACCGACTTCCGCTCCCACGACGGCACCGACGGCGGCGCCGACACCGCGCCCGACCGCAGCTCCGACCGCAGCGCCCACTTCAGCGCCCACGACGGCACCGACCGCCGCACCCACCTCGGCCCCGACAGCGGCGCCGACCGCCGCTCCCACGGCAGCGCCGACGCCAGCGCCAACCGCCACGCCCGCCCCGACACCGGCGCCGCCGGCAGGTTCGTTGCCGAGTTGGGTGCCAGCCGCCGGCCAAGTGGCCGTCTTGACCAACGCCAACGGCAAGCTCACCAACCGCTTCCGCGACATCGTCGCGCCGTACTTCGACCCCTTCTACTCGAAGAAGGTCGTCAACGACTACAGCGGCGCCTTCAAGAACCCTTACTGGGGCACGTACGGTGCCACCGTCTTTTTCGGCGGCGGGCACGCTGCGACCAACGACAACATGGTGGCCATCGCCGAATACGGCGCCAGCGCCATCACCTTCAAGCGCGTTTGCGACCCCACGCCCTGGTTCGGCACCGGCACCGACTCGGGCACGCGCTATCGCAACAGCGTCGAGAATGCCAATGCGATGCTCAACATGTCCTACATGGAGAGCACGATCGACGGCAAGCCCGGTTCACCGCACAGCTATGGCTCGGGCGACATCGTCGGGCCGGAGCATGGCGGTGCTACCTACGGCACGTTCACGCAGGTCTTCTCTGCGGCCGTCAACTACCGCAACGACGCTGGCGCGATCGCCGCGCACGAGCTTCCCTTCGACAGCCTCACCGTGGCCAGCAACGCCCGCACCTGGCGGCGCGTCACCAACAGCATCGGCAACATCGGCCCCTGGTCGGCGCCGATGCTCACGGCCTTTGTCGGCCCGCAGCGGCGCGTGTACATCGCCACGAACGGCATGAACCTGCCGGGGTTGGTGCGCTGGTTCGACCGTAACTCGGGCGCCTGGGTGCGCGGCACCGGCACGGGCTTCAGCTACGACGAGGCCGACGGCTACGACAGTGGAGCGATGTTCCACGTGCCGTCGCGCAACCTGCTCGTGTGCATGTATCCGGTGGGCAGCCAGCTGAAGATCCAGTGGATGGATGTCAGTGCGGCGCAGCCGACGCTGGGCTCGCAGGTCGTGCTCAGCCAGCAGCTCAACCTGGCCATGCCCTGGTCGGCGGCGTGCTGGTGCCCGCACAACAACCGCATCATCGTGGCCGGCGTGGCGGGCGACAACACGGCCCTGTACGAGATCGAGATTCCGACGTCACTGGGCAGTGTGTGGACGGTGACTCGCGCACCGCTGCCCTCTGGCCAGACCTTCTTTCCTGCGGACTCTTCGTTGGGCTACGGCGTGACCTGGAAGAAGTTCCAGTACGACGAGAAGGTGCGTGCCATCGTCTACATGCCGCTGGCCGCCAGCGAGGGCGACGACAAGATCTGGGTGTATCGACCGCGCGGCACCTGATCCGCTGCTCCCAACGCAAGGGGCAGGGCGAAGACGAGTGCTCGGCCCCCTGCACGCGCGAGGTCAGGCGCTGGCTTCGAGCGGGTCCAGTCCCAGGACCCTCAGCGCAATCCCAATCGGCCTTCCGGGTCCAGCAGGGCAGCGATCTCGCCTTCTTCGATAGGGCGCAGGTTGAATCCGAAGCGGTCATTGACCAGGGCAACCAGCGCTCGTGCCCAGAGCGCGTTCCACACCGCGCCGGCATGGCCGTCGGCCACCGTGGCGTGCCTGGGGTGATCGCCTTCGCTGTTGCCCACTTCGAATCCCCTGCCCACGCGAACGCGGCGGTAGTCTGGCAGGCCGTCGGCGTTTCGGCCGCCCCAGAGCTGGTCGAACCAGCGCTGGTCGTCGAAGAAGGCCGCCGCCCTGGCGCCCGCTGCGATGGCGCGCATTGCATCGTCGAACGGCGCGAGGCCGGCGGCGATGTTGGCCTGGGCCTGCGGTGAGTGCCACCGCGCGTGGTTGCGGGCCCAGTGCGCGTTGTTGAAGAGGCCGGTGAGGACGAAGCGGACCGTCGGATGCCGCTGGCCGATGAGCGCAACGGTTTCGCGGATGAACGTCGCGCAAGCCGCGATCCGGGCTGCGACTTGCGCATCGCGTGGGTCGCGCGACAAGGCCTCCAGGGTTTCGGTATCACCCAGGTCGTTGATGCCGATGCGGACCACGACGACGCCGTTGCGCCACCGTTCGGGCTCGTGGTTCATCAATGCCAGCAGGCGGGGCGCCTGACGGCGTGGGCCTTTCATCAGTTCCTCGCACACGGCGCCCGAGAAGGCCATGTTGAAGAGGTGGTCCTCCTTGACCGGGTGGCGACTCGGGATGCCAACCCAGCCGAGGATGTCCGCCGCCCAACTGCGCCGCAGCCCCCACACCTGCTTCGGTCCCAGGTCCAACTGATCGCCGCGCAGGCGGGCCAGTACCTCGGTCCATTGAAAGGTGCCGGGGCGGTGGCTGCCCCCACGTGCGGAACCGCCCACCGGGAACGACACGGTGTCGTGGTAGCCGTGGCTGTCGGAGTCGCCGAGCACGGCAAGCGGGATGCGATGGCCGGATGGTTGCATGGTCGGATCAACGAATCTCGGCAGGAACCATGGTGAGACGGCCCATGGCAGCGTGAACACCACCACCGTGGCAAGCGCGATCCACATCGCGGCCCGTCGCAAGGTGCCGCGCGCAAGTGCACTCATTGGCGACGACGCACAGCGCGACCTTGCGCCTCGTGATCGTTATCCATTGCACGTCTCGCCCGGCGTTGCCTCGACCCGGTGCAATCGTTCCAGGGTAGCCTCGTCAGATCGATACGGTCGTCGTCGAGGCGAAAACTCATGGATGCGCTGCGCTGTTTTGAAGACAACATCGAACTGGATCGGCTGGATCGCGAGTCGTTCCTGGCTCGGCACAAGCTGATGGGGCATCCGAGCCTGTCGCTGGAGAACCTGGGCAAGGTGCTCCCGGCACTCCCGCCGTCGAACGTCATGTACTCCAAGTCGCGCCTCGCCAACGGAGACGACTTCGAGACGACCTTCCGCGACCGGCCGGAGGGCGTCAGTGTCTCGCAGGTACTGGAGTCGATCCGCGAGTCGTCGTCGTACATCATGATCAGTTCGCCGGAGAAGCACCCCTCGTTCCACGATCTGTACCGGGAACTGAAGTCCGACGTCGAGGTCCTGATGCGTCGTCGCGGCATCGGCGGGGAAGCCCTGATGTCGAAACTGTACCTGTTCATCGCGTCGCCGAACCAGATCACTCCGTTCCATGTGGACCGCTACTCGACGATCCTGATGCAGTTTCGCGGCAGCAAGACGATCACTGTATTCCCGCAATGGGAAGACGCGGTCGTCAAGTCCGAGGACCTCGAGGCCTATTGCGACTACGAGCGCACCAAGCTGCCGTGGTCCGAGTCGCTGGACAAGTACGGCAAGCCCTACACCTTCGCGCCGGGCGACGCGCTGCACATTCCGTTCATGGCGGGGCACCATGTCGCCAACGGCTCCGACGACGTTTCCATCTCGCTGTCGATCATCTTCAACACCGACGAGACCATGGTCTGGCGCAATGCCCTGTGCATGAACCATCGCCTGCGCCGACGCTTGCCGATGGTCGGACGCAGCGTCAGCCCTGTCGGGCGCTCTGCGCTTCGCGACCAGGTGAAGGACTTCACCTATCGGGGCATCGGGTACGTGGCCAGGCGGATGGGTCGCGAGTGGTGATCGTTCGCCGATCGTGGTGCCGAGGGGGACGCGGCACGCCACGCGCCTCGGTCACGGCCATGGTGCCGGCCATGCCGGCCTCTTGACGCTTTCGGCCCCGGAACATGGGCTCGCCCCCAAGCCAACTATCGACATGAAGTTGTTCACGCGCCCGAGGCAGGCCACCGGGGGCCAACCTGGGCACGGCGCGGTCGTGGCACAGAATGGGTCGGTCTATCCTGGTTAGGCACTGGGTCGGGCTGCCGCCGGCACTGGCCGGCGGGCTGCCTTTCGGCGAGTAGCGCGGCCTTGACCGAGCGCGAGCCCGTCGAAGTCTGTTCTGAGCGCGTGACCCGGGCAATGCCAGGCCTTGTTGATGGATGACGGCGGGTGCCGGACATCCTTCCGTTTCGGAGACCCACTAGTGACTGACCGGCATGGCGCCGTTGCCCCGCAGGACGGGCTCGAGCTTCGCACGCTCCTGGCGCAGGTGGCGTTGGCGGCCCCTCAGGCTCTTGCGCTCGAGGGGCCCGAGGGCCGCCTCGACTACGCCGGGCTGCACCGGCAGGTGTCGGCCCTCGCGGCGCGCATGCTCGATCAGGGCTTCCTGCCCGGCGACCGCGTGGCGATCGCGGCCAACCGCTCGTTCGACAGCATCGTGGCCATCCTGGCCGCCGTGCAGGCCGGCCTCGGTTACGTACCGCTGGACCTCGCCTATCCGCAAGACCGGCTGCTGGCCATGATGGCCGACGCTGGGCCGCGGGCCGTGCTCGGCGGCGCCCAGGCGCTGGACGAGTTGCGCAGGGCGATCGGCGACTTCCCGACCCTCGAGGCGCCCGCGTCAGCGGGCGGGCGGCCGTTCGCCGCCGAGCCCGATCTCATCTACGTGCTCTTCACTTCGGGCTCCACGGGGCGGCCCAAGGGCGTGGCGATGGGCCACGCGCCGCTGGCGCACTTGATTGCCTGGCACCGGGCACACCCGCGGCTCGGGCAGCCGGCGAGCACGCTGCAGTTCGCGCCGCTGTCGTTCGACGTGCACTTCCAGGAGATCTTCTCCTCCATTGCCTGCGCCGGCACGTTGGTGCTGCTCGCCGACGCCGACCGGCGCGACCCGCAGCGCCTGCGCGACACCATCGCCGAGCGCGGCGTGCACCGCATCTTCATGCCCTACGTGGCCCTGCAAATGTTGGCCGAAGCCTCGCGCGACGCAGCGCCGGGCACGTTGCGAGACGTCGTCAGCGCCGGCGAGCAGTTGCAGGTGACCCCGGCCATCCGCGCGCTCTTCGCCCGCCTGCCCGGGGCGCAGCTGCACAACCACTATGGACCCACCGAGTCGCACGTGGTGACAGCGCACGAGCTCGACGGCGACGCGGCCGCGTGGCCTGACATCCCGCCCATCGGCGCAGCCCTGCCGCATGTGCGCGTGGCGCTGCGTGCCGAAGACGGCAACGTCGATGCGTCACTCGCCGAGGGCGAGTTGCTGCTCGGCGGCGACACGCTCGCTCACGGCTACCTCGGCCGCACCGACCTCAGCGCCGAGCGATTCCGCAGCGACATCGCAGGCCTGCCCGGCCGCTGGTATTGCACCGGTGACCTCGTGCAACGTGATGCTGCCGGCTCGCTCACCTACCTCGGCCGCATCGACCAGCAGCTGAAGGTGGACGGCTTCCGCGTCGAGCCCGGCGAGATCGAGCTGGCGCTGATGGCCGACGCGGCGGTGCGCGACGCGGCCGTCGCCGCGCCCAAGGTGCCAGGGCTCGGCCAGCAGCTCGTCGCCTACGTGGTGCTGCGCGACGACGTGCGCGCGCCAGCGGCCGAGGTGTTCCAGCGCCTGCGCGCCGAGCTGACCGAGCGGCTGCCCGCCTACATGGTGCCCGTGCGCTTCATGCAGCTGGACCGGCTGCCCACCACGCCCAGCGGCAAGATCGATCGACGCAGCCTGCCGATGCCGGAGAGCGTGGCGCTGCCCAAGGCCTCCAACCCCGGCGAGCTGATCCGTGCCATCTGGCAGGACCTGCTGGGTCGCAACGACATCGACGCGCGGCAGAACCTGTTCGACCTTGGAGCCCGTTCGCTGCTCGTGCTGCGCTTCGTGGCCCGCGCCCACGAGGCCGGCCTGCCCGGCCTCTCGGTGACCGATGTCTACTCGAGCCCCACCCTCGAAGGGCTGGCCGCGCTGGCCACTGGCAGCGCAACGGGCGCTCGATCGGCGCGCCGTGGCGCGACCGGTTCCGGTGCGGGCGCGGTGGGCGGCATCGCCATCGTCGGCATGGCCGCACGTGCCTCCGGCGCAACGGATGTCGAAGCCCTCTGGCTGAGCCTGCTCGGCGGTGCCGAAGGCATCCGCCACTTCGCGCCGCACGAACTCGATGCTTCCGTGCCGCCGGAGTTGAAGAGCCGTCCCAACTTCGTGGCCGCGCGCGGCGTGCTGCAAGGGGCCGGGCGATTCGATGCGGCGTTCTTCGGCATCTCGCCGCGCGAGGCCGTGCTTCTCGACCCGCAGCAGCGGCAGGTGCTGGAGCTGGCCTGGAATGCGCTTGAGCACGCCGGCATCGACCCCGGCCGCACGGCCGGGCGCATCGGCGTCTATGCCGGCACGGCCAACAACACCTACGGTCCAGCGCTGCGCGCCGAGCAGCCCGACCTCGTGCGCCAGTCGGGCGAGTTTGCCGCCATGCTGGCCTCGGAGAAGGACTATGTCGCCACGCGCGTGGCCAATCGCCTCGATCTGCGCGGTCCGGCGCTGAGCATCCACACCGCCTGCTCCACCGGCCTCGTGGCGGTGGCGCAAGCCTGGCATGCGCTGGCCAGCGGGCAGTGCGAGGTGGCGCTGGCCGGTGGCGCGACGGTGATCGTGCCGCAGGAAGGTGGCTACCTGCATGTCGAAGGTGGCATGGAGTCGGCCGATGGCCATTGCCGTCCGTTCGACGCCGCGGCCAGCGGCACGGTGTTCGGCAGCGCCGGCGCGATGGTCGTGCTCAAGCGCCTGCCCGACGCACTGGCCGACGGTGACACCATCCACGCCGTCATCCGCGGCGTCGGCCTCAACAACGACGGCGGCGAGAAGGCCAGCTTTACGGCGCCCAGCGTGCGCGGGCAGGCCGAGGCCATCCGCGAGGCGCTGGACCACGCCGGCGTCAGCGCGCGCAGCATCGGCTACGTCGAAGCGCATGGCACGGGCACCGTGCTGGGCGACCCGATCGAGGTCGCGGCGCTCGTGCAGGCGTGGCGCGAGGACACGGCCGACCGCCAGTACTGCGTGCTCGGGTCCCTCAAGGGCAACTTCGGCCACACCATTGCGGCGGCCGGCGTGCTCGGTTTGATCAAGGCGACTCTGGCCCTCAGGCACGAGACGATTCCAGGCACGCTGCACTTCAGCCAGCCCAACCCGCACATCGATTTCGCGGCCTCGCCGTTCCGCGTCAGCGCGCAGAACCTGCCCTGGCCGCGCACGGGCGAGCCGCGCCGCGCCGCCGTGAGCAGTTTCGGCGTCGGTGGCACCAACGCTCACCTCGTGGTTGAGGAAGCACCGCTGCCGGCTGCCCGCCCACACGAAGGTGATGCAGCGAACGAAGCCGCGCGCCGCCGCTGGGTGCTGCCGCTGTCCGCCCGCACGCCCGAAGCCCTGCGCATGCGCGCCGAGGCGCTGGCCGTGCATCTCGAAAGGCACCCGCACCTGCCATTGCATGAGGTGGCGGCCACACTCATGTGGGGCCGCAAGGCCATGGATTCGCGTGCGGCCGTGGTGGTTTCGAGCACGGCCGAGGCCGTGTCCGCTCTGCGCCAGCCCCGCGCTGCGGTCTCGGCCATCGCCGCGCCGCGCGTGGTGTTCGTCTTCCCGGGGCAAGGATCGCAGCATCCTGGCATGGCGCGCCGCCTCTACGACGAAGCGCCGGCGTTCCGCGAGGCACTCGACCGCTGCTTGGCGCTTGCATCGAAGCATCTGCCGCAGGCCGACTGGCGCCGCTGGTTGCTCGAGGCCGAGCCCGGCGACGAAGCCGCCGCCGCGGCGCTCGCCAACACCCTGCACGCGCAGCCGGCGCTGTTCAGCATGTCGTGGGCGCTGGCCGCCTGGCTGGAGAGTCTCGACATCCGCCCCGACGCGATGATCGGCCACAGCATCGGCGAATACGCCGCAGCCTGCCGCGCCGGTGTCTTCAGCGTCGAGGATGCGATGGCCGCCGTGGTGACGCGCGCGCGCGCGATGGCGGCGCAGCCGGGCGGTGCCATGCTCGCCGTGCGCTGCAGTGTGGCCACGCTCTCGACGCACCTCCTGCCCGGCGTGGAGATCGCCGGTGTCAATGCACCCGAGCTCACCGTGGTCGCCGGCGCGCCGGCAGCGATCGACGCCCTCGCGCAGCGCCTCGCGGCGGCGGCCCTCCAGGCCACGCGGCTCAAGGTGTCCCACGCCTTCCACAGTGCCAGCATGGACGGTGCCCTCGACGGCGTGGCTGCGGGCCTTGCCGCCGTGCGGCTGTCCGCGCCGACCCTGCCGGTTTACTCGTGCATCAGCGGTCGCCCGCTGCAGCCTGGCGAGGCCACCGATGCGCGCTACTGGGCCCGCCAGGTGCGGGCTGCGGTGCAGTTCAGCGCCGCCGTTTCGGCCGAGTTGGCACAGAGCGCCGGATCCGTTTTCATCGAGGTCGGTCCCGGCCAGGCGCTGTCGGCCCTCGTCCGCCAACACCGCAGCGCCGGCGGCACCGCACCGCGTGTCGTGCCCCTCCTGGGTGGTGCCCAGCAGCCCGGCGATGCGGCGGCCCACGCACTGGGGGCTGTCGGCGCGCTGTGGTGCGCCGGGGTCGCTGTGGGTTGGCCGGTGGCCGCCACGGCGCGCCGTTGCCCGCTGCCGGGTTACCCGTTCGCCGGCGAGGAGCACTGGTTCCGCCGGCGTCCGGCGGCTGACTCCTCCCCTGCGTCCCTGCCTCTTCTCGCCTCCGGTGATCCGGCCGCATCGGCCGCCGCCGCTGTCCCCTCCATGCCTTTGCCTGCCGTACCTGCCATGAACCGACTGCCCCGCATCGAACAGGAACTGAAGCAGATCCTGGCTGACGTCTCCGGCGTGCCCGCGGACGAACTGGTCGCCCAGGCCAGCTTCGTCGACCAGGGGCTGGACTCCCTGTCGCTCACGCAGGCCACGCTCGAGCTCGAGCGGGTCTTCGGCGTCAAGGTGCGGCTGCGCCGGCTGCTCGAGGACCTCGCGACCATCGAACACCTGGTGGCACATCTCGATGCCGAGATGCCGCCCGAGCGCATGGCGCCGGTTCCGGTGGCAGTGCCCGCACAGGCGGCGATCTCGGTGCCTGCGGCCCATCCGGCCGCGACCGTCGCGACGGCCGCGCCGCAGGCGCTGCCGATGCCGGTCATGTCGTTCGCGCCGGCGACCGGCAATGCCGTCACGCAGATCGTGCAGCAGCAGATGCAGCTGATGGCGCAGCAACTCGCGCTGCTATCCGGGCAGGGCGTCGCGATGGCCTCGGCAGCCGCGGCGTTGTCCGCGCCCGCTTCTGCCGCGATGCCTGTCCAAGTTGCTGCGCCCACGGGTGCCGCCCCAGCGGCTGCGCCCGCCGCGGCATCCGCGGCAGCGCCTGCCGCCGAGCACGCACAGCCGGGCAAGAACGCGCTCATCGAGAAGCCCTTCGGAGCCGCCGCGCGCATCACCCTGGAGCGCCGCAACGACCTCACGCCGGTGCAGCAGCAGTGGCTGGCCGACTTCATCGCGCGCTACAACGCGCGCACCGGCCGATCCAAGGCGTTCAGCCAGCAGCACCGCAAGGTGATGGCCGACCCGCGCGTGGTGACCGGCTTCAACCCGATGTGGAAGGACCTCGTCTACCCCATCGTCGTCAATCGCTCCAAGGGCGCGCGGCTGTGGGACCTGGACGGCAACGAGTACATCGACCTGCTGTCGTGCTTCGGCGCCAACCTGCTCGGCTACCAGCCCGACCTGCTGCTCAACGCCATGGTTGAGCAGCTGCACACCGGCATCGAGGTCGGCCCGCAGCACCCGATGGCGGCCGAGGTGGCCGACCTCATCGTCGAGTTCACGGGCATGGAGCGCGTGGCCTTCTGCAACACCGGCTCCGAGGCGGTGATGGGGGCGATGCGCATCGCGCGCACGGTGACCGGGCGCAAGACGATCGCCATCTTCACCAACTCGTACCACGGCATCTTCGACGAGGTCATCGTGCGCGGCACGCGGCAGCTGCGCTCGCTGTCGGCGGCGCCCGGCATCCTGGCCAACGCGGTGGAGAACGTGCTCGTGCTCGATTGGGCGAGCGAAGCCTCGCTGCAGGTGCTGCGCGAGCGCGGCCACGAGCTGGCGGCGATCATGACCGAGCCGATCCAGAACAAGTACCCGACGGTGCAGCCGCGCGAGTTCGTCCAGGCGCTGCGCCGCATCGCCGACGACGCCGGTTGCGCGCTCATCTTCGACGAGGTCGTCACCGGCTTCCGCGTCGCCCCGGGCGGCGCGCAGGAGTTCTACGGCGTGCGCGCCGACATCGCCACCTTCGGCAAGGTCATCGGCGGCGGGCTGCCGTTCGCCGCCATCGCCGGCGGCTCGAAGTGGCTCGACGCGCTGGACGGCGGCCACTGGCAGTACGGCGACGACTCCTACCCCGAGGCCGGCGTGACGTACTTCGCCGGCACCTTCGTACGCCACCCGCTGGCGCTGGCGGCGGCGCGGGCCTCGCTGCTGCACATCAAGCGCCGTGGCCCTGCGCTCTATGACCAGCTGAACCAGCGCACGCAGTCGCTGGCCGACCGCCTGAACGCGGCCTTCGTGGTGCGCGGCGCCCCCGTGAAGGCGGTGCACTGCGCATCGCTGTGGCGCCTGTCTTGGGACGACGACCAGAAGTTCGTCAGCCTCTTCTACTACCTCGTGCGCCTGCACGGCATGCACCTGTACGAGCAGTTCGGCCACTTCGTCACCGAGGCCTTCGGCGAGGCCGAGACGGCGCGCATCTTCGACGTCTTCACCGCCGCGCTCGACGAGCTGATGGCGCTGGGCTTCATCACGCCGCGCCCCGGGCATCCGGGCAAGGCCCTGACGCCTTCGCTGCCGGAGCCCACCCAGGGCGAGCTGGCCCCGGGCCAGACCGAGCGTTGGCTCGCCGCCAGCTTCGACGACCACGCGCGCCGCGCGCTCAACGAGTCGTTCTGCGTCAGCCTGCGCGGCCCCGTCGATGTGCAGGCGCTCAAGGTGGCCGTTTCGGACGTGCTGGCCCGCCACGACGCGTTCCGCCTGCGCTTCGACCTCGACGCGCCGTTGCAGACGCTGGACGCCGGCGCCCGTGTCGCGCTGGCCGAGGTCGACCTGCGCCATCGCGCCGATGCCGACGCGGCGCTGGATGAGTTCTGCGTCACAGCCAGTGAGCGGGACTTCCCGCTCGAGACCGCTCCTCTGGCCGCGGCCAGCCTGTTGCAGCTGGCCGACGGAAGAGTCGTCGTGCACGTGGTTGCCAGCCACCTGGTCTTCGACGGCTGGGCCTCGAGCGTGTTCAACGCAGAGCTCGCCACCGCCTACCGGGCGCGCAGCGCCGGCCAGGCTCCGGTCTTCAAGGCGGCCGAAATGCCGCTCGAGTTCGCGCGCGCCGAGAACGAGCGCTTCGCCGGGCCCGACGGGCAAGCCGCGGTGGCCTACTGGAAGCACGTGCTGCGCGAACTGCCGGCGCCGCTGTCGCTGGGCGACCGCACGCCGCCGACGCCGCGCCGGTATGCCGGCGACACCGTGCGCGCGCGCATCGAAGGCGAGCAGCTCGCGGCGTTGCGCGCGGCCGCGCGTGCCCAGGGCGCCACTCTGTTCCAATGGCTGCTCTCGGCGGTGACCGTGCTGCTGCAACGGCGCGGTGGGCGCGACGACTTCCTCGTCAGTATTCCGTACGCGGCGCAGAACCTGGGCCGCCATGGTCCGCTGCTGGCCGACGGCGTGCTCGACCTGCCACTGCGCCTGCACTGCCAGGCCGGCGCGACACTCGATTCGGTGCTTGGCGGCGTGCGCAGTGCGCTGATGGACGCGATGGATCACCCGCAGATGACGCAGGGCACCGCAGCGCGCGCGCTCGGCCTGCGCACCGAGGGCAACCGGCCCGCGCTCACGGGCATCTACTTCAACCTCAACCCCAAGGTCGACCTCTCGGGCTGGGCGCCGCTCGTGGCCACCATGCACGAGGGCCGAAAGCGCGGCCTGCTGAGCGAGTTGTTCTTCAACTTCTACGAGCAGGCCGACGCCATCACGCTCGACCTGCACCACAGCACCGAGTTCTTCAGCCCCACACGGGTGCAGGAGATCGTCGCCGAGCTGGTGGCGCTGTGCGCGCCGGCGCCGGCTGCGACCACTGCTGCGGTTTCCGCTTCGGCGGCCGTCAAGTCGGCCAAGGGACCGGCCATGACGCCGGTGGCACTCGACCCGCGCCTGCTGGCCTGGAACGCCACCGACCACCCGCTGGAGGTGGGCGCACGCATCGAGACCTGGGTGCAAAAGCAAGCCGCGGCCACGCCCGATGCCGTGGCCCTGGTGGTCGGTTCGGAGCGGCTGACCTACGGCGCCCTGCAGTCGCGCGCCAATCGCTTTGCCCAGGTGCTGCGTGCGCGCGGCATCGGAGCCGGCGCGCTGGTCGGTCTGTGCCTCGACCGCGGCAGCGAGTTGCTGCCGGCCCTGCTCGGTGTTTTGCAGACCGGCGCCGCCTACGTGCCGCTGGACCCCGGCTTCCCGCGCGAACGCCTGCGCATGATGGCGGAGGATGCGGCACTGCCGCTCGTCATCACGCAGGCGGCGCATGCAGACCTCGCGGGCCTGCCGCGCGAGCGCCAGCTGCGCGTCGACGACGACGCGGCGGTGCTGGCCGCAGCGTCCAGTTTGCCGCTGCCTGCCGCCATGGGCAACGAAACGGCGGCCTACGTCATCTACACCTCCGGCTCCACGGGCAAGCCCAAGGGCGTGGCCGTGCCGCAGCGGGCGGTGTGCAACTTCCTCGCCAGCATGCGCCGCGAGCCCGGCCTGCAGGCCGGCGACAAGCTGCTGGCGGTGACCACGCTCAGCTTCGACATCGCCGTGCTCGAGCTGCTGCTGCCGCTGGTGACCGGCGCCACCGTGGTGCTGGCGCGCCGCGACGACGTGATGGATGGCGAGGCGCTGGCCCGGCTCATGGCGGAGCATCGTGTCAACGTCATGCAGGCGACGCCCACCACTTGGCACCTGCTGCTCGACGCCGGCTGGAAACCCGCGCCCGGCTTCCGGGCGCTCTGCGGCGGCGAGCCGCTGCCGCCAGCGCTGGCCACCGCGTTGCGCAGCGCGGGCGTGGGGCTGTGGAACCTCTATGGACCCACCGAGACCACCGTGTGGTCGACGCTCGCCCGCATCGAGGACGCGAGCCGCAAGATCAGCATCGGCCGGCCGATCGACAACACGCAGGTGTGGGTCGTCGACGAGGCCCTGCAGCCCGTGCCCGTGGGCGCGGAGGGCGAGATCGTCATCGGTGGTGACGGCGTGGCACTGGGCTACTTCAAGCGCCCGGAGCTCACGGCTGACCGTTTCGTCGCGCTGCCCTTCGGTCCGCGCGCGGGGCGCTTGGCCTACCGCACCGGCGACCTCGGCCGCTGGCGCGAGGACGGCACGCTCGAGCATCTGGGCCGTCTCGACTTCCAGGTGAAGCTGCGCGGCTACCGCATCGAACTCGGCGAGATCGAGGCCCGGCTCGAGCAGGCCGCGGGCGTGGCGCGCGCCGTCGTCGTGGCACGCGAGGCGACGGCGGGCGACATGGCGCTCGTCGGCTATGTCGTGCCCCGTCCAGGTGCCGCGCTCGACACCGGCGCGCTGCGCGAAGACCTGCGCCGCACGCTGCCTGACTACATGCTGCCGCGTGTGCTGTTGGTGCTGGCCAGCCTGCCGCTGCTGCCCAATGGCAAGGTCGACCGCAAGTCATTGCCCGCGCCAGTAATGCCGGCGGCGGCGCCGGTGCCCGCTCCGGCCGCTGCCGGTGTCTCATCGGCGGCCGCGTCGAGCGACGAGATGGTGGCCACCATCGCCCAGCACATGGGCCAGTTGCTGGGCACCGGGTCGCTGCAGCCCGATCAGAACTTCTTCGAGCTCGGTGGCCACTCGCTGATGGCGGCCAAGCTCTCGGCGGCGTTGTCCGCAGCGCTGGGCCACCGGCCCGGTCTGCGCGCGATCTTCGAGTCGCCGACGCCGGCGCGCCTGGCGGCGACGCTGCGCGAGGCCATGCGCAAGGCCGAGGGCGGGCCCCCCGCAGCCAAGGTGGCAGATCACATCCCGCTGCGCGCCGACCAGTCGACCGCGCCGCTGTCGCAGATGCAGCAGCGCGTCTGGTTCCTCGAGAACCTCACGCCGAACACGGTGGTGCACAGCATTCCCACCGGCCACCGGCTGCTCGGCCCCTTGGATCTCGAGGCATTCGACCAAGCCTGGAAGATGCTCGTCAAGCGGCAGAGCGTGCTGCGCACGGTCATCGCCCGCACGCCCGAAGGCGACGTGCAACGCGTGCTCGACGACATGCCCTTCACCGTGCTGCCGGTCGACGACCTCACGCAGCTGCCCGAGGCCGAGCGCAAGCCGGCGATGAACAAGGTCATCGCCAAGCTGGTGGAGACCCCGTACGACCTGGAAACCGGCCCGCTGTTCACGGTGCGCGTGTTCAAGCTGTCGGATCAAGAACACGGCATGCTCTTCCAGGCGCACCACCTGATCTGGGATGCCTGGTCCTTCGACCTGCTGTACGTGGACCTGCCGGAGCTGTACACGGCATGCCTAGAGAAGCGGGCGCCCAAGCTGCCACCGATCACCGTGAGCTATGGCGATTTCTCGGCCTGGCACAACAAATGGATGGCCGGTGCCGAGTTGCAGCGCCAGGTGGCTTACTGGCGGGATCAGCTCACGCCGTTGCCGCCGCACTTGGAGCTGCCGCTGGACCACCCCCGGCCGCCGGTGATGTCCGGCCGCGGTGGGTCGTTCCAGTTCAACCTGCCCAAGGACGTCACCGACACCCTGCGTGGCGAAGCGCAGCGGCACGGTCGCACGCTCTACGTCACGCTGCTGGCGGCCTACGCACTGGAGCTGTACCGCACCACCGCGCAGGCCGACTTCGTCATCGGCACCCCGGTGCGTGGCCGCGAACAGCCGGTGCTCGAGCCGCTGATGGGCTTCTTCGTGAACATGCTGCCCTTGCGCATGCGATTCGGCGACGACTTGCCGATGCAGCAGTGGCTAGCGCAGGTCCAGTCACAGGTGGTGGATTCGTTTTCTTTCCCCGACGTGCCCTTCGACCACCTGGTGCGCCAGCTCGACGTGCCGCGTGACCCGAGCCGCCCACCGATCCACCTGGTGATGTTCTCCTACCAGGACGTGCGCGAACGCACCACGCGCTGGGGCAACGTCGACCACCAGCGCATGCCCACCCCCATGCTCGGCGCAGCCCAGGACCTGAGCCTGTGGTGCGTGGAGACACGCAACCACATCGAGTTCGTGTTCACGTTCAACGCCGACGTGTTGGAGACCCCCACTGTGGCCGCCTTTGCGCGGCGCCTGGAGGGGCTGCTGCGCCACGTCGCGGCGCAGCCCGAGCAGCGCCTGTCGCAGTACACGTGGCTGACGGCGCAGGACCAGGAGTCGCTGGCGAAGTGGAACGCGACCGAGGCCGAGTGGCCGCGCGAGTCGCGCGTCGAGGCGTTGATTGCCCGGCAGTGCGCCGCGACGCCTGACCGCATCGCGGTCACCGCCGGCGACAAGCGGCTGACCTACCGCGAGCTCGACCAGCGCTCCAACGCGGTGGCGACCAAGCTGCGCTCGCTCGGCGTCGGCCGGGGCAGCCTGGTCGGCCTGTCTTGCGGGCGCAACGAGCACATGCTGGTCGGCCTGGTCGGCATCCTGAAGGCGGGAGCCGGCTACGTGCCGCTCGACCCCGCCTTCCCCGCTGACCGTCTCGAGTTCATGGCCGCAGATGCGGGCCTGCGCCATGTCGTCAGCGATCGCTCGGTGGGCGACGGCCTGAACCTGCACAGCGCCGAGCGCCTGATGGTGGA
Source organism: Rubrivivax sp. (assembly GCA_016790435.1). GTDB lineage: Bacteria > Pseudomonadota > Gammaproteobacteria > Burkholderiales > Burkholderiaceae_C > Rubrivivax. Next base: position 28,047 of record JAEUPE010000038.1, on the reverse strand, counting down.
CTCGCTCGGGGTGCAGGCCGAATGCCCAGCCCCGCTGGGCAGCGCCGAAGACGTCGCCTACGTGATCTACACGTCCGGCTCCACCGGGCGCCCCAAGGGCGTGCTGGTGCCGCACCGGACGGTGACCAACCTGCTGGAGAGCGTGCGCAAGGAGCCCGGCATGACGGCCGAGCACTCTGTGCTCTCGGTGACGACGCTGTCGTTCGACATCGCCGTGTCCGAGCTGATTCTCCCGCTCACCGTCGGTGCCCGCATCGTCGTCGCCGACCGATTGCAGGCCATCGATGGTGATCGTCTGCGCGCGCTGGTCGAGGCAGAGCAAGTCGACTTCATCGACGCCACACCCTCGACATGGCGCCTGCTCGTGGCCGCCGGCTGGCCGGGCTCGCCGCGGATCACGGCCATCTGCACCGGCGAGCCGTTGCCGCCCGACCTGGGGCGGGAGCTTCTGCCGCGCGTCGGCGTGTTGTGGAACGGCTATGGCCCGACCGAGACCACGGTATGGTCGACCTTCCATCGGGTGGATTCGATCGATGGGCCGGTGCCGATCGGCCACCCGATCGCCAACACGACGATCCACGTGGTCGACAAGGATCTTCACCCCGTGCCGATCGGCGTGGTGGGCGAGATCTTCATCGGCGGCAGCGGCGTCACGCTGGGCTACCTCAATCGCCCCGAGCTGACCGCCGAGCGCTTTCTCCCCGACCCGTTCAGTGCCCAACCCGGTGCTCGCTGGTACAAGACCGGGGACGTGGGCCGATGGCGCGCCGACGGTGTGCTCGAGTGCCTGGGCCGAAGTGACCACCAGGTCAAGGTGCGCGGCTATCGCATCGAGCTGGGCGAGATCGAGGCGGCCCTGCTCACCCATCCTCAGGTCGCTCGTTCCCTGGTGATCGCGCGGGAGGATTCGCCGGGCGACCAGCGCCTGGTGGCCTACGTGGTGCCGCGCGGCGCCGCGCCGTCGCCCAACGCGCTGCGCGAACACCTTCGCGCCACGCTGCCGCCGTACATGCTGCCGCAGCACATCATCAGCATCGACGCCATCCCGCTGCTGCCCAACGGCAAGATCGACCGCAACGCCTTGCCGGCGTGGCAGCTGGCGGAGTCAGCGCAGGCCTTGACGTCCTCGGACTGGGTCGAGCCCAAGACGGCGACGGAAAAACGCCTGGCGGCCATCTGGGCCGACATGCTCGAGGCACCGCGGGTGGGTGTGAGCGACTCGTTCGTCAACCTCGGCGGGCACTCCATGCTGCTCATGCGCATGTCTGCCCGGTTGCGCACCGAGTTCGGCGTCAGCGCGCCGCTCAACGCTCTGTTCACCGTGGACAAGTTGGGCGACATGGCGGGCCTGATCGACCAGGCGCTGGCGCGACAGGCACAGGCGCCCGATGCGCCCAAGCCTGCCCGTGGCGCAGGAATCGGCCGCTTCGGCAAGTCCGCCGCGACGAGCTCGGCGGCTCAGGTCCGCCGGAAGCAGAGCCCGGAGTAGTTGGCGAAGTCTCGCTCCGGCTCGCGGGGGTCCTGGTAGCAGCGCTCCGGGACGTCCCACGAGTCGAGCAGCTTGTAGCCCTGCGCTTCCACGGCCGCGACGAAGCGCTCGCGGTTGAACACGTAGTGGGCGGTGAAGCTGCCTGATCCGATGTTCTGCGCGGACACGTATTCCTCGCCTCTCCATAGCGGCAGTTTGTTGATCAGGATGTGCTGCGGGCGCCTGGCGGCTCCCGCCAGCAGGCCCTCGATGCGCGCGTTCTCGAGGACTTCCAGCACCCCCGCGGCGATCCAGATGTCGTCGCTGATGGTCGAGGTGTCGAGCGACTCGCTGAACTGAACAGCCGTGACGCCTTGGCGCTGCGCATACTCGCGCCCAAGTCGGCACACGACCGGCAGCTCGGAGACACGCCACACCAGATCCTCCGGCAGGCTCATGTAGCGCCGGTAGGAGTAGTACTGCACCCCGACCGAGCCGCCGATGTCGAAGATCGAGCGCGCCCCGGCCTCGAAGGCGTTGCGCAACCAGAACATGACGGGGTAGTCGAAGGCGTAGATGCGCCGTGTCCGGACCTCCAGGTACTCGTCGGACAGGGACTCGAGGTCATAGCCCGGGTTCTTGGGTAGCCAGGCTCGCGCCTCGTCGAAGCTGGCGAACTTGCCGTAGTGAAGACCGCCTCCGTTGACAGACAGGAAGTGGTTCAGGCGCTGCCGCTGCCAGAGATCGCGGATGACCGGGAGTTGTTTGAGTTTCTCGAGACCGGGGTAGTACTGACCTTGTTGCATGAACGTACCGGATGGACACGGCCCGCATGGCCGTTTGGGCATTCTCCGGCACCAGTGCGAGGGTTCGGGTCATTGGCCACCGACCGGTGTCGCGTCGCAGGGAACGGCGCAAGTACTTCACGCGGCGTCGCCACCGCGCTTGGGGTCCCGTGCGGCAGTACTCCACGATCCGCCCCGCTTTGGTCGCGCAGCCGGGCATGGCATGGCCTGGATCCTTGGTTCGAGGTATGGCACCCGCCCCGCGGTGCCGATGTCATTGGCACAATCCCGCGCCGGGAGCGCGCCGTGCTGTTGGCGCGCCCGGCCCGGCGACCGAAGCTTCAGTGCGTGTCCAATCCGATGGGTTCGAGAAACTTGAACAAAGACGGCGAACTCAAGACCCTGGCGTCCTATGCGCAGCGCTCGATGTGGTCGTTTGCGTTGCGCTACCGCAGTGCGAGCCTGAACGAAATCACCATTCCGTACCGGGTGCGGGGCCCCTTGCGCGTCGGGGCCATGGAGGATGCGCTCACCGACCTGATCGAGCGCCATCCGACGCTGCGCGCCGTGCTGCACTACGAAAGGGGCCAGCTCTTCCAGGTCGTGTTGCCGGCTCAGCGCATCACGTTGCCATTGGCGCCCGTGGAGGGATCGACCGCGGAAGAGCGCCTCGAGGCCGTGCGCGCGGCACTCACTTCCAACGACCGGCCAGCCGTCAACGTGATCTCAGGGCCCTCGACGCTCGCGCGGCTGTGGCGCCTGGGCGAGGATGATCACGTGCTGTGCCTCCAGGTGCACCACGCCATGTGCGACGGTTGGTCCACGGGCGTGATGATGCGCGAGCTCATGCTCATGTACGAGGCCCGCGTGGATGGCTCGCGCGCCGAGCTGCCGCGCCTGGTGCAGCAGTACGCCGACGTCGCGCAGTGGGAGATCGAGACCTACGAATCCGGCGGCTTCGCCGAAGAGATCGAATACTGGCAAGGAGAGCTCGCCGATCCGCCCCCGGCGATCGCGCTGCCGACAAAGGGCGTGCGCAAGGGCAACCGTGATTGGCGCGCCCACCTGGAGCACGTGGAGCGGCCACCGCACGAGCACCAGGGCCTCCGCGACTTTTCGAAACACCTTCGCGTTTCCCCGTTCTCGTTGTTCCTGTCCGCGCTAGCCGTGCTGCTGCGGCATCGCACCGGCAGCGAGGACCAGCTCATCGGGGTGCCGACGCTCAACCGCTGGAGCGAGGAGGCGATGAAGTTCGTTGGCTACGCCACCAGCCTGATGCCGGTGCGGCTGCGGCCGCACGGTGGGTTGGGGTTCGACGAGCTCTGCCATCGCGTCCAGGCTTCGACGCGGATGATGCTGGCCTGCGGGCGCGTGCCGCTCGAGGTGCTCATGCGCGAGACTCCGCTGGTACCGTCGGGCAACACCGTCTTCCGCATCTGGTGCCAGTACATCGACGGCAGCGCGGCGGGTGCGCCGCTGTCGGCGCGTGGCCTGCAGTTCATCCCCGTGTCGACGGACCGGCACTCGATGCTCTCGGAGCTGGATCTCGACTTGTTCGGCTCTGACGACGGGCTGCGTTGCGAGTTCAGCTACCGGCCTTGCCTGTTCGAGGCGCAGGATGTGCGCGCGATGATGTCCGATTTCCTGCTGATCCTGCAGAGTGCGCAGGCACATCCGAGCCTCACGGTGGACGAACTCGCCCGCCGGCTGAACTAGCGCCTCTGCATTCCGGCGCACGGCTCGCCGGATTGTTCGCTCCCACCGGAATGGGGGGCGGACTTGCACGGATCCTCCTGGGCGAGCTACAACTTGTAGCATCTTCGTTCCAGGGGCGCTGCCCCGGGGGAGACCGCCATGCACGCTCTTCCGATCACTCCGCCGTACATCCGCGAGACCGCGGCCGCCGGGCGCCTGTTCGCCGATGGGCTGTCGGACCTGACCGGTGCCTTCGGTCAGCAAGCCTTTCGGTTCCGGCATCGCTTGGTCGAGTCGGGGCTTTTCACCATCCCCCGCCTGATGAGAGCAGCAGAGCACCTGCTGCAAACGGGCCGGGAATTCCGCTTCGTCGCACGCGGCGCCCAAAGGCGCATCGATACGCGCTTCGATCAGGCACCGTTGCGCTAACGGGTGGCCGCTGCATTCCTTGACTTGGAGTCGAGCAACTCCTGGGTCAAGCTGAACAATGTCGCGGATCTGGATGCGGACTACGCCGCGTTGCTCGACGAGTGCGTCGACGAAATCTCGAATCTGTCCGGGCGCGACCTCCGGCGTCACCTCACGTTGGCGCAGTTCACGGTCTTCTGCTCGTCGCCGGGCAGTGTCACTCCGTACCACATCGACCACGAAACCAACTTCCTGTGCCAGATTGCGGGCGAGAAGGAGGTCTGCCTGTGGGACCCGCGTGACCGCGGCATCCTGAGCGAGCGCGAGATCGAGCGCTTCTATACCGGTGAGATCAACGCGGCCCGGTACAGGGAAGACCTGGAGCCGAAGGCGCGTCGCTTCGATCTGAGACCGGGTCTTGGCGTGCACCAGCCGCCGAATGCGCCCCATTGGGTGCGGACCGGAGCGTCGGCGTCCATCACCGTCAGCGTCAATTTGTCGCACAAGGACATCGACCGGCGCGCGCACGTCTACCAGGTGAACCATCTGCTGCGCAAGGCCGGCCTGTCACCTCGCCCGCCCGGCCAGTCGGCCTGGGTCGATGGCGTCAAATCATTGCCGATGTCCTGGCTCGGCACCTCGAAGCCGAGGTCTGCCGACGACGTCGTGTTCTCCGGGCTCGAGCGGCTGCGTGCGCCCTGGTATTGGCTGCGCGGCGTGAAGTAACGGCTCGTTTCGCCGGCGTCTACGGACGGGCTGGCACGGCCCTGGGGCGCCGGGGCGCTGTCCGCGCCGGCGTGATGCATGACCGCGGCTGGCCTACTCCGCGTTACCCGTCGAACCACCGCAGCGATATGCTCCTTCGACCCCTGCCATTGCGGGGTTGATGGACCGACCCGCTAACGCGCAACGTGATGATCAGCCTGCCGGACGCCCTGAACTGGATCGCTCGAGTGTTCGGCGAACCAGAGGGTCGCATCACCATCGACACACCCAGCAGCAGCATCAAGGGCTGGGACTCCCTGGGAACGTTAATGCTGATCGCCGACCTCGACGAGAAGTTCGGCATCCAGCTCGACGAAGGCGAGATGTACGCCTTGAAGACGGTCGGCGACATCATCGGCATCCTCGAGCGACAGGGCGCCCTCCTGGTCGCGGCTTGAGGCCGTCCGCGGCATGAGCCGTTCGACGATCGAGGGGTTCCGGATCGCAGGAGTCAGCACCTGCGTGCCGCCGCGCGCGGTCGACAACCTCGACCCGGCGCTCGGCTTCGAGCCGGAGGAAGTGCGCAAGGTCGTGGCCATGGCCGGCGTGCGGCAGCGCCGGGTGGTCGACGATGGCGTGACCTCGGCCGACCTCTGCCATGAGGCGGCCGAACACCTGCTGCAGCGCCTGGGCTGGGAGCGCGAGTCCATCAGCGGCCTGATCTTCGTCACGCAGAGCCCGGACTACTTCCTGCCCTCCACGAGCTGCATGCTGCACCACTGGTTGAGCCTGCCCGACACCTGCGCGGCGTTCGATGTGGGCCTCGGCTGCTCGGGCTACCCGTACGGGTTGTATCTCGCGGCGACCATGTTGCGGGGCGGCGGTCACCGGCGCATCCTCATGCTGCATGGCGACACGCCGAGCCGCTTCGTCGACCCGAAGGACCAGGCGACCACGCTGCTCTTCGGCGACTCGGGATCGGCCACCGCGCTCGAGTTCGACGAGCACGGCCGCGGGCACTTCTGCCTGCACACCGACGGCAGCGGGCATGCCGGGCTCATCATGCGCGGCGGTGGCTTCCGCGACCGCTTTCCTGCCAACCCTCGTCACCTCGCGCTCGAGATGGATGGGGCGGGGGTCTTCAGCTTCACCATCAAGCGTGTGCCGCCGCTGCTGGCCGATGCGCTGGTGCTGGCGGGTTGCGAGGTGGCCGACGTGGATGCCTACGTCTTCCACCAGTCGAACCGCTTCATGATCAAGCACCTCGTGAAGAAGTGCGGCCTGCCCGAGGACCGCGTGCCGATGACGCTGGAAGACAACGGCAACAGCGGCGGGCCCTCGGTGGCCGTGGCCATGGCACGCCGGCTGCCGGCAGATCGGGAGCGGCGGATGAAGGTGATGCTGCTCGGCTACGGTGTCGGCCTCTCGTGGGGTGCGGCGGTGGTCGACCTGGAGCCGGCCGCTGTGCTGCTCCACCACGACTACAGCGGACGCATCGCCAAGCGCGGCTGATACGCCGCCGGCCCGCGCTCCTCCGCGACCGAGCTCCTCATGTGCGGCATTGCGGGACTGCTCGCACTCCCCGGCGCGGCATCACCCGGCCAGGACGAACTGCTGGGGATGATCGGCGCGCTTCGCCATCGTGGTCCCGACGGGCATGGGGTGTGGCGGGAGGGGCCAGTGGGATTGGCGCATGCGCGCCTGTCCATCATCGACCTCGCCGGAGGCGCGCAGCCCATGGCCAACGAGGACGGCCAGGTGCGCGTGACCTTCAATGGCGAGATCTTCAACTACGTCGAGTTGCGCGAGCGCCTCGTCGCGCGCGGGCATGTCTTCCGCACCACCTCCGACACCGAGGTGCTCGTGCACCTGTACGAGGATCATGGCCCCGACTTCGTCGAGCACCTGAACGGACAGTTCGCGCTGGCCCTGTGGGACGCGCGGCGGCAGCGACTTGTGCTCGCGCGCGACCGCGTCGGCATCCGGCCGCTGTTCCACGCGCGGGTCGGCGGCCGGCTGGCCTTCGCGTCCGAGGTGAAGGCACTGTTCACGTTGCCCGGCGTTGCGCGCCGGCTCGACGCGGGCGGACTTGCCGAGACCTTCGCGTACTGGGCGGTCTGTCCTCCGCGCACGGTGTGGGAGGGGGTGCAGGCCGTGCCGCCAGGGCACCTGCTGATCGTCGATGCCGCCGAGGGCCGCGAACGCCTGCAGCGCTACTGGGACTGGCCGTTCGGCGCGGAGGAGCCGCCGGCGTGGTCGGACGAGCGCTGGGCAGACGAGTTGCGCGAGCGCCTCGTCGAAGCCGTGCGCCTGCAACTGCGCGCCGACGTGCCGGTGGGTGCCTACCTCTCGGGCGGCCTGGACTCGTCGATCATCACGACCGTCGTGCGGCGGCACACCGACACGCCGTTGCGGACCTTCTCGCTGACCTTCGCCGACGCGGAGTTCGACGAGAGCGCGGCGCAACAGGAACTCGTGCGGCACCTGGGCACACGGCACTCGTCGATCGAGGCTCGCGGCGACATGATTGCCGCAGCTTTCCCGCGCATGGTGCGGCACGCCGAGGCGCCTGTGCTGCGCACGGCGCCGGTGCCGATGATGCTGCTGGCCGACAGTGTGCGCGCGTCGGGCTACAAGGTCGTGCTGACGGGCGAGGGCGCTGACGAAGCCTTCGGCGGCTACGACATCTTCAAGGAGGCGGCCGTCCGCCGGTTCGTTGCACGACACCCGGGTTCGCGCTGGCGCCCGGCGCTGCTGTCGCGCCTGTATCCGTATCTCGCGCACTCGCCGATGGCGGGCCGAGCGATGACCCAGGCGTACTTCGGCGCCGGGCGCGAGCAAGGCACGGCGCCGCACTACGCGCACATGATGCGGGCCGCGACGACGCGGCGGGCGCTGGGCTTCTTCCAGCCCGACTGGCAAGCGCGCATCGCCGCACACTCGCCCGAAGGCGTGCTCGCCGACGCGGTGCCGCAGGACTTCGCACGCTGGCCGGCGCTGGCGCGCGACCAGTATGTCGAGGCGAACACGCTGATGTCGGGCTACCTGCTGTCCTCGCAAGGGGACCGCGCCGCGATGGCGGCTTCCGTCGAGGCACGCTATCCGTTCCTGGACCATCGGCTGCTGGAGTTCTCCTGCCGCATGCCGGCGCGGCTGAAGCTGTGCGGCCTGCACGAGAAGGTGCTGCTGCGCCGCGCCTTCGAGGCGCAGCTGCCGGCCTCGATCGCGGCGCGGACCAAGCAGCCCTATCGCGCGCCCGACAGCGCCAGCTTCTTCGAGAGCGCGGCGGATGGTTCGGCAGACCAGCCGCGCCTGCGCGAGGAGACGGCCGAGCTGCTCGACGCTGTGAACGTGCGCGATGCGGGCCTCTTCGAGCCCGCCGCTGTCGCCAAGCTGGTGGAGAAGTGCCGCCGCGGGCGGGCGATTGGCTTCGGCGACAACATGGCCTTCGTCGGCATCGTGTCCTGCATGTGGCTGCACCGCCAGTTCATCCGAGTCGCCTGACTGCCATGCTGCTGCATCACCCTTTCGAGCAGGCGAGCGCCCGGAAGCCGGGCAAGACCGCACTGGTCTGCGCTTCCGGGCGGCTGAGCTACGGCGAACTGGCGGCGCAAGTGCGGGCCATGGCGATCCGCCTGCGGGCCGCCGGCGTGAAGCCCGGGGATCGGGTGGTGCTGGCCTTGGAGAGTGACGCGCCATACGCTGCCGCCGTTCATGCCGTGCTCGCCGCCGGCGGGGTGTTCGTGCCGCTCACGCCCACCACACGTGCAGAGCGGCTGGCCTTCGTTCTCGAGGACACGGAAGCGGCGGCGATCTGGGTCGAGGACCGCTTCAGCCCGCAGGATGAGCAGGTCCTGAGCGCTCGATGCCCGGCGCTACGCGCCGTGCTGCGTGCCGATGCAAGCGGTGTCGACGTGCCTGCCGGCGCCCTTCGCGGTGCGTCACCCGGCCCCCCTCCCGCCGATTCTCCCGGCGAGGTGCCGGACAGCGCCGCCGCGCCGCGCATCGATCAGGATCTTGCGGCCATCCTCTACACCTCCGGCAGCACGGGTCGGCCCAAGGGCGTGATGCTCACGCATCACAACATGCTCAGCGCCTGGCGCTCGGTGCAGGCCTACCTCGGCCTGCGTGAGGACGACGTTGTCGGCCTGGCGCTGCCGCCCACGTTCAGCTATGGGCTTTACCACCTGCTCATGGGCCTGGGGTTGGGCGCGACGGTCGTGCTGGAGCGCCAGGCGGCGTTTCCGCTCAAGGTGGCGCAGACGATCGAACGCGAGCGGGTCACGGTGTTCCCCGCGGTGCCGACGTTGCTGTCGGCGCTGCTCGGCCTGCCTCAACTGGCGCAGTTCGACCACGCAGCGCTGCGCCTCGTCAGCAATGCCGCGGCCGCATTGCCGCAGTCGCTCTTGTCACGCGTCGTTGCCGCCTGGCCCGCAGCGCAGCTGTTCAGCATGTACGGCATGACCGAGTGCAAGCGCATCAGCTATCTGCCGCCGGAGGAAGTGGAGCGACGTCCTGGCAGCGTCGGTCGCGGCATGCCGAATCAGGAACACTGGCTCGTCGACGAAACGGGGCGGCGGTTGCCGAATGGAAGCTGCGGCGAGCTCGTGGTGCGAGGCAGCCATGTCATGCGTGGCTACTGGCGGCGCCCGGAGGCAACGATGGAGCGGCTGCGGCCAGGCCCGCTCGAAGGTGAGAAAGTGCTGCACACCGGCGATCTCTTCCGCAGCGACGAGGAAGGCTACCTGTACTTCGTGGCGCGCCTGGACGACATCATCAAGTCGCGCGGCGAGAAGGTCGCGCCGCGCGAGGTGGAGGAGGTCATCCACCAGGTGCCCGGCGTGGTGGCGTGCGCGGTGGTGGGCGAGCCGGATCCGCTGCTGGGGCATGCAGTGAAGGCCTTTGTCACGCTTGCGTCGGGTGCCACCACCACGAGCAGGGATATCGTTAGGCATTGCCAGGCAACGCTGGAGAGCCACATGGTCCCCAAGTTCGTGGAGGTGGTCGACGCGTTGCCGGTGACGGAGTCCGGGAAGGTCCGCCACGCTGCGTTGCGCAGCGGGTCCTGACCGGGGCAAGCGCGGGCGAGGGTGAGATCACGATGAATCAGGACGTCAAGACAGCGTTGCGCCGCTTCCTTGAAGACAACTTCTTCATGGGCAGCCGCGGGCCGGCGCTGGACGACTCGGCCAGTTTCCTCGAGCACCATGTGCTCGATTCGACCGGGTTTCTCGAGTTGATCGCCCATCTCGAGGAGACCTATGGCATCAAGGTCGGCGACGACGAGATGCTGCCGGAGAACCTCGACAGCCTCGACGCGCTGGATGCGTTCCTGGCACGCAAGCGGGCTTGAGGGCCGGCGCGGACATGTAGCTCGTGGCAGCGACCGACGCCCCTTCCCTTGGCCCCGGGGCGTTGCGCCTGGACGAGCGGGCCGAGGCCGCACGCATCGCCATCTGGATGCGCGATGCCTTGTCGCGCCGGCTGCACCGCCGGGGCCTGGTGGTGGCCATCTCCGGTGGCATCGACAGCTCGGTCTGCGCCGCGCTTGCCGTGCACGCGCTCGGGTCGGCCAAGGTCTACGGGCTCTTGATGCCGGAACGCGACTCCAGCGGCTTCAGCACGCAGCGCGGGGTGCTGCTGGCGCAGCACCTCGGCATCGCACACGAGGTGATGGACATCGCTCCGGCGCTGGAGGCACTGGGCTGCTACAGGCAGCGTGACGAAGCCATCCGGCGCGTGTTTCCCGCCTACGGCGAGGGTTGGCGCAACAAGATCGTCATCTCGGGCGGGCTCGCCGGAGGCATCAACCACTTCCGGCTGGTGGTGAGCGAACCTGACGGCTCGCTTCACGAGCAGCGGCTGCCGCTGCGCGAGTACCTTCAAATCGTGGCGGCGACGAATTTCAAGCAGCGCGTGCGCAAGACGATGGACTACTTCCACGCCGACCGCCTGAACTACGCGGTGGTCGGCACGCCCAACCGGCTGGAGTACGACCAGGGCTTCTTCGTCAAGGTGGGCGACGGTGCCGCCGACATCAAGCCGATCGCTCACCTCTACAAGACGCAGGTGTACGCCATGGCGCGCGCGCTGGGCCTTCCCCAGCCCATCTGCGATGCCGTGCCGACCACGGACACCTACACGCTGCCGCAGGGGCAGGACGAGTTCTACTTCGCCTTGCCCTACGCGCAGATGGACCTGGCCCTGTGGGCACTCAACCAAGGCGCTCCGGCCGCGGCGCTCGGTGCGGCACTCGCCTGCGGCGAGGCGAGGGCCATCCGCATCTACGCGGACATCGAAGCCAAGCGCCGTGCAGCGGCGTACCTGCACGCGGCGGCCGAGACGCTGCTGGAGCCCTCGGCTCGGTGAGGCGCGCGTGCCGGACCCATCGCGGATGTTGCCTTTGCCGCCCGACGGGCGATGGGTGGCTCTGGCCGAGGGCAACGAGGCGAACGTCTACGAATCGCTGGTCCTGAACGCGCGGCTGCCGGGCTTTGCCGTGTGCAGAGAGGCAGGTGTGGTCGCGCTGCGGTCAACGGCCGCGCGCTCGGCACTTCTGGTCAACCGGGTCATCGGATGTGGTGTCGAGGGGGGGCTCGACGAAGCCCAGCTCGATCGCCTCCTGGCGCTCTATGGCGATGCCGGCTGCGGCATTGAGCTCGGCGCGGCGCTATGCACGCCGGAGGTCCTTGGCTGGCTGAAGGGGAGGCGGTTCCGCCGGCTGGTGAACTCCCAGATGATGGTCTGCGAGACCTCGCGGGCCAAGGCCGCCGGGCGCTACGACACCTGGTCGCGCAACGCCGGGCTGCGGGTCGAACAGGTCGGTGCCGAGCATGCGTCGATCGTCGCGGGGCTGTGCCGCGAGAACTTCAAGGTGTCGGCGTCGCTCGGTGAGTTCGTGCGGGCGGGCATGGTCGGCCCGGGTTGGCGGCGTTGGCTGGCTTTCGATGGCGACACGGCCGTCGGCGCTTCGCTTTCGCACGTGCGCGATGGCGTGGGCTGGTTCGGCTGGACCTCGGTGAGCGCGAGTCACCGTGGGCGCTGGATCCACGCTGGCTTCGTGGCAAGACAGTTCGAGGACGCGGTCGAATCGGGCTGCCGGTGGATCACCACCGATACGGCGCAAGGCACGCGCGAGCGCCCGGACCCCGTCCATCTGAACCTCAAGCGCTTCGGGTTCGTCGATGCCTACCTGCGGCCCTTGTTCGTGCGCGGGCCCGTGCGACGGCCCGGCTGAGCCTCCACCCATGGCGCCGGCGAGCGACTGCGCTCCGGTGCCGATGAGAGAAAGTGTCTTCGGCCTGCGATGGCCCCGTCGGGGGAAGCCGCCGCGATAATGCCCGGCTGCGCCCGCCCCGGAGCCCTGCATGACACGTGCCACCAAGATCGTTGCCACCCTCGGCCCTGCCTCCAGCGAGCCGGCGGTTCTCGAGCGCCTGTTGCGCGCCGGCGTCGACGTGGTGCGGCTCAATTTCAGCCACGGCAAGGCACAGGACCACATCGACCGCGCGACGATGGTGCGCGAGGTGGCGGCCCGCGTCGGTAAGCCGGTGGCGCTGATGGCCGACCTGCAGGGGCCGAAGATCCGTGTCGGCAAGTTCGCCGAAGGCAAGGTGATGCTCGAGCCTGGCGCGACCTTCGTGCTCGACGCCGCGCGCACCGAGCCCGGCGACATCGGCGGCGTCGGCCTCGACTACAAGGAACTGCCGCGCGACGTGCGGCCGGGCGACACGCTGCTGCTCAACGACGGCCTCATCAAGCTCACGGTCGACATGGTGCGCGGTGACCAGGTGGTGACCAAGGTCGTGCTCGGGGGCGAGCTCTCCAACAACAAGGGCATCAACAAGGCGGGCGGCGGCCTGACCGCGCCGGCGCTCACGGCCAAGGACATGGAGGACATCAAGACCGCGATGTCCTTCCAGGCCGAGTTCGTGGCGGTGAGCTTCCCGAAGAGCGCCACCGACATGGAGATGGCGCGCCAGCTGGCCAACGTGGCCGGCGAATCGACGCGTCACAAGCCGGCGATGATCGCCAAGATCGAGCGCAGCGAAGCCATCCCGGTGCTCGAGCAGATCCTGAAGGCGAGCGACGGCATCATGGTGGCGCGCGGCGACCTCGCGGTGGAGGTCGGCAATGCCGCCGTGCCGGCGCTGCAGAAGCGCATGATCCGCATGGCGCGCGAGATGGACAAGGTCGTCATCACCGCCACGCAGATGATGGAGAGCATGATCCTCGCGCCGGTGCCCACGCGTGCCGAGGTGAGCGACGTGGCCAACGCCGTGCTCGACGGCACCGACGCCGTCATGCTGAGCGCCGAGACGGCGGCCGGCAAGTTCCCGGTGGAGACGGTCGAGCAGATGCATGTCATCGCGCTAGAGGCCGAACGTGCCGAGGACGTGTCGATCGAGACCGACTTCACCAACAAGCGCTTCGCCCGCATCGACCAGAGCATCGCGATGGGGGCGCTTTTCACGGCGCACCATCTGGGCTGCAAGGCGATCATTGCGCTCACCGAGAGCGGCAGCACGGCGCTGTGGATGAGCCGGCACAACATCAAGGTGCCGATCTACGCGCTCACCTCGCAGCCCAGCAGCGAGCGGCGCATGACGCTGTACCGCAACGTGCGGCCGATCCTGATGCCGAAGATGAACGACCGCGACGCAGCACTGGAGAAGGCCGAGGCCGTGCTGGTGGAGCGTGGCGTGCTCCGCCCGGGCGACACCTACGCCATCACCTGCGGCGAGCCGATGGGCTACCCGGGCGGGACCAACATGCTCAAGGTCTGCCAGGTGCGCTGAAGCGCGAGCCGGGACAGGGCAGGCGCTGATCGTTTCAGGCGCCGACGGCACCCAGCATCGAGGCCACCTGCGGGTTAGCCCCCAGCGGCACGAGTTCGACCTCAGGGTGGTCGCGACGGAAGACCGAGAAGAGCTCGTGCGCGAAGGCATGGCCCACTTCGTCGACACCGGCGAAGTCGATTTCGGCCCGGCGGAACGCCAACAGTCGCGCGGCCACGCGCTTGGCTTCCGCGCGCGACGTCAAGGCGCCGTCGCTCGTGCCTGCGATGAGATTGAGGGGCACGCTCGTGTGGTCGAAGGCATGGCCGTCCGGCTCGGTGGAAAGCGCCTGCTGCACGTCGTCGAGCGTGCGCTGGGTGTCCAGCGCGATGGCCAGGTAGACCGAGGTCCCGGGCCGGTCCACCAGGGCCGCCTGGGGCGGCATGCCGTGCCACTTGGCCGCACTCCAGGCTCGGCGCTGGAAGCCGACGGCATTGGCGCGCAGGTCGAAGACGTCGGCCAGCTGGGAAGTGACCACCAGTCCGCGTCCGCAGTGGCGCTCGGGCTGGCTGGTGAGGCGGCCCTTGGCCAGTTCCAGCATCGCGAGCGCCGGCTCGCCGATGGCGAAGCTGCCTTCGATGCGCTGGAAGAGGCCGCAGCCGTCGTCGGAGACGAGCAACTGCACCTGAGCCGGCGTCTGTCGCATCGACACCGTGACCTGCCTGCCGCCGCTGTGGTCGATGGCGTTGTTGACGAGTTCGGTGAACGCGTGCCTGACCATGCGGCGCACTTGGGCCGGCAGATCGAAGTAGGGCGCGAAGTCGCGGCGCCAGGGCAGGTCTTCCAGCAGACCGTCGAGTGCATAGTGCTGCACCACCTGTCGCAGCGGGCCCGGCCGCCAGGCTGGACGGCGGGGCGAGCCTTCATGAGCCAGCCATTGCGCAGCCTCCAGCCGCCTGATCAACGAGAGTGCCTTGCGGCGGGGCACACCCAGGCGCTGCTCGAGTTCCGTCGGCAGCCCCTGGCGGTGAAGTACGGCGGCAGCCGTGATCCATTGGGTGATGGGGGCGAGTTCGGTGGTGCGCATGGGTCGGCCTTCTGTCGAGCCGCCGGCTGCCGGCCTTCGGGCGGGCCTCTCGAAATGTCTGGCAGGGGCGGGACGGTCAGTGTTGGGCCAAAGACCGTCGGGCTTGAGCGCGAAATGCGCCACGTTAGCGGCCCAGATTTCGGCGTTCGCGCACCCGGGGAGGCGGGGTGTCGAAAAGGGGTCGCTCGGTAGAATCCCGCAGGTTGCGGCGCGGGGAGGATCTCCATGTCGCTGGCGTGCCAATTCGCCCTCAGTCCCTCTTTCAAGCCCTTTCTGCGCGATTCATCCACCCTTCCGGAGCCTCCCCATGCCACTCGTCTCGATGCGCCAACTGCTCGACCACGCGGCCGAAAACCAGTACGGGATCCCTGCGTTCAACGTCAACAACCTCGAGCAGGTGCAGGCCGTGATGACCGCGGCGAGCGAGGTGGGCGCGCCGGTCATCCTGCAGGCGAGTGCCGGGGCGCGCAAGTACGCGGGCGAGGCCTTCATCAAGCACCTCATCCTCGCGGCCACCGAGGCCTACCCGAAGGTGCCGCTGGTGATGCACCAGGACCACGGCCAGAGCCCCGACGTGTGCAAGGGCGCCATCGACCTCGGCTTCAGCTCGGTGATGATGGACGGCAGCTTGGCCGCCGACGGCAAGACCATCGCCAGCTACGACTACAACGTCGATGTGACGCGCAAAGTGGTCGACATGGCGCACGCGCAGGGCATCACCGTCGAGGGCGAGCTCGGCTGCCTCGGATCGCTGGAGACGATGAAGGGCGACAAGGAAGACGGCCACGGCACCGACGCGACGATGACGCGCGAGCAGCTGCTCACAGACCCCGAGCAGGCCGCCGACTTCGTCAAGCGCACGCAGCTCGACGCGCTGGCCATCGCCATCGGCACCAGCCACGGCGCCTACAAGTTCAGCCGCAAGCCCACGGGCGACATCCTGGCCATCAGCCGCATCAAGGAAATCAACAAGCGCATCCCGAACACCCACCTCGTGATGCACGGCAGTTCCAGCGTGCCGCAGGACCTGCTCGAGCAGATCCGGCAGTACGGCGGCAAGATGAAGGAGACCTATGGCGTGCCGGTCTCCGAGATCCAGGAAGCCATCAAGTACGGCGTGCGCAAGATCAACATCGACACCGACATCCGCCTGGCGATGACGGGTGCGGTGCGCAAGTTCCTGGCCGAGAACCCGGACAAGTTCGACGCCCGCGAGTGGCTCAAGCCGGCGCGCGAGGCGGCAATGTTGATCTGCAAGCAACGCTACCTCGAGTTCGGCTGCGAAGGGCAGGGCGCGAAGATCAAGGCGTTGCCGCTGCCGGAAGTGGCCAAGCGTTACGCGAGCGGCGAGTTGCGCCAGCTCGTCGCCTGAACGGCAAGCGGTCGTTGCCGCATTGACGAACGGGGCCTGCGGGCCCCCGTTCGTCTTGCAGTCTTGCAGTCTTGCAGGCTCGCCGCGCTGGGCGCCCGGGCCTCAGGCTGGGTCGAGCACGCCAGCCAGGCTGTGGTTCTGCGGCCCGCGGCTGGCGATCTTGATGGCACCGATGCGGTTGGCCAGCTCCACGCTGCGCTCGAGCGTCCAGCCGCTTTCCAGGCCGTAGAGCAGGCCGGCGCGGAAGGCGTCGCCGCAGCCGGTGGGATCGACGACGTCGGCGGCCTTGACGCCCGGCACGTGCGTGCGCTGGCCCTTCACCCAGACCTCGCAGCCCTCGGCGGCGAGGGTGACGATGACACCCTGCAAATTGGAGCGGTGCGACATCGCCTCGGTCGACTCGCCGGTGCGCTCCGACAGCATGCGCGCCTCGTAGTCGTTGAGTGCCACCCACGATGCCTTGCCGAGGATGGCCCGGTGCTCCTCGCCGTTGAACTGCGGCAGCTGCTGGCCCGGGTCGAAGATGAAGGGGATGCCGGCGTCGTGCATCTGATTCGCGTGCTGCCACATCGCATCACGCCCGTCGGGAGCGATGATGCCGATCGCGAGGTCGCTGCGCTTGGCGCGCGGCGGCACGGCAATCTTGTGGGCGTGGCTCATCGCTCCGGGATGGAAAGCGGTGATCTGGTTGTTGTCGCGGTCGGTGGTGATGTGGCACTGCGCAGAGTGCAGGTCGCCGTCGCGCCAGATGAGCGAGGTGTCGGCGCCCCAGCCCTCGATGCGCTGGATGTACTCGCCGCCGTCGACGCCGAGCGCGGCCATGATGACCGGCTGCCCGCCCAGCGCCTGCAGGTTGTAGGCGATGTTGCCGGCGCAGCCGCCCCACTCGCGCCGCAGCGTGGGCACGAGGAACGAGACGTTGAGGATGTGCACCTGGTCCGGCAGGATCTGCTCGGCGAAGCGGCCCGGGAAGGTGGTGATCGTGTCGAATGCGAGCGAGCCGCAGATGAGAGCCGGCATGGGGCGTGGACCTTCTCGAAGGCGTCAGGGATAGAAGAGTTCGATCGTATAGCCCGCCACCGTGCCAGCCGTGACCTGGATCGTGCATTGCAGCGTCAGTTCGGCGCCCGCCGCAAGCGAGCCGACACGCGCTCCGAGTTCGCTGGCGCGCAGCACGCGCCGCGCGATCAACTGGCCCTGGGTGTCCGTCAGCGCCAGCTCGAAGGCGGGCAGGGCCACCTCGTGCGTGCGCAGGTTGCGCAGCGCCACGCTCAATCGGTAGAGGTCGCCCTTCTCGACGCGCACGACGCCGCTGCTCTCGACGCGCAGCGCGTCGAGCGCGTGCGGGGCCCGCACCTCGCAGCCGAGCACCGAGCAGGCGGCGGCCAGCATCGGCTTCAGCCCCGGCGAGCGGGCGGCGACGAGGTCGCGCTGCGCCACCATCCACTGTCCGGCCAACAGCAGGCTGGCGGCAACGCAGCCCAACGCGAGTGCCACGCGCACCCGCGGCCGGCGCCAACGGGCCTCGCGTTCCGCCTGGCGCACGAAGGAGGGTGTGTCGCCGGGGTCGCTGCGAATGTCGGCCGCGGCGTCGGCCTCGAGCGGCAGCGCCAGTTGTTCCTCTTGTCCTTCGCTGACTTCAGCGACGTCGGCCCGTGGCGAAGGGGCCATCCGCTCCGAAGCCGCGCCTTCGTCCTCGAGCGCCACGATGTCGACGTCGGCTTCGTCGGCAGGTACGTCGATGTCGAGGAAGGCCTGGCCGGTTTCATCGACGTCGATGGGCGCGGCCACCTCATCGGCCGCCTCGACGACGAAGGCCTCTTCGGGGTAGGCCGCCGCCGCGGGCGGCGCTGCGACAGTGGGGGCTGGTGTCGGCGCGGGAGTCGGCGCCGGAGTTGGCGCCAGCGTGGGGACCGGCGTTGGTGCCGAGGTGGGAGCCGCGGTCGGCCGAGATGTGGGCGCTGGCGTAGGCGCTGGCGTGGGGGCGGGCGTTGGTGCAGGCGTCGGCGCCGGGGTGGGAGCCAGGGTCGGCGCAGGAGTTGGTGCAGGCGTCGGTGCTGCAGTGGGTGCTGCTGTCGGCGCTGCAGTCGGTGCTGCAGTCGGCGCCGCGGTCGGTGCGGGAGTCGCCACCGGTGTCGGCTTCGCAGTCGGAGCCACCGTGGCAGTCGGCGTCGGGGACAAGCGCTTCGGCGCCGGTGCTGCCGCAAGCGGCAAGGGCGTCGCCACCCGTGTCGGCGCCGGCGTCAGGGGCGCCGTCGGTGTGGGCGTCGGTGCGCGGGTGGGAAGGGGCGGCGGCGCCGGCGTCGGGAGCGGCGCCGGCCGGATCGGTGCCAAAGTGGGCGGGATCGGCGGCCTGAAGGTCCCGGTGGGCCCGGCTGGCGCGGGCCTCGGCGTGACCGCCGGCGCGGGCCTGGGCGAGGGAGGGGGCGTCGTGCGCGGCGCGGGTGCCGGTGACGAGCGCGTGGGCGGTGCCGGCGTGAAGGACCGGGCGGGCGCGCGCGGCGGTGCCGGCGCGAACGGGTCGACGACGAACTCGCCATGCGGGATGTCGGGCAGCGCGTCCGCGGCCGGTTCGCGCATGTCGAGCCTCCCGTGCAGCGAAGGCGAGGGCACGAGGGCCGACGGTGTCGTGTCCTGGGCGGAGGGGTCACCCGTCTGCAGCCAGCGCGGCGGCCTCGCGGCACCGGTGGCGGCATCGACGAGGTTCTCGGAGGCGTTGAAGACCTCGGCGCAGCGCCCGCAGCGCACCCAGCCTGCGGACACGCGCAATTGGTCGGGCACGACGCGGAAGACCGTCTTGCACGCCGGGCAGCGGGAGGCGAGGCTGGTCGAGGGTGGCGTCATCGTGGCGCATCCCCCGGGGCAGCCGAGGCCTGGCCACCCATCAGCACCCATCCCTCGTCGCTGTCGAGGACGGTGATGGGCAGGTGGGGAGCGTACGTCACGCGCAGTTCGTCGGCCTGGCGCTCGAGCATGCCGGCCATCACGAGCCACCCGCCCTGGGCCAGATGGCCTGTCAGGAGCGGCGCCAGCAGTTTCAACGGCGTGGCGAGAATGTTGGCCAGGACCAGCGGGTACGCGCCATGCGCGCCCTCGGGCAGGGCAGCCCGGACGGCGGCACCGTTGCGCTCGGCGTTCTCGGTGGTGGCGCGCACGGCCGCGGGGTCGATGTCGACCGCATCGACGCCGCTAGCGCCTAGCATGGCCGCGGCGATGGCGAGGATGCCGGAGCCGCAGCCGTAGTCGAGCACCCGTGTCCAGCAGGCCGCCCGAGACGGCGCCTCGCGCGCGAGCCAGCGCAGGCACATGCGCGTGGTGGGGTGGGTGCCGGTGCCGAAGGCGAGGCCGGGGTCGAGGCCGATGACAAGCCGTGCCTCCGCGGGCGACTGGTGCCAGCTGGGCACGATCCAGAAGTCCGGCGTGATCGGCACCGGCGCGAACTGCGACTGCGTCAGCCGGACCCAGTCCTGCTCGGGGACCGGCTGCAGGGCCTGCACGAAGGCTGCGGGGGGCTGGCCGGGCTCGGCGGCGCGGGGTTGCAGCCAGGGTTGCGCGAGCAGCACCGCAGCGGCGGCTTCGGCGGCATGTTCGGTCTCGAACAGGGCGCGGATCGTCGAACGCTGCCATCCGGGGGCCGGTGCCGGCAGGCCGGGCTCGCCGAAGAGCGCGTGCTCGCCCTCGGTGCCTGCATCGGCATCCTCGACCGTCACCGACAGGGCCTCGAGTTCGTCGACCAGCGCGTCGGAGAGGATCTCCACGAGGGTTTCCGGGGCTCGAACGACTAACTCAAACATGACGCCGATGCTACCGGTGCGCGTGGTGTCCTCCGACCGGCCGTGCGTTCTGCACTCTGCAATCCCATACCCGCACGAATGAGTGGATGGTGCGCCCAGGTGATCCCTGTACAAATCGTTGCACCCCGCCGAGGGAGGCGGTGAGGCTGGCGCTTGGGGCCCGGCCGCAGCGGTAACGGGAGACAGGCCATCATGCTGGATTCGATCTTTCGCACCAACGGCGAACGCCGTGCGGTGGAGTCCGAGTTGCGCGACTTGCTCGCCGAAGTGCGCGAGGAACGCGAGGCGGTGCGTGAGGAGCGGGAAGCCGCGCGCGAGGAGCGGGAGGCCATACGGGCCGAGCGCGAGGCATTCGACGCGCAGGTCGCCAAGGCCTCGGGGGCACTGGCCAAGCTCGTGCGCACGAACAAGGCGCTCGACGAGGTGGGCGCCAAGGCCGAGGGCATCGTGCGCAAGGTCGAGGGCCTGGCGGGCAAGGCCAGCGGCTACGAAGACCGCATCGGTCGCGTCGAGAAACTCGACGATCGTGTCGCCGACCTGATGGCCCAGCTGGCAGAGGCGGAGCAGACGGCGAAGGCGCTGCTCGAGCCGGAGGGCCACATCCACGCACACCGCAAGGCCCTCGACGAACTCGGGGCCCAGGCGCGCGACACCCGCGCCGGGTTGGCGGGCTTGCGCCAGGAGCACGACGACCTGGAGAAGGCACAGGGGCAGCTGCGCAAGTCGGGCGAGGCGCTGCAGCAGTCGATGCAGGGGGCGCAGGCCTTGCAGGCCGAGCTGTCCGATCTGCGCAAGGCCGAGGCCGATCTGCGCGAAGAGGTGCGCAAGGTGCGTGAGGTCGCGCGCGATGCACGCACCGACTCCGAGAAGGCCGTGGGTGCGGCGAAGGAAGTCGAGTCGCGGTTCGAGTCGCTGGCCCAGCTGCAGGAGCTGAGCAGGGACACCGAGAAGCGCATCACTTCGCTGCACGCGCTGGCTGAGCACGTGGCGCTGAAGACCAAGTCGCTCGAGACGCAGCGGCATGCCGTCGACCACGCCGTGGCTGAAACGGCGCGACTGAGCCAGATGGTGTGGGCCATGGACGCGCAGGTCGCCAAGCTCGCAGAGGGTCGCGAGCAGATGCAGCGCGCCGAGGAGGCTGTTGCCCGCATCGAGGGCATGGCCCGTGGCGCGACGCAGGACCTCGCCGCCGCGTCCACCGCGCGCGAAGAGTTCGTGCGCGACTCCGCACGTCTGGAGGCACAGGGCCGGGCATTGCTGGAAGGGCTGCGTGCTGCCTCCGAACGGCTGGCGGTCGGCAAGGAGGAGTTCGGTGTCTTCGACGAGCGACTGAAGTCGCTGTCGGCGGCGTTGGCCGACACCGAGACGCGCATGCAGACGGTGCTGTCCAAGGACGAGATGCTGGCCGCCATGCAACAGAAGGCCGAAAGCCTCGACAAGGTCTTCCTCGACCTGCGCACGGAGACCGAGGATCTGGCGCGCAAGCAGAGTGCGCTCGACGACCTGACGGAACAGCTCGGTCTCGTCGAAGCGCTGGGCCGGCGCACTGCGACGCAACACGACAGCCTGATGAAGGCGCAGGGTGACCTCGAGGCCATGCGCACCGACCTCGACGAACTACAGAAGGCCTACGGCGAGGTGGCCCGCCAGCGCGACAAGCTGGCGGAGGACCGCAGCGCGTTCGAAGCGTTCGCGGCGCGTGCCTCGGAGATGATCGGCCGCACGCCGGAAATCGAGGCCCGGTTGGAGTCCGTGCTGGGCAGGATGTCGCTGCTCGAAGAGGGCAACGCGAGCACCAAGCGGCTCGGAGATGCGATGGCGGGCCTCGACGCCGAGGTGACGCGGATCCACGGCCGCATGCAGCTCGTCGAGAAGGTGGAGGTGCGCGTCAACGAACTCTTCGCCCTGACCGCGGAAGTCGAGCGGCGCATGTCCGAGCAGGTGGCGCGGCGCACCGAGATCGAGGCCCTCGCGCACCAGTGTGAGAGCCTGGGTACCCGCATGGGCTTCGCGCAACAGCAGCTCGAGGGCTTGTCGGCGCAGCAGGCGCGACTGTCACCGCTCGCCGAGGAGGTGTCCCGGCTCGGCGAGGACCTGCGCAGTTCACAGCGCGCGCTCGAAGCCATGAAGAAGGCCGAGGCGACTGCGCTCGAGCAGCAGGGCCGCCTCGCCGGCCTCATCGAGCATGGCCTGCGCCAGGCGGCCGAGACCTCGGACCGTCTGCGGCAGGTGCAGGCGCTGAGTCAGGACCTGGCCCAGGTCACCACACGCAGCGACGAGGTGATGACGCAGCTGACGCAGGTGCAGTCGCGGCAGCGCGACGTGCTGTCGCAGGTGACGCTGACCGAGGCGCAGATGCAGCGGGCCGAGGCCATGTCGCGGCAGCTCGATCATCGCCGCTCGCTGCTCGTGCACACCGAGAAGGCGCTGGCCAGCTTCGAGTCCAGGCTCGCCGACCTCGACCGCCATGCCAACGGCCTGGAGCTGAAGATGAAGTCGCTCGCCGACCGCGAGGCGCTCGTGAATGCCGTCAAGGCCGAGGTCGACGGCATCCGTCAGATCAGCAGCCACAGCAAGGCCGACCTGCTGTTCGTGGCCGAGCACCGCAAGGACGTGTCGGACATCCGCGTCAAGGTCGAGGACCTGCTGGGCCGCATCGGCGACACCGACGAGAAGATCGAGCTCATCGAGTCGTGGCGCAAGAACGTGGAGGAGGCCCGTGCCAGCGCGTTGGCCGTCACGGCCATGTTCAGCGACATGCAGGGCACGCTCGAGAGCCTGAGCGAGCAGCGTGTCGTGATCGACGACGTGGGCGAGAAGCTGGCGCGCCTGGACTTCACCGTTCAGGAGGCGCAGAACACGCTTTCGCGCCTCGACACCTCGGGGCAGGAGGCGCAGAACACGCTGCGCACGCTGCAGCGCGAGCGCGAGGTGGCGGAACGCGTCGAGAAGAGCATCAAGGCCGTGCGCGCCGGGAGCGGCAGGCCCGCCGCGAGCTGAGATCGCGGCGCCTCGCCTTGGATGACGATTCACCGGCACCGCTGACAGGCGGCTGCCGCCGCGCTAGCGGCGGTGCTGCCCCAGCCAGCCCTCGAGGTAGTGGATGGTGGTGCCGCCCTCGATGAACTTTGCGTCGACCATCAACTCGCGGTGCAGCGGGATGTTGGTCAGGATGCCCTCGACCACTGTTTCCGAAAGCGCCGTGCGCATGCGCGCGAGCGCCTGCTCTCGCGTGTCGCCGTGCACGATGATCTTGCCGATCATCGAGTCGTAGTTGGGCGGCACGTAGTAGTTCGTGTAAGCGTGCGAGTCGACGCGCACGCCCGGTCCGCCCGGCGCGTGCCACAGCGTGATGCGCCCGGGCGAGGGCGTGAAGACGTAGGGGTCCTCGGCGTTGATGCGGCACTCGATGGCGTGGCCACGCATCTCGATGTTCCGTTGCGTGAACGGCAGCTTCTCGTTCGCGGCGACGCGAATCTGCATCTGCACGATGTCGATGCCGGTGACGAGCTCGGTCACCGGATGCTCGACCTGCACGCGCGTGTTCATCTCGATGAAATAGAACTCGCCGTCCTCGTAGAGGAACTCGAAGGTTCCGGCGCCGCGGTAACCGATGCGCTTGCAGGCGGCGGCGCAGCGCTCGCCGACCTTCTCGATGATGCGGCGCGGGATGCCCGGCGCAGGCGCCTCCTCGATGATCTTCTGGTGGCGGCGCTGCATGGAGCAGTCGCGTTCGCCCAGCCAGACCGCCGACTTGTGCTGGTCGGCCATCACCTGGATCTCGATGTGGCGCGGGTGCTCGAGGAACTTCTCCATGTAGACGGCACTGTTGCCGAAGGCGGCACCGGCCTCGGCGCGCGTGGTCTGCACGGCGTGGATGAGCGCCGCCTCGGTGTGCACGACGCGCATGCCGCGCCCGCCGCCGCCGCCGGCCGCCTTGATGATGACCGGGTAGCGGATCTCGAGCGCGATGCGCACGATCTCCTTCGGGTCCTCGGGCAGCGCGCCTTCGCTGCCGGGCACGCAGGGCACGCCCGCCTTGATCATGGCCTGCTTGGCCGAGACCTTGTCGCCCATCATGCGGATCGACTCCGGCGTCGGCCCGATGAAGGTGAAGCCGCTGCGTTCCACGCGCTCGGCAAAGTCGGCGTTTTCGCTCAGGAAGCCGTAGCCGGGGTGGATGGCCTCGGCGTCGGTGACCTCGGCCGTGCTGATGATGGCCGGCATGTTGAGGTAGCTCTGCGCCGAAGGCGGCGGGCCGATGCAAACTGCTTCGTCGGCGAGCTTGACGTACTTGGCCTCGCGGTCGGCGGTGGAGTACACCACCACGGACTTGATGCCCATCTCGCGGCAGGCGCGCTGGATGCGGAGCGCGATCTCCCCGCGGTTGGCGATCAGGATCTTCTTGAACACGGAAGCCGCCCGCCTACTCGACGATGAACAGCGGCTGGCCGAACTCCACCGCCTGCCCGTTCTCGCACAGGATGCGGACGATCTTGCCCGAGCAATCGGCTTCGATCTCGTTCATGATCTTCATCGCTTCGATGATGCAGACCGGCTGCCCGGACTTGATCTCGTCACCGACCTCGACGAAGGACTTGGCGCCGGGGCTGGCAGCGCGGTAGAAGGTGCCCACCATGGGTGACTTGATGACCTGGCCGGCCGGCTCGGGCGGTGCGGCCGGCTCCGCGACGGGCGCCGGGCTGGCGGCGATCGTGCCGACAGGGGACGGGGCGATGGCCGGGGGAGCGGCCACCGCGGCGGCGGCCTTGACGATGCGAACCTTGCCTTCGGCCTCCGTGATCTCGAGTTCGGAGATGTTGGACTCCGAAACCAGGTCGATCAGCGTCTTCAGCTTGCGCAGGTCCATCGGCGGGCTCCTCGGGGCAGTTTGATTCTTGGGCTCCGCGCGGCCCGTGGGGCGGGCGGCGAGCCTCTGTGGCATGTCTTGCCGGGCGCGGCCTGCGCCCGGGAGAGCCCGAGACTCTACGCCTTTTTGCGGCAGTAAGCGGCCCTTTGGGGGCAGATCGTCGCGTTTGCCGGCTCGTTGGCTCTGGTTCTAGGTCTTGGCCCAAGTCGCGAGCACTTCGAGGCGCGTCTCGCCCAAGTGCCGGTGCGTCACCCGGCCGCTGGCGTCGAAGGCGACGGTGAAGGGCAGGGCCCCTGCCTCGTTGCCGAGCTGGCGGCTCAGGGCGATGCCTTCGAACCCCGCCAATGCTATCGGATAGCCGACCGGCTGCCGGCTCAGGAACTCCCGCACGGGTTTCTCCTGATCGGCGGCGAGCCCAAGGACTTGCCAACCGTTGGAAGCGAATTGGCGCGCGAAGCGATCGATTTCCGGCATCTCCCGAATGCACGGCGGGCACCACGTGGCCCAGAAGTTGAGCAGGAGCGGCTTGCCGCGCAATGTGGCCATGGCGAACTCACCCCCTCCGGGCCGGGCGAAGCGCAACGACCAGATGGGTTCGGCGTCAGCCTGTGCCGATTGGGGCCCGGCGCGCCGCCCTTGCCAGATCGCCGCGGCCAAGCCGGCGGCTGCGGCCGCCGCGCCGGCCGAAAGCAGGAGGCGCCGGCCTCCGCCGGTCATCATGGCCACTCCTTGTCGGCGAGCAGGCGTTCCAGGGCCACTTGATCACCCCGCCACGTGCGCCCCTGGGCGTCGGGCTTCAGCGCACCTCGAAGGGCGTCGTGGTCCTGCAGATGCAAGTGCAACGTGACTGGCTCGCCGAGTTCGCTGCAGGGCGAGCTGACCGTGAGCACCGAATCGTCAGGCCCGCTGGCCGGCGCGAGGTCGAAGTCGATGCCGGCATTGATGAGGACGATCTCGGCCGTCTTGCCGTCGTCGCAATAGAGGTCCAGGTGCACCGAGGACAGCCGGGTGGCGGTGCCTCGCCAGACGGCACCGGCCAGGTGTGGGCGGAACTCGGCCAGCCGGCGCATCCAGGCGAGCGCCACTCGCCGCAAGGCGGCCAGTTCAAGCGGCTGCGTATCGGCGCAGAAGAGAGCAATGTGTTCGCGTACCGCCTCTTCCACCGCCTCGTTGGACGGCAGCTCGGCCTGGCGACCGCCCCGTCCACCCCCGTGCCGGGCCAGGTCCCGCGCGGCGCGGCGCTTGGCCGCCGCGTATTCCAGGCCTTCTTCCACCACCAGCCGGGCGGCTGCAGCCGCAATCTCTTCGCCGAACGGGTTCATGGCCGGCTCCCTTCAGCCCCTCGGCCCCATGGCCTTCTTCACCGAGGCAGGTCCACCGCCCCCATGCGGGCGGCGATCACGGCAGCGCGCTCGGCCACGTAGGCCGAGCCGGGCGCCCGCTCGAAGAGCTTGGGTGCCGGCAGCATCACGGCGAGGCGGGCCGAGGCTTCGGGCCCCAGTCGTGACGCATCGACGCGGAAGTAGTACCTCGCCGCCGCCTGGGCGCCGAAGAGGCCTTCGCCCCACTCGACGTTGTTGAGGTAGATCTCCAGGATTCGCTGCTTCGACAGCAGGCCCTCCAGCGCCAACGTCAGCACCAGTTCCTGCGCCTTGCGCACGGCCGCGCGCTCGCCGCTGAGCAGCAGGTTCTTCGCCAATTGCTGCGTGATCGTGCTGCCGCCCACGAGCTTGGGCGGGTGGCGCGTCCGCACCGGTGCCCCGGCGCGCGGCGGCGGCTTGGCACGCGCGGCGGCGCGCGCCTCCTCGCGCTGGTTGCGTTCCCAGGCGCGTTCGATGGCCTCCCAGTCGACGCCCACATGTTCGACGAACGCTGCGTCCTCGCTGGCGATCACGGCGCGCTGGAGGTTGGGTGACACCTGTGGCAGGTCCACCCACTGCTGCGCCCACATCAAGGGCCGACGCTGGGCGACCAGGCGCCACATCTCGCTGCGCTGGAAGGTGGTCGACTGTGGATCCAGCACGGCCATCAGGGCGATGCGCAGCACGAAGGCGGCCTGCAGCGCCAGCAGGCTCAAGGCCAGCAGCGCGCCGAAGCGCAGGACCTGGCGCCAGGAGTTCTTCATGCCCGCGCGGCCGGAGCCGAAGCGGCCGCCTCGGCAGCGAGCTGCTCGCGCAGCGCGGCCAACACGGGGGCGGCCTGCGGCATGACGCCGCGGAAGACGAGGAAGGCCTCGGCGGCCTGCTCCACCAGCATGCCCAGGCCGTCGCGCGCGGTGGCGCCTGCTGCTCGAGCCCAACGCAGGAAGGGCTCGGCGGCGGCACCGTACATCATGTCCAGCGCCAACGCGCCGGGTGCCAGCACGCGCGCCGACACAGGCACCGCCGCCCCGGCAAGACTGCTGCTGGTGGCGTTGACGACGATGTCGAAGCCCTCGCCCGCATCGTCGAAGCCGCTGACGGCGAGCGTCACCCGGTATCGGTCGGCCCAGGCCGCGTGCGCCGCGGCGATGCTCTCGGCATTCGGCCTCGTGCGGTTGGCGAGCACCACCCGGGCCGCGCCGGCGGCGATGAGTGGCCCCAGCGCGCCGGCCGCCGCGCCGCCGGCGCCGAGCAGCAGCACCCGCCGGCCGGCCAGCGCGAAGCCGGCGCCCTGCTCGATGTCGCGCACCAAGCCCACCCCGTCGGTGTTGTCGGCGAGCCAGCCGTCGGCCTCGTCGAGCTTGAGGATGTTGGCCGCACCGGCCAGCAGCGCGCGCGCGCTGCGCCGCGCGGCCAGGCCGAGCGCCTGGAACTTGAATGGCACCGTGACATTGACGCCGCGTCCGCCCTCGGCGGCGAAGGCGCGCAGCGTGGCCTCGAAGCCGTCGAGCGGGCTCAGCACGCGCTCGTAGCGGATGGGCAGCCCGCACTGCCGCGCGAAGGCCTCGTGGATGAAGGGTGAGCGGCTGTGCGCGATCGGGTTGCCGAGCACCGCATAGCGCCAGGCATCGCCGGCGCTGCCGTGGGGATTCATTTCTGCCATGGCGTTCATCGGCTCGTGAGGGAGGTCTCCAGCCC
Source organism: Rubrivivax sp. (assembly GCA_016790435.1). GTDB lineage: Bacteria > Pseudomonadota > Gammaproteobacteria > Burkholderiales > Burkholderiaceae_C > Rubrivivax. The sequence continues at coordinate 27 of JAEUPE010000038.1, read as the reverse complement.
CTCCTCGCGCGTGAAGCGGAAGCGGGC
>JAEUPE010000029.1 GCA_016790435.1 Rubrivivax sp. | reverse complement strand
ACTCGGACGCGAACTCGACCTCTACCACTTCGAAGAGTACGCGCCCGGCTCGGTCTTCTGGCACCCGAAGGGTTGGAGCGTCTTCCAGGACCTGATCGGCTACATGCGTGTGCGCCGTGCGGCGGCCGGCTATGTCGAGGTCAACACGCCCGACGTGATGGACCGCTCGCTGTGGGAGATCTCCGGTCACTGGTCCAACTACCGCGAGAACATGTTCTCGACGCAGACCGAGGACGAGCGCGTCTTCGCGCTGAAGCCGATGAACTGCCCCGGTCACGTGGCGCTGTTCAAGCACGGTCTGCGCAGCTACCGGGAACTGCCGATCCGCTTTGCCGAATTCGGCAAGGTGCACCGTTACGAGCCCAGCGGCGCGCTGCACGGCATGATGCGGGTTCGGCACTTCACGCAGGATGACGCGCACATCTTCTGCACCGAGGCGCAAATGACTGCCGAGTGCCGCGATGTCGTCGAGTTGATCATGTCGATCTACGCGGACTTCGGGTTCACCGACGTTCGCATCAAGCTCTCGACGCGGCCGCCCAAGCGCATTGGCAGCGACGAAACCTGGGACCGGTACGAGCGGGCGCTGAGCGAAGCCTTGAGCTCACTCGGCCGAGAGTTCTCGATCAACCCGGGCGAGGGCGCCTTCTACGGCCCCAAGCTGGAGTTCGTGCTGCGAGATGCCATCGGCCGCGACTGGCAATGCGGCACGCTGCAGGTCGACCCGAACCTGCCCGAACGCTTCGACGCCACCTATGTGGCCGAAGACAGCTCGCGCCAGCGCCCCGTGATGCTGCACGTGGCCAACTTCGGCTCGCTCGAGCGCTTCACTGGCATCCTCGTCGAGCACCATGCTGGTGCCTTTCCCACTTGGCTGGCCCCGGTGCAGGTGGTGGTGACCTCGATCAGCGACAGCCAGGTCGGGTACGCGGCCGAGGTTGTGAATTCGCTTCAAAAACATGGGCTTAGGGTCCATCTCGACCAGCGCAACGAGAAGATCACGTATAAAATCCGTGAGCATTCCTTGCAAAAGGTCCCGTACATCCTTGTCGTAGGCGACAAGGAGAAGGCGAGCGGGGCAGTTGCGGTGCGCGCCCGGGGCAACCAGGACCTCGGTGTGATGCCGCTGGCAGACTTCTCCAAGAAGATCGCTGGCGACATCGCCCGGAAGGTCTGACATTGCCCGCCCGGGCGCGCTTTCGTTGTTGTTGCGTGGCCCGTGCCGCCTTCGGAGCCACCTGAGGAGTTGAAACCATCGCTACTTTCATGGACCGGCGCGTTCCTAACGCGGAGCGCAAGCACAGGTTGAACCGAGAGATCATGGCGCCGCAGGTGCGCCTGAATGGGGTCGAGAACGAACCCCTGGGCATCGTCCCCACCTTGGAAGCCCTGCGCATGGCGGGCGAGCTGGACGTGGATCTCGTGGAGATCGCCGCCACCGCCGACCCCCCGGTCTGCCGGCTGATGGACTACGGCAAGTTCAAGTACCAGGAGCAGAAGCGTGCCGCCGAAGCCAAGGCCAAGCAGAAGGTCATCGAGGTCAAGGAAGTGAAGTTCCGGCCCGGCACCGACGACGGCGACTACAACATCAAGATGCGGAACCTTCGCCGCTTCATCGCCGAGGACGGCGACAAGGGCAAGGTGACGCTGCGGTTCCGGGGCCGCGAGATCACGCACCAGGACATCGGCATGCGCATGCTGGAGCGCATCCGCGACGAACTGGCCGATGTGGCGGTGGTCGAGCACATGCCCAAGCTGGAAGGACGCCAGATGATCATGGTGCTGGCGCCGAAGAGGAAGTAGCGAGCAGAGTTTTCGAGTCCGCCGCCGCCGGGTCGGGTCCCCCGGCGGTCGGCAACAAGCAGTTGCAGGCCATCAAGCACACCGATGCCCCGGTGTCGCCTGCAGCGGCAAACCCAGAAGGAGCAGTCATGCCCAAGATGAAGACCAAGAGCGGCGCGAAGAAGCGCTTTCGCGTCCGCCCGGGCGGCACCGTCAAGCGCGGCCAGGCGTTCAAGCGCCACATCCTCACGAAGAAGAGCACCACCCGCAAGCGGCACCTGCGCGGCTCGGCCAATGTGCACGAGACCAACATGGGCCACATGGCGGCGATGCTGCCCTTCGCCGGTCTGTGATCGACCCACGCTGAACACGAAGGAGCACTGACATGCCTCGCGTCAAACGTGGTGTCACCGCCCACGCCCGCCACAAGAAGATCCTCGCCCTGGCCAAGGGCTTCCGCGGCCGCCGCAAGAACGTCTTCCGCATCGCCAAAGAAGCGGTGATGAAGGCGGGGCAATATGCCTACCGCGACCGCCGCACCCGCAAGCGGGTCTTCCGCCAGCTCTGGATCGCGCGCATCAACGCCGCGAGCCGCGAGCTCGGTGTCACCTACAGCAAGTTCATGGCCGGCCTGAAGAAGGCGCAGATCGACATCGACCGCAAGATGCTGGCCGAGCTTGCTGTCAAGGACCCGGCCGCCTTTGGCAGCATCGTGGCGAAGGTGAAGGCCGAGCTCGCTTGAGTCCCGCGGCCGCCTTCACCGGAGCTTCCGGGGCGGCCTCTTGAGCAGACGAAGGCCGTCACGCAAGGGCGGCCTTTTGTTTTGCCTTCCGTTTTGTCCTCCCTCGTCTTGGCAGATGGCAGCGCGATGACCGATCTCGACAACCTGGTGGCAGCAGCGAACACCGAGTTCCTCGCCGCGCCCACGCCGGCAGAACTGGAGAACGCGAAGGCGCGCTTCCTGGGCAAGAGCGGCCGCGTGACGGAACTGCTCAAGGCGCTGGCCAGCCTGCCCGTCGAGCAGAAGAAGGCGCGCGGCGCCGAGATCAACGAGGCCAAGGCGCACATCGAGGCGGCCCTGCACGCGCGGCGCGAAGCGCTCGCCGAAGCCGAGCTCGAACTCCAACTCCAGGCGCAGGCCCTCGACGTCACCTTGCCCGGCCGCCAGCGCGGCGCGGGCGGGCTGCACCCCGTGAGCCGCACGCTCGGGCGCATCGAGTCCATCTTCGCGAGCATGGGCTTCGACGTGGCCGACGGCCCCGAGATCGAGACCGACTGGATGAGCTTCACGGCGCTCAACAACCCGGAGAACCATCCCGCGCGTTCGATGCAGGACACCTTCTACGTCGACCTGAAGGACGCCGAAGGCCGCTGGCTGAACCTGCGCCCGCACACGAGCCCGATGCAGGTGCGCTACGCACGCGCGCATGCGGCCAAGTACGCCGAGCTCGAGGCGAAGGGAGAGCGCGTGCCCGAGATCCGCGTCATCGCGCCGGGTCGTGTCTACCGGGTCGACAGCGACGCCACGCACTCGCCGATGTTCCACCAGGTGGAGGGCCTGTGGATCGGCGAGAACGTCAGCTTCAAGGACCTGAAGGTGGTCTTCACCGGTTTCGTGCGTGAGTTCTTCGAGACCGCCGACTTCGACGTGCGCTTCCGGCCGAGTTTCTTCCCGTTCACCGAGCCGAGTGCCGAGATCGACATCGCCTTCCACAGCGGGCCGTTGGCCGGCAAGTGGCTCGAGGTGGCCGGCTCGGGCCAGGTGCACCCGAACGTCGTGCGCAACTTCGGGCTCGACCCCGAGCACCACATCGGCTTTGCTTTCGGCATGGGCCCCGACCGCCTCGCCATGCTGCGCTATGGCATCGATGACCTGCGTCTGATGTTCGACGGCGACCTGCGCTTCCTCTCGCAGTTCCGTTGAGCTATCGAGCCTCGCATCCGAACGAGCCCAAGAGATCGACATGCAATTCCCGGAATCCTGGTTGCGCGAGTTCTGCGACCCGCCGCTCTCCACGCAACAGCTCGCCGACCTGCTGACGATGAGCGGCATGGAGGTGGAGGAACTGCGCCCGGTGGCGCCGCCGTTCAGCGGCGTGGTGGTGGCCGAGATCGTCGAGGCCGTGCAGCACCCGCAGGCCGACCGCCTGCGCGTGTGCAAGGTGAGCATCGGCCGCGGCGAGACGCTGCAGGTCGTCTGTGGCGCACCCAATGCCCGGGTCGGCTTGCGCGCACCGCTTGCCTTGGTCGGGGCGAACTTGCCGCCGGCAGCAGGCAGTCCGGACGGCAAGCCCTTCGTCATCGGCGTCGGCAAGCTGCGCGGCGTGGAGAGCGCCGGCATGTTGTGCTCCGCCAAGGAACTCGGCATTGCCGACGAGCACGGCGGCCTGCTCGAGCTGGCCCCTGAGGCGCCTCTGGGCCGGCCCCTGCGCGAGCACCTGCACCTCGACGACACCCTCTTCACGTTGAAGCTGACGCCGAACCTGGCGCATGCGCTCAGCGTGTACGGCATTGCGCGCGAGCTGTCGGCGCTGACCGGGGTGCCGCTCAGGACGCCGAAGACTTCACCGGTGCGCCCGGAGCACGACCAGCACCTGCCGGTCGAGGTGCTGGCCAAGGATCTTTGCGGCCGCTTCTCGGGGCGCGTCATCCGTGATGTCGACACGAAGGCGCGCACTCCCGACTGGATGGTGCAGCGCCTGGCGCGATGCGGCCAGCGCAGCGTCACCGCGCTCGTCGACATCTCGAACTACGTCATGTTCGAGTACGGCCGCCCGTCGCACATCTTCGATCTCGAGAAGATCCACGAGAAGCTCGTGGTGCGTTGGGGCAAGCCCGGCGAACAGCTCAAGCTGTTGAACGGCACCACCATCGAAGTCGACGAGAAGGTCGGTGTCATCGCCGATGCCCGCGCCGTCGAGTCGCTCGCCGGCATCATGGGTGGCGATGCCACGGCGGTGTCCGATGAGACGCGCCACGTCTATGTCGAGGCGGCCTTCTGGTGGCCCGAAGCTGTCCAGGGCCGCTCGCGACGCTTCAACTTCAGCACCGATGCCGGGCACCGCTTCGAGCGGGGTGTCGATCCGGCGCTGACGGTCGAGCACATCGAGCGCATCACGGCGCTCATCCAGCAAGTCTGCGGCGGCGAGGCCGGGCCGATGGACGACCAGGTGCTGGCGCTGCCCGAGCGCCAGCCGGTGGCCATGCGCGTGGCCCGCGCCGCCAAGGTGGTCGGCCTGCCGCTGACCCAGCCGCAGTGCGCTGACGTCTTCCGCCGCCTGGGCTTCTCGTTCTCCGAGGAGCCGGGCGCGCTGCGCGTGACGCCACCGAGCTGGCGCTTCGACATTGCGATCGAAGAGGACCTGATCGAAGAGGTCATCCGCATCATCGGCTACGACAAGCTGCCCACGGCCGACCCCCAGGCGCCAGTGGCGCCGCGCGCGCGCGCCGAAGCCCATCGCAGCCCGCACGTGCTGCGTCGGGCGCTGGCCAACCTCGGCTACCAGGAGACGATCGGCTTCAGCTTCGTCGAGGAGCGATGGGAGCGCGAACTGGCCGGAAACGCCGACCCCATCAAGGTGCTGAACCCCATCGCGGCGCCACTGTCGGTGATGCGCTCCAGTCTCGTCGGCAGCCTGGTCGCGGCGCTGCGCCACAACCTCGCGCACAAGGCGGCGCGGGTCCGCCTGTTCGAGATCGGGCGCGTTTTCCGTCGCGACGCCTGCGTGCTCGACGGCGAACTGACCGTGGCCGGGGTGGACCAACCTTCGCGCGTCGCGGCGCTCGCGTATGGCCCGGTGGATGCGGCGCAATGGGGCACCCGAGAGCGGGCCGCGGACTTCTTCGATGTGAAGGGCGACATCGAGGCCATGCTCGCGCCAAGCCAGGCCATGTTCGAGCCGGCCACCCATCCAGCGTTGCATCCCGGCCGCTGTGCGCGCGTGCGCCTCGACGGCGAAGACATCGGCGTCGTGGGTGAACTGCACCCGCGCTGGCGGCAGGCCTACGACCTGCCGAACGCACCGGTGCTGTTCGAGCTCGATCTCGCGGCCGTGCAACGGGCCCGGTTGCCTGTCTACCGGGCCGTGGCACGCCAGCAGGCGGCCTCGCGTGACGTCGCCCTGGTGCTGGGTGAAGGCGCGGCGCGCGCTTCGCATGCCGCGCTCGCGGCGTGCCTCTGTGCCGACCCGGCCGGCCTGGTGCGTTCGGCGACGCTGTTCGACATCTACCGTCCGAGCGCGCCGGGCGGAGGTGTGTCCATGGGTGAGCGCAGCATGGCCTATCGCCTGGAGCTGCGCGATGATGCCGCCACACTCACCGACGAGCGCATCGACGCGGCGGTGGCCGCCGCGGTGGCGCGTGCGGCGAGCGCCTTCGGTGCGCGCTTGCGCGCCTAAAGGCGGGACTCGTGGCAACGCCGGGCAGGGAGAATCACGACATGGCCGAAGACACCACGGGCGGCGCCGCCGGAGCAGAGGGAGGGGCGACCAAGTCCGCCATCCTTCCCACACTGGAGACGCCCACGCTGACCAAGGCCGAACTCGCCGAACTGCTCTTCGACCGCCTTGGCTTGAACAAGCGCGAGAGCAAAGACATGGTCGAGGCCTTCTTCGACATCGTTCATGGCACGCTGGTCGGCGGCCAGGATGTCAAGCTGTCCGGTTTCGGCAACTTCAATATCCGTCGCAAGGCGCCGCGCCCGGGCCGCAACCCGCGTACCGGCGAATCGATCCCGATCAAGGCCCGCAACGTGGTGACTTTTCACGCCAGTCACAAACTGAAAGCCATCGTGCAGGGCGACACCCCCCTAGAAGGTGAGTTCGAGTAGAGTCTAGCTTTCCCGTTGGATCCCATTGATTTCAATGGAGAAAGCGCTCCCATCCATTCCAGCCAAGCGCTACTTCACCATCGGTGAGGTCAGCGAGCTGTGCGGCGTGAAGCCCTATGTGCTGCGCTATTGGGAGCAGGAGTTCGCCCAACTCAAGCCCATGAAGCGCCGCGGCAACCGGCGCTACTACCAGCACCACGAGGTCCTGCTCGTGCGTCGCATCCGCGAGTTGCT
>JAEUPE010000028.1 GCA_016790435.1 Rubrivivax sp. | reverse complement strand
GATCACGTCCATGCAGTGCTCCGGTGTGGAGTGGGTACCTTCAGCAACGGGCGTGCCCGCTGCGTCGATGCCCTGGGAAGTTCTGATGGAGTCCCGGCTTCACGGGCCCAGGCTCCATCAGAGCTTTCCTGCCGGTCACGCCGCCCGAATGATGTTCAAACGGCGCGTTTCATGCACGCTGCACCTTCCGGATGATCCATTCTGCGCCGCGCGTGTCGTGGATCAAGTGCCGCTTTGTCCCCCATTTCGTGGTGCGAGCAACAAGCAATCGGCGCCCACGCGACGCCTGTCACGCGCCACGACCACCCCTAGAAAGTGGGTCGCAACGCTCACGTCTGGTCACCGGTGGTTTCAACGCCTGTCGGCGCGGTTGCGCTGACGCGAATCATGCACGCCGATGGAGCCCCTGCGGGGCACAAGGTTCCGCGTGGGATCATCCGTCCTCATGAATCGCCACCTGCTGTTGCTGGCCCTGTGCCAGGGCTTGTTTCTCACCAACAACGTGGTGTTCATCGCCATCAACGGCCTCGTCGGGCTGGCGCTGGCACCCGCCGGTTGGCTGGCGACGCTGCCGGTCACGGGTTACGTTGTTGGCGCCGCGCTCAGTGCGCCGCTGGTAGCCAAGGTGCAGCGCCGCCTGGGGAGAAAGCGCTCCTTCCAGATCGGCTTGAGCGTCGCTGCCGCATCCGCGGCGCTTTGCGCGCTGGCCATCAGCTCGAGGCAGTTCTGGATGCTCGTCGCCGCCACGATGATTGCCGGCTTCTACAGCGCCAATGCCGCCCGGTATCGGTTCGCCGGGCCCGAATTGGTGGCGCCGGCGCACAAGGAGAAGGCGATCTCCCTGGTGCTGGCTGGCGGCATCCTGGGCGCCTTCATCGGGCCCAACCTGGCCAGCGCGACGCGCGATTGGTTCGCCGTGCCGTTTGCCGGGGCCTACGTGGCGCTGATCGGCGTTGCCCTGCTGTCGCTGCTGGCGCTGTCGTTCATCCAGTTCCCTGAACACCGCGCCCCGGCGCCCGGCGAGGGCAGCGGCAGGCCGTTGGCCGAGATCGCGCGGCAGCCGGTCTTCATCGTCGCCGTGGCCGCCGGCGCGCTCGGCTATGGCGTGATGAACCTGCTGATGGCCGCCACGCCGCTGGCCATGCAGCAGTGCCAGCACCCGTTCGACCGGGCGGCGCTGGTGCTGGAGTGGCATGTGCTCGGCATGTTCGTGCCCGGCTTCTTCACCGGCCACCTCATCAAACGCTTTGGCGCGCTCCCCATCATGGGGGTGGGCGTGCTGCTCAATCTCGCCTGCGTGCTCGTGGCGCTTTCGGGCGTGGACCTGATGCAGTTCCTGATCGCGCTGACTGCGCTCGGCGTCGGCTGGAACTTCCTCTTCACCGGTGCGACGACGCTCTTCACCACCGTCTACCGGCCGGAGGAGAGGAACAAGGCGCAAGGCGCGATGGACATGTGCGTGTTCGCGACCATGGCGTTCACGTCGTTTGCCAGCGGTGCGCTGGTGACGACGCAGGGCTGGGCGCTGCTCAACATGGGCTCGCTGGTGCCGCTGACCCTGGTCGCCCTGGCGCTGGCCTGGCTGGCCCTGCAGCGCCGGCCGTCGCTGGCGCGCTGAACAGGGCAGGGCGCGCGGCAGCGCGTGCGCTCAGTCGGCGCGGCGGTCGGCCGCCGCCAGGGCCAGACGAGTGACCTCGGCGCTGGCCTGCAGCAAACGCTGCCCGATGGCCGTGCGCCGCGCCGGCGCCAGGCGCGACCTGATCGCCGCCACGGTGATGGCCGCCACCGGTTGGGCGTGGTGGTCTCGCACCACCGCCGCCACCGCCCAGCTGTCGGGCAACAGCAATCCGGGCAGCACACACCAGCCGTGTTCGCGCGTCTCGCGGATCATCTGCCGCAGGGCTGCGTCGGTGCAGCGGGGATAGCGTTGCGCGCGCGCCGTGCGCGTGTGCGCCAGCACGTCGGCCACTTCGGCGTCGCCCATCGCCGCCAGCAGTGCACAGCCGCCCGCGCCCACGCCCAGCGGCACGCGGTCACCCGGTTTGAGCAACTGGTTGCGGATGGGGAAGTCGCCTTCGTCGCGCGACAGGCAGATCGTCTCGTAGCCATGCAGCACCGAGAAGAAGACCGTGTCTTCGCTCTCGGTGGCGAGCGCGCGCAACGTCGGCGCGGCCAGCCGCTGCAGTTCGTAGCTCGGCTCGGCCGCCAGCCCCACGGCAAAGGCCTCGGGCCCCAGCCGGTAGCGGCCGGAAGCCGGGTCTTTCAGCACGAAACCTTCGTCCACCAAGGCCTGGGTGAGGCGCACGGCCGTGGCCTTGGTCAGCGCCACCTGGCGGCAGATGTCACCCATGCGCAGGCCACCCGGGCCCACACGAGTGAGCAAGCGCAGCACCATCAAGCCGCGGCGCAGCGTCTGCGCACCGGCAACCTCGGCGCGCACGGGGCTCCCGGGTCTCGCAACAGCCCGGGCGGTCCGAGCGGCCTGCGCACGCTGCTTGGGCGGCGAGGCCGGCGGCGCGGGCACCGGGCCGGGCATCAACCGCCCGCTGCGCCCGCCGCCGAACCTCGCAGCGTGGGCAAGCCGATGCCCGCGGCGTCGAACCCGCCGTCGGCGGCAATGACCTGGCCGTTCACATACGCCGCCGCCTCGCTGCAGAGGAAGCCGATGACCTCGGCGATCTCCTCCGGCGTGCCGTAGCGGTTGAGCGGAATGGCGTCGTGATAGTCACGCCGGATGGCCGCCGAGTGCACGAGCTTGGCCATCTCGGTGTCCACCGGGCCCGGGGCCACGGCATTGACGCGGATGCCGGCATTGCCCAACTCCACCGCCTGCTGGCGGGTGAGGTGGATCACCGCCGCCTTGCTGGTGCCGTAGGCGACGCGCATCGTGCTGGCGCGCAGGCCGGAAATGCTGGCGATGTTGACGACCGCGCCGCCGCGGCCGCCGCGCTGCATCACCGGCACCACCGCCTGCGTGCACAGGAAGATGCCGTCGAGGTTGGTGCCCATCACAAGCCGCCACTCGGCGAAGGTGGTCTCGCCGATGGTCTTGAACACCGCCACGCCGGCGTTGTTGATGAGCGCGTCGATGCGCCCGAAGGCGGCATCCACCTGCACCACCGCCGCGTCGACCTGGGCCGGGTCCGACACATCGGCGTGCACGGCAAGCACGCGTCGCGGCTGCGCCAGTTCGGCCACGGTGCGCGTGAGGGTGGCGCGGTCGTTGTCCAGCAGCGCCACGCGATGGCCACGCGCCAGGAACCAGCGGCCGGCGGCCAGCCCGATGCCGCGCGCGCCACCGGTCACCAACGCCACCGGTGCCAGCGGCGCGGAAGAGTCAACGTCGCTCATGGATGCCTCATGGATGCGCACTCCGTCGGATCGTCCCCACTGGACTCAAAGCGCCACCGTCGACAGCCACGGCACCGCGGCGATCACCACGAGGCCGACGATCAGCGCGCCGATGTACGGCCAGATCGCCTTCATCACCGCATCGGGCGCGTCGCCGCCGATGCGGCAGGCGACGTAGAAGCCCACGCCGATGGGCGGCAGCATGAGGCCGATGTTCATGGCCGTGACCACCACCATCGAATAGTGGATGTCGTTGACACCCAGCCTCTTGGCGATCGGGAACATGATCGGCGCCAACAGCAGGATGGCGGGCAGGCCCTCGAGCACGCAGCCGAGGACGACGAAGACGAGGATCGTCACTGCCAGGTAGGCCAAGGCGCCGCCGGGCATCGTGGTCAGGAACGCCGAGAGCTGGTGCACGACGCCGCTTTGCGCAATGGCCCAAGCCATGCCGGACGCGGTTCCCAGGATGATGAGGATGGCGCCGGACAGGCCGGCGGCCTCCACGCACATCGAGTACACCTTGCGCGCGGTGAGAGACCCTTCGGCATTGCTGTACAGCAGCTTGCCGACGATGAGCGCGTACACGACGGCGATGGTGCTGACCTCGGTGGCCGTGGCGACTCCACCACCCACCGCGCTGCGAATGAGGAACGGCAGCACGAGCGCCGGCGAAGCCACGAGCACCAACTTGCCCACGGTCGCCCAAGGCGCGCGCCGCACCCCCTCCATCACCTCGTGCCGCGCCTTCCAGCGCGCCAGCACGAGCAGCGCGAGCAGCAGCACCATGGCGATCACGAAGCCGCTCTGGAAGAGGCCGGCGATCGACACCCCGGCCACCGAGCCCAGCACGATGAGCACGCTGCTCGGCGGCACCGTGTCGGCCATCGCCGCGCCGGTGGCGAGCAGCGCAATCATCTCCGGCGGCTTGTGGCCGCGCCGCTTCATCTCCGGGAAGAGCGCCGGCGCCACGGTCGCCATGTCCGACACCTTCGAGCCCGAGATGCCCGAGACGATGAACAGTGAGCCCAGCAGCACGTAGGACATGCCGGCCTTGATGTGGCCCAGCAGCGCCGCCAGCACGTCGACGATGGCCTTGCCCATGCCGGTGCTGTCGAGCACGCAGCCGAGCAGCACGAAGATGGGCACCGAGACGAGGATGATGCTGCTCATGCCCTCGTCCATGCGGCTCACGATGACGGTGAGCGGCACGGTGGTCGTGAACGCGAGGTAGGCCAGCGTGGCGAGCCCGAAGCAGAAGCCGATGGGCACGCCGGCCACCAGGCAGACGGCGACCACGCCGCCGAGGAAGATGAGCAGGTTGAGGTTGCCCAGGGTCTGCAGCCAGGGCTTGCCGAGCCAGCAGGCCAGGGCGAGCGCCGCCACCAAGGCGACGCCGGCGGCCATCTGGCGCGCGTTCACCGTGCGCAACGCGAACGCCACCACCAGCGCCAGCATGGCCAGCAGGCCGAAGGCGATGGCCGACACGCGCAGGGCATTGGGCATGCCGAGCTCGGGCGTGTGGATGGCCCACTCGTCGCGCGCGTACTCGATCGCCGGGCCGGCCAGGGCCAGCAGCAGCGCGGCCACGGCCGCCAGCGCGAAGGCCTGCACGAAACCGCGCCACCGTTCCGGCAACCGCTCCACGACGACGGTCAGGCGCAGGTGCTCGTTGCGGTGCATGGCGATCACGGCGCCCACCATCGCCAGCCACAGGAACGACAGCGACGCGATCTCGTCGATCCACACCATCGGCAGCGTGAACACGTAGCGCGCCACCACGCCCACCAGCAGGAGGCCGGTGATCAGCGCCACCAGCAGCGCGCCCAGCGCCTCCACCGGGCGCATCAGGCGCACGGCCAGCGCGGGCAACGCGGGCAACGCGGGTGGCAACGCCGCCGCCAGGCCCGGCAGCGCGCTGGCCGCCGCGGCCGACGGCGCCCCGTCTGAAGAGTCCGGCACGGGCGCGGCCACCGCCTCGCCCGGCCGCACCGGGGACATCAGCCCAGCTTGCCCGAGTACTTCTCGAGCTTGGCCATGGCCGCGTCACCGAACTTGCCGCGCCACTCGGCATAGAAGCCGGCCTTGGCCAGCGCGTCGCGGAAGCTCTTCGCGTCGGGGTAGTTGAAGGCCATGCCCTTGGCCTTGAGCTGCGCCTCCAGGCCGTTGTTCAGGCGGCGGATGTCGTCGCGCTGCTTCATCACGGCTTCGGTCACGTGCTTGGTGATGAGCGCCTGCACGTCGGCGGGCGTGCTGTTCCAGCGGCGACCGTTGGCGAGGATCCACTGGCCGTCCCACATGTGGCCGGTCATGGAGACGTACTTCTGCACCTCGTACAGCTTGGCGATCTCGATGATGGCGAGCGGGTTCTCCTGCCCCTCGACCACCTTCGTCTGCAGCGCCGAGTAGACCTCGCTGAAGTTGATGCCGGTGGGCGCGGCGCCGAAGGCCTTGAACATGCTCGTCCACAGCGGGCTCACCGGCACGCGGATCTTGAAGCCCTGCAGGTCGGCCGCGGTGTTGATCGGCTTGGTGGACGTGGTGATGTTACGGAAGCCGTTGTCGAGGATCTTGTCGAAGGTGTGCAGGCCCACCTTGCCGATCGCGTCGCGGATGAAGGCGCCGAGCTCGCCGTCCATCGCCGACCATACGGTGGGGTAGTCCTTGAACGCGAAGGCCAGGCCGTTGATGCCAGCGAGCGGCACGAGCGTCTGCAGGATGAGGCCCGACAGCGGGAAGATGTCGATCGCGCCCGAGCGCACCTGGCTCAGCATGTCGGTGTCGCCACCCAGCTGGTTGTTCGGGAAGATCTGGATCTCGACCTTGCCGCCGCTGGCCGCCTTGATGGCATCCGCCGCTTCCTTGACGCGGATGTTCGAGGGGTGCGTGATGGGAATGTTGTTGGCCCACTTGAAGGTCATCGTGGCCTGGGCACGCGCGACCAGGGGCGCGCCGAGGGCCGCCAGCGCGGCGGCAGTGCCGGCTTGCACGAAGCCGCGGCGGTGGAGAGTGGGTGAATGGCTCATGGAAGGACCTCCTGGTTGTAGGTGGATAGGGAACGCGGGGCGGCGGGCGTGGAAACGCGGGGAAACGCGAGGAGAGGCGGGGAAAGGCAGGGAGAGGTGAGATCGGGCGGGGAACGCGGACTCGAGGCGCGCCGCTTCAGCGCCGATCGAGCAGCCTTCGCGCCGCTAGGGCGATCTTCTCGGGCGACAGGCGCGACTCGGCCTCCAGCGCGGGCGCGTAGCCCACGGGAATGCGCGGTGCCCCCAGGCGCGCGACGCGGCAGCCCGTGGCCTCGGCAGCGTGGGCAGCGATCTCGGCGCCGAAGCCGGCCACCTGCACGGCCTCGTGCACCACGAGCAGCCGGCCGGTGCGGGCCGCCGAGGCGTGCACCGCCGCCTGGTCCCACGGCCACAGCGTACGCAGGTCGATGAGGTCGACGCCGACGCCTCTCAGCGCCTCGTGCTGCAGCGCCGCCAGCGAAGGGCCGACACCGCGCGACCAGGTGACGAGGGTCAGGTCATTGCCCTGGCGCAGCGTGGCCGCCTTGCCCAGCGGCACGGCGAGCGTCTCGTCGACCTCGCCGCGCTCGGCCCAGAGCTCCTTGTGCTCGAGGTACATCACCGGGTCGCCACTGGCGAGCGCCGAGGTCAGCAGCCCGGCGTTGTCCTGCGGCGTGGCCGGCGTCACCACCACCAGGCCCGGCAGGTGCGCGAACCAGGCCTCGAGCGACTGCGAGTGCTGCGCCGCCGAGGCCGACCAGATGCCGATCGGCAGCCGCGCCACCAGCGGCACGCGCCCCTGGCCGCCGAACATGAAGCGGTTCTTCGCCGCCTGGTTGACGATCTCGTCCATCGCGCAGAGCGCGAAGTCGATGACTCGCATCTCCACCACTGGGCGCAGGCCGGCCAGCGCCATGCCCACGGCCGCGCCCATGATGTTGGCTTCGGAGATCGGCGTGTCGATGACGCGCTCGGGACCGAAGGCCTGCTGCAGCCCGCGGTACTGGCCGAACACGCCGCCACGGCCGAGGTCTTCGCCGAGGGCGACGATGCTGGCGTCGGCGCGCATCGCGCGCTCCAACGCGCCGGCAGCCGCTTCGGCATAGGTGAGGGTGCGCGTGCTCATCGCCACACTCCGGCGCCGGTGTTCATGATGTCCTCGTAGGCAGCGGCCGTCTCGGGCCAGGGGGCGGCGGCGGCAACTTCGAGCGCTGCGTCGATCTCGGCCTTGGCGTCCAGCCACACCTGCTCGATCCGCTTGGGGTCGGCGCCGGTGGCCAGCAGGCGCTCGCGCGCCAGCCGCACCGGGTCTCGCTCGAGCGCCGCCTTCACCTCGGCCGGGTCGCGGTAGCTGCCGGGGTCGACCGACACGTGGCCCTTGAAGCGGTAGGTCACGGCATGCAGCAGGCGCGGGCCCTGGCCGGCGCGCACTTCGGCGAGCAGCTTCGCCGCCGCTGCGTCCACCGCCTCGGCGTCGTTGCCGTCGACCTTGAGGGCCGGGATGCTCATCGACTCGGCACGCGCCGACACGCCGGCACCGGCCGTCATCGGCCCTGTGGGCGTGGTGGCCGAGATGCGGTTGTCCTCGCACACGAAGAGCACCGGCAGCTGGTACACCTTGGCCCAGTTCAGCCCCTCGAGGAACGGGCCGCGGTTGGCCGCGCCGTCACCGAAGAAGCAGGCCACCACGTGCGGCAGGCGGCGCACCTTGAGCGCATGCGCGGCGCCGGTGGCGATGGGGATGCCCGCCGCGACCACACCGTTGGCGCCCAGCATGCCCACCGAGAAATCGGCGATGTGCATCGAGCCGCCCTTGCCGCGGTTGTAGCCGGTGGCGCGGCCGAACAGCTCGCACATCATGCGTTCGGCCGAAGCGCCCTTGGCCAGCGTGTGGCCGTGCCCGCGGTGCGTGGAGGTGAGCAGATCCTCGCGCTGCAGGTTCAGGCAGACGCCGGCGGCCACCGCTTCCTGGCCGATGGACAGGTGCAGCGGCCCGCGCACGAGTGCCGGCTTGTCCGAGGCCGCGAGGCCCCAGGCGGCGACGCCGCCCATGCTGGCCGCCTCGGCCGCTTCTTCGAAGCAGCGGATGCGGCACATCAGACGATAGAGGTCGAGCAGACGGTCCGAGGCGCTCATTCAGGTCGGGTTCCAGATCGGCGGGCCCGGGGTTCAGCATGTGAACCCGGCCGCAAGCATGCGGGGCACGAGTTTAGGCGTTCGACGCACCGGCGCCGGGCGGGATGATCCCGGAATGCGGTGCGGCGGTGCGCCGCGGAATCCACCATGTGGACCGAGCGCCAAGAGCGGGCACGACAGCCCTGCGCGTTTTCCCGGATTTCTCGTTTCGAGATAGCCCGGCGCCGGGCAATTGAATTTCACATCGCCCGGGCGCGCCGTTACGGTCCCGCCTTCGCTCTGTCCCCAACAATGCCCAGGAGGCTGCGCATGACCGCTCGCCACATCGTCGCCCTGGCCGCCACCGCGGCCCTGGCCCTCGTCTCGCACTCGGCCGTGCAGGCACAGAAGGGTCCCTTGCAGAAGATCGGCAAGGGCGAAGGCCGCGTCGACATCGTCGCCTGGGCCGGCTACATCGAGCGCGGCGCCACCGACAAGAATTTCGACTGGGTCACCGAGTTCGAGAAGAAGACCGGCTGCAAGGTCAACGTGAAGACCGCCGGCACGAGCGACGAGATGGTGGCGCTGATGAACGAGGGCGGCTTCGACCTCGTCACCGCCAGCGGCGACGCGAGCACGCGC
>JAEUPE010000012.1 GCA_016790435.1 Rubrivivax sp. | reverse complement strand
GATCCCGGGGGCCTCAGGCGGGCGGTGAGGATGGCGACGGCGGTGGTGGTGCCGGCAGCGGGAGCGGCGACGGCGCCGCGGCGCCGTCCGCGGAGCTTGGCGCGAGAGTCGCCGCGCGTTGCACGAAGGCGTCGACCAGCGTGTCGGCAATGCGCGCGAACACCGGCCCGGCCACGCGCGTCATCACGGCACTGTCGAACTCCCAGTCGAGCGTGAAGGCCACCTTGCAGGCCTGGGGCGTCAGCGCGCTGAGCAGCCACTCGCCCTCGAAACGCCGGAACGGGCCGCGCTCCAGGTGGATGGCCATGTACTCCGGGCGCCGCTTGGGGTTGCGCGTGCGCATCGCGAAGTCGACGCCGGCCCAGCGCACGCGCAGGTCGGCCGACACCAGCGTGTCGTCGCGTTCGACGATGTGCGCGCCGCTGCACCAGGGCAGGAACTTCGGGTAGTGCTCGGCGGCCTCGATCAGGTCGAACAGCTGCTCGGCGCTGCGGTCGACCAGGGCACTGCGGCGCACGATCATCGCGACTACAGCCGGGCGACCCGCCCCTCGCTGACGAGCGGTGCGTACAGCGCCAGGTCGGCCTCGACGCGTTCGCGCAGCGCCTGCGGCGTGGAGGGCGTGATCTCGAAGCCGGCCTGCTCGGCGCGGCCGCGCACCTCGCTCGTGGCGAGCGCAACGGCAAGGTCCTGCTGCAGCCGTTCGATCACCTCCGGTGGCGTGCCCGCCACCGCCACCAGCGCGGCCCAGGGGCGCATCTCCACGTCCGGGCCGCCGGCCTCGACGAGCGTCGGGATGTCGGGATGCGCGGCCAGGCGCTGGCGGGCCGCCACCGCCAGCGGGCGCAGCCTGCGGCTCGCCACCAGCCCCGCCACCGTGTTCATGCCGATCGTCGTGAAGTCCACCTCGCCGGCGGCGACGGCGGCGAGCATCGCACCGGCCTCCTTGAACGGCACGTGCAGCATGCGCAGGCCGGCGGCGCGCGCGAAGGACTCCACCGCCACGTGGCTGGCGTGGCCGTTGCCCAGGGTGGCGTAGCTGATGCCGTCGGGCTGGCGCCGGGCGGCCTCGAGCAGGTCGGCCACACTGCGCAGGCGGTTCGTGCCGCCAACGAAGATCAGGAAGGTGGCACGGAACAGCAGCGTCAGCGGCACCAGGTCGCGCCGCGGGTCGTAGGGCAGCGAGGCATGCAGCAGCGGGTTCACCGCCATCGTCGCGGTGTCGGCCAGGAACAGCGTGTGGCCATCGGCCGGCGTGCGCCGCACCTCGCCGAAGGCGACGATGCCCGAGGCGCCCGGCTTGTTGTCCACGAGCACCGGCTGCGACCACTGCCGCGCCAGCCGCTCGGCGACGCTGCGCGCCACCACGTCCGGGCCCACGCCCACCGAGTAGGGCACGACGATGCGCACCGGGCGCTGCGGGAAGTTCGCCGCACGCGCGGACGACACGGCCCATGTCGACGCGACGGCAGCCGCGGCGGGGGCGGCCACCCCCACGCCCATCCAGCGCAGCAGGTGGCGGCGGGCCCGCACCACGGTCACCGCCGCCTCACCGGCCCAGGAGCGCGCCGGCCGAGAGCAGTGCGGCGAACCACAGCTCGAGCCGGAAGGTGCCGAACAGCACGTCGTTGAACGCCACACCGCGCGGGCAGGTAACGAAGGCCCGGTAAAGCCGCCACGCGGCCGGCAGCAGCACCAGCGGCAGCAGCAGCCCGAAGGCCTGCGCGACGTGGCCCATCACCGGCAAGAGAGCAAATGGCGAGGCGAGCAGCAGCGCGAAGAGGCGACGCGAGCCGGCCTCGCCGACGCTGACCGCGAACGTGCGGCGTCCGACCAGACGGTCGTGCGCGATGTCGCGGTGGTTGTTGACGGCCAGCGCCGCCGCGGCCAGCGCGCCGATGGCCACCGCGGCCAGAGCCGACACCGTGCCGACGCTGCCGGTGAGCACCCAGTCCGTGCCCATCACGGCGACGAGGCCGAAGAAGACGAACACCGTGAGCTCGCCGAAGGGCGTGTAGGCAATGGGCCGCGGCCCGCCCATGTAGGCCAGCGCCGCCAGCAGCGAAGACACGCCGATGGCCAGCACCGGCCAGCCCCGGTGTGCCACCAGGGCGAAGCCGAGTGCCGTGGCCACCAGCGCCGCCACGACGATGCCGGCGCGCACGTGGCGCACGCTGAGCCAGCCGTTGGCCGTAGCGCGCGGCAGGCCGGTGCGCGTGCCGCTGCGCTCGCCGCCACGCACGGTGTAGCCGACGTCGTTCTGCATGTTCGTCACCACCTGCATCAGCAGCGCGGCGCCCAGCACGAGCAGCGTGGCGATGAGGTCGATCGAGCCCGTGCGCGCGAAGCCGAGCGTGCCGCCCACCAGCACCGGGCTGATGGCGACGAGCAGCGTGCGCGGCCGCACGGCCACCGACCAGGCCTGCAGCGAACCGGCACGGACATTGGGTGCCTCGCGGGCGGAAGCGCGTTCGACACTCATCGAGTCGGCCATCCTTTGCCGCGATTGTGGGGACCGTTTGCGGCGCCCGGGTTGAATGCCCGCCCGGCGGCCGGCCGGGAGCCCGAGTGGCTGCAGGCGATGCCGAAGTCGACCGACCCGTCGGCCAGTGGCGACTGCTCGGCGGCGCCGGTGCCGCCAGCCAGGTCGACGACCACGGTGGCGTTGCCGAAAGCGCACGAGAGCGAGGCGGGTTCTGGCGGGTTCACGTCAAGCAAGGCTGACATGCGGCCGGTCATTATCACTTGACAGCCGTCAAGGGTCGGGCGACGGCTGCCGACCGGGGGGCGCCAAAGCACGACACGGCCACGGGCGCCCTCGCTCACGCCCTCGCTCACGGCCTCCCTCACGGCCGCTGCCTGCGCTGGCCAACGGCGCGGACCTGGGCGTACCCGGGCGATCTCCCTGTGCACATGCGGGCCATGGCCCGTGGTGGCATCTACGATTCACCGTGATGCACCCGAGCATGCCCCTCATCGTCACGATGGCCGCCGCCCTCGGGCTCGCGCTCGTGCTCGGCTTCGTGGCGCTGCGCCTCAAGCTGCCGGCGCTCGTGGGCTACCTGCTGGCCGGGGTGTTGATCGGGCCCTACACGCCGGGCTTCGTCGCCGACGTGAGCCTGGCGGCGCAGCTGGCCGAGATCGGCGTCATGCTGCTGATGTTCGGCGTTGGCCTGCACTTCTCCATCGACGACCTGCTGGCCGTGCGCAAGCTCGCCATCCCCGGCGCCGTGGTGCAGATGGCGGTGGCCACCGCGCTCGGCGCGGGGCTGGCCACGTGGTGGGGCTGGTCGCCCGGCGGCGCACTCATCTTCGGCATCTCGCTGTCGGTGGCGAGCACGGTGGTGCTGCTGCGCGCGCTCGAGTCGCGCGGGCTGCTCGAGTCGCAGAACGGCCGCATCGCGGTGGGCTGGCTGGTGGTGGAAGACCTGGCGATGGTGCTCGTGCTCGTGCTGCTGCCGGCACTGGTGGGCGCCACGGCGGGCGTGACCACGGGCGAAATGACGCACGCGGCGACAGGCGCGGGTGGCGCCGCCGCTGCGGCCGGGTCTGCGGCAGACGCCGGCCTGTGGATCACGCTCGCCAAGACGCTGCTCGCCGTCGCCGCCTTCGTCGCGCTGATGCTCGTCGGCGGGCGGCGCGTGCTGCCCTGGGTGCTGTGGCAGATCTCCAAGACCGGATCGCGCGAGCTCTTCACGCTGTGCGTCATCGCCGTGGCGGTGAGCATCGCCTATGGCGCTTCGGCCCTCTTCGGCGTCTCGGTGGCGCTGGGGGCCTTCTTCGCCGGCCTGGTGCTGCGCGAGTCGGAGTTCAGCCACCGCGCGGCGGAGGAGAGTCTGCCTTTCCGCGACGCCTTCGCGGTGCTCTTCTTCGTCTCGGTGGGCATGCTGTTCGACCCGCGCGTGCTCGTCGATCGGCCCGGCCAGGTGCTCGCCGTCATCGCCATCATCATGGTCGGCAAGTCCATCGCCGCGGCGGTGCTGGTGCTGGCCTTGCGCTACCCGCTCAACTCGGCGCTCACCGTCTCGGCGAGCCTGGCGCAGATCGGCGAGTTCTCCTTCATCCTCGTCGCACTCGGCGCCGGCCTCGGCGTGCTGCCGCCCGAGGCGCAGAGCCTCGTCGTCGCCGGAGCGCTGCTGTCGATCGCGCTCAACCCGGCGCTCTTCTCGGCCGTGGAGCCGGCGCGGCGCTGGATCCTGCAGCGCTCTTCGCTTGCCCGCTCGCTCGAGGGCCGCGACGACCCGCTGGCCGAGTTGCCGGCGAGCACCGACCGCAAGTACCTCGCCCGGCAGGTGGTGCTGGTGGGCTACGGCGCCGTCGGCCGCGAAGTGGCTCGGCAACTGCTGCAGCACGACGTGCCGTTCGTCGTCGTCGAGCAGAACCGCGAGCGCGTCGAAGCGCTGCGCGCCGAAGGCACGCCGGCGGTGAGCGGCGACGCGGGCGACCCGGCGGTGCTCATCCAGGCCCACATCGCCGAGGCCGGGCTGCTCGTCGTGGCCGCCGCAGACAGCACCGACGTGCGGCCGATGATCGAGACGGCGCGCGCGCTCAACCCCGGCATCCCGGTGATCGTGCGGGCGCCCAATGCCGAGGAGGCCGAGCTGCTGCTGAAGGAAGGCGCGCAAAGGGCCGTGCATGCGCGCGGCGCGCTGGCCGAGCTCATGGCGCGCGAAGCACTGGCGCTCGTCACGCGCAGCGAGCAGCCCGCAGGCCCCGACGGCAACGCGACACCGATTCGGGTTGCGGGCTGAGCCTGGTGGTTTGCGGCGGTCGCGCCGCACGCCGCGCTCCTGAAGAGCGGCTGAAGCCGCTGGCAGGCAGGCCCAAGTTCAGATCAACGTCAAGCCGCCTTGGCCGCGCGCCGCGGCAACACCCACTTCGGCCGCGCGAAGTGGCAGGTGTAGCCACCTGGGTTGCGCTCCAGGTAGTCCTGATGCTCCGGCTCGGCCTGCCAGAAATCGCCCACCGGGGCGACCTCGGTGACCACCTTGCCGGGCCACAGGCCGGAGGCATCGACGTCCTTGATCGTGTCGATGGCTTCGAGGCGCTGCGCCTCCGAGACGTAGTAGATCGCCGAGCGGTAAGACATCCCGCGGTCGTTGCCCTGCCGGTTGGGCGTGGTCGGGTCGTGGATCTGGAAGAAGAACTCCAGCAGACGCCGATAGCTCATCACCGCGGGGTCGAATACGATCTCGATGCCCTCGGCATGCGTGCCGTGGTTGCGGTAGGTGGCGTTGCGCACATCGCCCCCCGTGTACCCCACCCGCGTGGACACCACGCCGGGCATCTTGCGGATCAGGTCCTGCATGCCCCAGAAGCAGCCGCCCGCCAGAACTGCGCGCTCAGTACTCAATTCGGATCTCCTTGAGAGGGTTCAGGGATGGGCCAACGCCGCGCCTCGCGCTGTAGGGTCGCACGGCGCGGCGTGTTCGACCGAGACCGTGAGTCGCTTGGCGAGGGCGAAGATTACGACAGCGGGCTTGAGCAAGCAGGGGCGCCCTCCATCCCTCGGGCGGCCCCGCGCGCCCCTCGCATCGGCCACCACGCGCTGCGCCGGGCCCGGCAACTCGTTGCGCGTCTGGGTGTGAACGGTGGCGTCGATGCGCGGTGTTCGCCCGCTCAGCGCGAGGCGGCCGCGGCCGGCGCGCTGGCCGCGGCGGCCCGCCCGCGTTGCAGCTGGTCCAGCCAGGGCTTCCAGTCCGTCGGACCCTGCTCGAAACGCTTCCTCAGGTTGCCGAGCACGAAGCCCCAGACGCGATCGAAGTAGGCGTAGGCCTTGTCCCACTCGCCGCCGTCGCCCCAGCCGGTGTGGTGCAGCGTCACGCGTGTGGTCTTGTCGTCCAGCGGCGCGAAGCGCACGACGACGAAGGTGCGCTGCTGGCGAGCCTCGGGCAGCGAGGGCGGCGCGTTCCAGTCGAAGCTGAGCATCCGCTTCGGCTGCAGCGCCAGGAAGCGCATGTCGTCGGCGCCGCGGTCACCCGCTGCGGCACCGGGGTCGAAGTAGATCTGGAAGGCACCGCCCACGCGGGCCTCGACGCGTGCATCCGGCGCGAAGAAGCCGACGATGCCCTCGCGCGTGGTCCACGCCGCCCACACCTGGTCCAGCGGGGCCGGCACGTCGACCTGCTTGTCGATGGCGCGCTCGGCGGCCTGCGCCGGCGCGCAGACGTGCAGCGAGGCCAGGGCCAGGGCCCACGCCGCCAGCGAAGCCAACGAAGCCAGCCGGCGCACGACGCCGACGCCGAGAGCGCCGGCCACGCCGCGCGATGCAGGTCCGACGTTCATGCCACCCTCCGGCTTGCAGCGGCCTCGGCGAACGCGCG
>JAEUPE010000244.1 GCA_016790435.1 Rubrivivax sp. | reverse complement strand
ACGGTGTCCATCGCCAGCAGCGGGTTGTCGGACGCCACCGGCTCCTGCTCGAAGACGTCGATGCCGGCCCCGGCGATCGCGCCGCTGCGCAATGCCGCGACCAGCGCCGGCTCGTCGACGATCGGCCCGCGCGAGAGGTTGATGAAGTAGGCGCTCGGCTTCATCAACGCGAAGCGCGCCGCGTTCATCAGGTGGTGCGTCTCGTCGTTCAGCAGCACCGTCGCGACGACGAAGTCTGCATCGCGCAGCAATCGCTCCAGTGGCACGCACTCGGCCCCGAGCGCCGCCACGGCGGCGGGCTCGACATACGGGTCGGCCACGAGCATCTTCCAGCCGAAGGGCCGCGCCAGCGCCAGCAGTTCGCGGCCGATGCCGCCGGCGCCGATGACGCCCAGCGTGCGCGTCGTCAGGCCCAGGCCCATGTGGCTGGTGCGCTCGTGCCAGCGGCCAGCGCGCGTCAGGCGGTCCTTCTCGATGAGCCGGCCGGCGAGCGCGAAGACGAACGTCAGCGCCGCCACGGCCACCGGCCGGCGCACCGCCACCGGCGTGTTGGTCGCGATCACGCCTTTCGCGGCAAGCGCGTGCACGTCCACCGAGTCGTAGCCGACGCCGTGCCGGCTGACGATGCGCACGCGTCTGTCGGCGCGCGCCACGGATGCCGCGGTGACGCGCGGCGAGTTCACGTAGAGCCCGTCGTAGCGGGCCATGACGTCCGGCGTGATCTCGGCCGTCGTCTCGGACAGGAACTCCCACTCGATGCGCGGGTCCACGTCGAGCAGCGCCAGCGGGCCGCGGCCGAACGAGGGCTCGCCGCCGGCGGTGAGCAGGTCGCGTGTCAGGCCGACGCGAAAGCGCTCCCGAGGCGCCGGCGCGCCCGGGCTCATCGGCCCGCCGCCTCGATCTGGCCGACCAGGTTCCTCATGGCCATCTCGAGCAAGCCGGCGTCGGTGCCGCCAGCGATCATCGTGTAGCCCATCGCGTGCGCCCGCGCGATCCAGGCCGCGTCGGTGGCCATGAAGCCCGCCGCCTTGCCGTGGCGGCGGGCGACCTCGGCGACCCGGCGCATCGCGGCATCGAAGCGCGGGTCGTCGAAGCGGCCCGGGATGCCCAGGAAGTTGGAGAGATCGAAGTGACCGACCCACAGCACGTCGACACCGTCCACCGCCGCGATCTCCTCGACCCGCTCGAGGCCGCGCTCGGTCTCGATCTGCGCGATGACCATCGTGCGCTCGTGCGAGCGGCGGATCTTCTCGCCCACGTCGCCGCCGAGATAGTCACACTGCGCAAAGCCGAATGCCGCGCCGCGGCGGCCGACGGGTGGATAGCGGCACGCCTGCACGATGGCCCGTGCCTGCTCGGCCGACTCCACCATCGGGATCATCACGCCGCGCGCACCCAGGTCGAGGGCGCGGGCGAGCCAGGCGTACTCGCCGCGCGGCACGCGCACCATCGGCTCGATGGGCACGCCGCGGCAGCTCGAGAACAGCCACTTCAGCGTCTCGAAGCCGAGCCCGGTGTGCTCCATGTCGTAGAGCACGAAGCGGCAGCCGGCATTGGCCAGGATGGCCGACATCCCCGGCGAGAAGAACTCGAAGACCATCGCGCCTGCGACAGTCTTGCCGGCGAGCACGTCGCGTTTGATCGCGTTGGGCTTCATGCCGGCCTCGCCACGCCCGCAGGCACCGCGGTCGCGCCACGCGTGTCGCTGTTCATCGTGTCTCTCCTTGGCCGGCCCATCGTACCGCGCGGCGCCTTCCGATGTGCCGTGAGCGGCGCCGCGGCCGGTGTTCGGACCGTCCTGCACGCGCAGGCGCGGCCGCGGCCCGGCACGCCTGCGTGCGTCAGCCGGGCCCGAGCATCTTCGCCGGGTCGACCCAGGCGTCGAACTGGTCCGCATCGACGCCGCCGAGCGTGAGGGTTGCCTCGCGCAGGCTCGTGCCGGTGGCCTGCGCATGGTGGGCGATGCGCGCGGCGCGGTCGTAGCCGATGTGGGGCACGAGCGCAGTCACCAGCATCAACGAGCTGCCCAGCAGCGAACGCATGCGGTCGGCGTCCACCTCCAGGCCCTCGACGCAGTGGGTGGTGAAGCTCGCCATCGCGTCGGTGAGCAGCTGCAGGCTGTCGAGCACGTTGAAGGCGATCAGCGGCTTGTAGACGTTGAGCTCGAAGTGGCCGTTGCTGGCCGCGATGCCCACCGCCACGTCGTGCCCCATCACCTGCGCGCACACCATCGTGAGCGCCTCCACCTGCGTGGGGTTCACCTTGCCCGGCATGATCGAGCTGCCGGGTTCGTTGGCCGGCAGGCGCAGCTCGCCGAGGCCGGCGCGCGGGCCGCTGCCCATCAAGCGGACGTCGTTGGCGATCTTGTTCAGCGCCACGGCCAGCGTGCGCAGCCCGCCGTGCAGCGACACCAGCGCCTCGTGCCCGGCCATCGCCGCCATCAGGTTGTCGGCGACCACGAAGGGCTGGTTCAGCCGCGCGGCCAGCCACGCGGCGACGCGCGTGCCGAACGCTGGGTGCGTGTTCAACCCCGTGCCCACCGCGGTGCCGCCGATGGCCAGCGCGCACACCGCGGGCACCGCCAGGCGCAACGTGTTCTCGGCGATGGCGAGCTGTGCCGAGTAGCCCTCGAACTCCTGGCCGAGCGTGACGGGCGTGGCGTCCTGCAGGTGCGTGCGGCCGACCTTGATGACATCGGCGAAGGCCTCGGCCTTGACGAGCAGGGCACCGCGCAGCCGCACCAGCGCGGCCAGCAGCGCTTGCGCCCGCGGCACCACGGCCACGTGCATGGCGGTGGGGAACACGTCGTTGGACGACTGCCCGCGATTGACGTGGTCGTTGGGGTGCACGCGGCGGCCGGTGCCGACGCCACCGCCCAGCGCCTGCGAGGCGAGGTTGGCGATCACCTCGTTGACGTTCATGTTCGTCTGCGTGCCCGAGCCGGTCTGCCATACCGAGAGCGGGAACTCGGCATCGAACTCGCCCGCCGCCACCCGTGCGGCGGCCTCGGCGATGGCGCCGCTCATGGCCGGCTCGAGCAGCCCGAGGTCGCGGTTCACCACCGCTGCGGCATGCTTCACTTCCGCCAGCGCATGCACGAGGTCGAGCGGCATGCGCTGCGCGCCGATGGCGAAGAAGCGCCGGCTGCGCTCGGTCTGGGCACCCCACAGGGCCTCGGCCGGCACCTCGATGGGGCCGAAGCCGTCTTGCTCCACGCGCGTCTGGGACATGGGGGTCGCCTCCGGGCCGGGTTGGCCCCCGGAGCATGAATGACCTGCCCCGTGCCGAGGGGCAAAGACCTCACCCGTCGATGTCCGACGCCCGGTTCACCCGATGCGGAATCTCCGGGCGCTGAGCGCCAGGTCGAGTTGGGCGCTCAGCTGCTGCAGTTCGGCCATCACCTGCTCGTAGCCGACCTCGGCGTGTTCGATGAATTCGAAGGCCCGCGCCCCGGTCTCGCCGGGTGGCGCCAAGGGCGGCGGCGGCGTCTCGAAGACGATGCGCGTCACCTGGCCCGGCGCGTGGGCCGGATCACGGCGGGCGCGCCGACGCCTGGCAGGCATCAATGTGCCGGCGGGGGAGTCCGGTTCGGTCGAGGCGTTCCGATCGTTCGCGTCGCGCTCGCCAGCGCGATGCTCGCGCTGCTCGGGCGCCCAAGCCGGCGGCCCGTGGCCCGCCGTGGAGGTGGACGGGTGGACCTGGTAGACGCGCGGACGCCGCTCTTCATGCCCCGGGCCACCGAGCGGCGCTCGACTGCCTTGCGCACCGCGATGCTCTGCCGCCGTGCCCCGACGCTTCTTCACCACCACGGTGACGGAGGGCTTGTTCATGGTGAAGGCGGCGAAAGCATCTGGGTGGCTGCGGTCCCCGGGTTCGGTCGCGCCACGCGGCTGCGACTCACGCAGCACCTGTCCATCATCAATCATCGTTCGAGCGGAGGGAGGGCACGGCGGCATCGTAAGGCCAACCGGTCTTCTCGGCGGTCATGGCGGTTCACGCGCGCAGCGACCGTGTGGTGGTGGAGGGGTTCATGGGGTCTCCTGCATCGCCGTCCGACGGGCTCGCGCTCAGGTCTTGCCCAGGTCTCGTTCAGCCGGCCTTCGCTGCGTTGATCTGGATCGCCTTGCTCGAGAGGTAGCGTCGGTAGTCGCCGATGGGCATGGCTGCCGAACCGCGTGAATCACCGTCGGTCCAACTGATCGTCGCGTCCAGCGCGGTCTCGTCCACCTCGCAAGGGCCAGGTCGGATGGTGATGTTGGCACCGTCGCCTTCGCGGTACTCGACCTTCCCAGTGATGTGCGCGTTCTTGATCATTGCGGCTCCGATGTCTGGCCTGGAGTCTGCGCCCCGAGGCGGAGCGGACCTGTAAGACAGTGCCGCGTTGGCGGGCAGTCGCCCTCCTACCGAATCCGCCGGCATGCTCGCGCCACACGCTGTCAGCCTCTGCAGGGGTCGAGGTCGAGTCAGGGAGAACACCGTCTGGACTAACTAGCGTTAGACCGCCGACACTGCCGGCCTCCCGGAGCCCAGAGCCCTTGCAGACCTCGTCCATGGCCGATCGCCCGCGCCCGCGCCTTCGCCCGCCCCGTGCGGCCGAGCCTGCCGCCGCGGCCGATGCGGCTGATGCGCTCGCACGCACGAGCACGGCGCCGACGCGCGAGCAGATCCTCGCCGCCGCGGCCCGCCTGTTCGGCGAGCAGGGCTATGCCAGCACCACGCTGCGGCAGATCGCCGCGGCGGCCGGCATCAAGGCCGGCAGCATCTATTACCACTTCGTCGGCAAGGACGAGATCGCCGCCTGCGTGCTCGACGCCGGCATCGGCGCCATGAGCGACGCCGTGCACAGCCGGCTGGGCGCGCTGCGCGTCGGCGCCGGCGCGCGCGAGCGTCTCGCCGCGGCGGTGGAGGGCCACCTCTCGGGGATGCTTCGCCATGGTGAGTTCACCGCCGCGCACATCCGCATCTACCGCTACGTGTCCGATGCCGCGCGGCAGCGCCACCGCGCCGTGCGCAGCGCCTACACGCACCTCTGGGACGACCTGCTGGCCGAGGCGGCGGCGGCCGGCCTCGTGCGGGGCGACATCCCGGTGCCGATGATCCGGCAGTTCCTCGTCGGCGCGCTCAACTGGCCGGTGGACTGGTACGACCCGCGGCGCGGCAGCTTCGAGCAGATCGCGGCGCAGATCACCGCCATGGTCTTCGACGGCATCACGCTGTCTGCGGCCCGGCCGCTGCCGAAGGCCCCGGCGGCGCCGGCCGCGGGGCGGCGCGCGGCGGCGCCGCGGCGGGCCGAGGTGGCGCGATGAGGGGGCCGACGTGAGCTTGCCGAGCGCGCCGGACCAGCCCCTCGTGACGGGCACCGTGCGGGACGTGCCCGCGGGGCCCGCGGATTCCGCCGGGCCTGCCGCGCCCGTGGCCCCCGCCGGCCCTGTGGTGCTCGACTGCCAGCAGGTCGAGCGCCGTTTCGGCGGCCTCGTGGCGCTCACTGGCGTCGACCTGCAGGTCCGACGCGGCGAGATCTTCGGCCTCGTCGGCCCCAACGGCAGCGGCAAGACCACGCTCACCAACGCCATCACCGGCTTCTACCCGCCGCAGAAGGGCCGCATCACGCTGGCCGGGCGCGACATCACCGGCATGGCGCCGCACGCCGTGGCGCGGCTGGGCGTGGCGCGCACGTTCCAGAACCTGGCGCTCTTCAACGGCATGACCGTGCTCGACAACATCCTGCTCGGCCGCCACGTGCACATGAAACCCAGCGTCTGGCGCACGGCGCTCTACCCGTGGCTGGCGCGGCCCGAGGAGACCCTGCACCGCCGCATCGTCGAGGACATCATCGACTTCATGCAGCTGCAGGGCGTGCGCGACGAGCTCGTCGACGCCATCCCCATCGGCCTGAAGAAGCGCGTCGAGCTGGCGCGCGCGCTCGTGGCCGAGCCCAGCTTCCTCATCCTCGACGAGCCCATGGCCGGCATGAACCAGGAGGAGAAGGAGTACATGGCGCGCTTCGTGCTCGACGCGCGCGACGAGCGGGGCGTGACGGTGCTGCTCATCGAGCACCACATGGACATCATCACCGGCATCTGCGACCGCATGCTGGTGCTGAGCTACGGCGAGGTCATCGACACCGGCGTCCCGCGCGAGGTGGTGAAGAACCCGCGTGTCATCAAGGCTTACCTCGGGGGCGCGCGTGCCGAAGCCTGAGCCACGTGACGGGCGCCCCGGCCACGCCCGCGGCCCCTGGGACTTCTCCCCCGAGACGACGCTGCCACGCCTGCTCGCCGCCAATGCCGCCTCCCTGGGCGACGCCGTGGCGCTGCGCGAGAAGGACCGCGGCATCTGGCAGCAGACCACCTGGGCGCAGTGGCTGGAGATCACGCTGCGCTGCGCCGCCGGCCTGCAGGCGCTGGGCTTCGCGCGCGGCGACGCGCTCATGGTGGTGGGCGACAACCGGCCGCACCTCTACGCCGGGCTGATCGCCGCCGGCGCGCTGCAGGGCTTCGCGATGCCGGTGTACCCGGACGCGGCGCCCGAGGAGGTGCGCCACACCATCGAGATGTCGCAGGTGCGCTTCGTGCTCGCCGAAGACCAGGAGCAGGTCGACAAGATCCTCGACCTGCGCGAGCAGTGCCCCTGCATCGCACACGTGGTCTTCGACGACCCGCGCGGCCTGAACAGCAACGATGCCCCCGGCCTCGTCTCGTGGGAGAAGCTGCAGGCGCTGGGTGCCGAGCTGCTGCAGCGCGAGCCGGCGCTGCACCGGGCCCTCATCGAGCGCGCGACGCCCGACGACCCGGCCGCCTTCATCCACTCCTCGGGCACCACCGGGCGGCCCAAGGGCGTGGTACTCAGCCAGCGCAACATCCTCTCGGGCGTGGCGAATGCCTACCAAGCCAAGGCCTTCGATTTCGGCGAGGAGGTGCTGGCCTACCTGCCGATGGCGTGGATCGGCGACTTCGCGATCACGCTGGGGGCAGGCATCGCCCTGCACTTCACCATCAACGTGCCCGAACGGCCGGAGACGGTGCTGCACAACCTGCGCGAGATCGCGCCGACCTACTACCTGGCGGCACCGCGCAGCTGGGACAACATGCTCACCACGGTGCAGGTGCGCATGGCCGACTCCACGCGGCTGAAGAAGGCGGTCTACGACTTCTTCATGCACGAGGCCACGGCGCGCGAGCGTGCACTCCTGGACGGGCGCGCGCCCACGTTCTCGCAGCGGCTGCTGCAGCACCTGGGCGAGTGGCTGGTCTACGGGCCCATCAAGGACCAGCTCGGTCTCACCCGCCTGCGCCACGCTTTCACCGGCGGCGAGGCCATCGGCGAGGACACCTTCGTCTTCTATCGCGCGCTCGGCGTGCAGCTGCGCCAGCTCTACGGCCAGACCGAGAGCTGCGCCTTCAACGCCATGCAGGAGCCGAGCGAGGTGCGCCTGCACACCGTGGGCCGTCCGCTGCCGGGCGTGCAGGCGCGCATCAGCGACAGTGGCGAGATCCTCGTGCGTTCGGGCTCGGTCTTCCAGGGCTACCACCGCAACGAGGAGGCCACGCGCGCCGCGCTCGAGGACGGCTGGCTGCACACCGGCGACGCGGGTTACCTGGAGCCCGACGGCCACCTCGTCGTGCTCGGCCGCCTGTCGGAGGTGGTGCACACCGCGCGGGGCGAGCGCTACATCCCGAACTACATCGAGAACCGGCTCAAGTTCAGCCCCTACGTCAAGGACGTCGCCGTGCTCGGCAAGGGCCGCGAACACCTCACGGCCATCGTCTGCATCGACAAGGAGCCGGTGGGCCATTGGGCCGAGCTGCGCGGCATCTCGTACATGAGCTACGCCGACCTGTCGCAGAAGGCCGAGGTGGTCGAGCTGGTGCGCGCCGCGGTGCAGCACCTGAACGCCACGCTGCCCGAGGGCCTGAAGGTGCGCCGGTTCGTCAGCCTGCACAAGGAGTTCGACGCCGACGACGGCGAGATCACGCGCACGCGCAAGCTGCGCCGCAACGTGGTGGAGGAGCGCTATGCGCCGATCATCGAGGCGCTGTATGCCGGCGCCGCGGGCGCGCAGAGCGTGGTGATGAAGGCGCAGGTGGTCTACGAGACCGGCGAGACCGGCGTCACCGAGCGCGAGCTGCGCATCGTCACCGTCTGACCCGGATGTGACCATGGACCTGGCCTACCTGCTCGAACTCGGCATCAACGGCGCACTCGCGGGGCTGATGTACTCGCTCGTGGCGATGGGCATCGTGCTCATCTACAAGTCCTCGTCGGTGCCCAATCTGGCGCAGGGCGCGCTGACGATGGTCGGCGCCTACGTGGTGCTGGTCTTCGCCAACGGCGTGGGCCTGCCGATGTGGGCCGCCATCCCGGCGGCGATGCTGGCGATGATGGGCCTGGGCCTCTTCATCGAGCGCGTGGCGCTGCGCCGGCTGGCCGGGCGGCCGATCGTGATGATCCTGATGATGACGCTGGGCCTGGACATCTTCCTGCGCGCCACCACCATGGCCATCGGCGGCGGCACGGCGCGGCCGCTCAAGATCGGCATCAGCGACGACCCGCTCTTCCTCGGCCCGCTGCTGCTCAACCGCGCCTACGTCGTGGGCGCGGTGGTGGCCTTGCTGCTCTTCGGCGTCTTCGTCCTCTTCTTCCGAACCCGGCGCGGCGTGGTGCTGCGCGCCATCGCCGACGACTACATGGCCTCGTGGGCGGTGGGCATTTCGGTCGAGCGTGGCGTGGCGCTGTCGTGGGCGTTGTCGTCGCTCGTGGCCACCACGGCCGGCGTGCTGTGGGGCAGCATCCAGGGCGTGGACCAGTCGCTGTCGATGCTGCTGCTCAAGGGCATCACGGTGGCGGTGCTCGGCGGCATGGACAGCCTGGGCGGCGCCATCCTGGCAGGCATCGGCCTCGGCGCCTTCGAGGCGGTGGCCAGCGGCATCCTCGACCCGCTGCTGGGCGGCGGCAGCCGCGAGCTCGTGGTGGCGCTGGTGCTCATCCTCACGATCATGATCCGCCCGCACGGGCTGTTCGGCCGCCACGACATAGAGAGGTTGTAGCGATGCTCTACCGCCAGGCGGGCATCCGCCATACCGACTACGCCGGCGATCGCGCGCTGTTCCCGATCCCGGCCGACCGCGTGATGGTCGCGGCGCTGCTCGTGCTGGCGCTGCTCGCGCCGCTGCTCGTCAGCTCGCTCGTGCTGTCGAGCTACCTGCTGCCTTGGCTGGTGTGGACGGCGGCCACGCTGGGGCTCAACCTCATCCTCGGCTGGGCCGGGCAGTTCCACTTCGGTTATGCGGCGGTGATGGGCATCGGCGCCTACACCGCCGTGCACGGCGTGCGCCACGGCATCCCGTGGGAGATCGCGGTGGTGCTGGGCGGCCTGATGGCCACCGCGGTGGGCGTGCTGTTTGCCTTCGCGGCGCTGCGCGTGAAAGGCCTGTACCTGGCGCTGTCGACGCTGGCGCTGCAGTTCGTGATGGACTGGGTGATCTCGCACGTGCCGGCCATCAGCGGCGGCGTCGGCGCCACGCTGCAGGCGCCGGCGATGCGGCTGCTCGGCCAGCCGATCCGCAGTGAGGTGGGCCTGTACTACGTGGCGCTGGCCTGGGCGCTCTTCGTCACGCTCTTCATGCTCAACCTGCGCCGCACGTCCCTCGGCCGGGCGCTGGTGGCGGTGCGCGAGAAGGACTACGCGGCGGCGGTGATCGGCGTGCAGAGCTTCCGCTACAAGCTCGTGGCCTTCGCGACCTCGTCGTTCATCGGCGGCGTGAGCGGCGCGATTCTGATCTTCACCTTCTATCACGCGGTCACGCCCGAGCAGTTCGCGGTGAACGTGTCCATCGAGCTGCTCGCCATGGTCATCGTCGGCGGGCTGGCCAGCATCATCGGCAGCTGGTTCGGGGCCGCCTTCATCCTGCTGCTGCCCGGGCAGATGCACTCGCTCATCCAGTGGGGGGCGAAGGTCATGCACGTCGACATCGGCGTCGAGACGCTGGCGCACCTGCCGCACGCGGTGTACGGCGGCATGATCATCGTCTTCCTGCTCGTCGAGCCCATGGGCCTGGGCAAGCTGTACGGCAACGTGCGCAACTACCTGCTCGTGTGGCCGTTCGGCTATGCCCGGAAGTGAGTTGGGAAATGAGCCGCGAAGTGCGCAAGGAAGCGAGATGAGCGCCGCCGCCTCGAACATCCTGTCGCTGAACAACATCGAGGTCATCTACGACCGCGTGGCGCTCGCCATCAAGGGCGCCTCGCTCGACGTGCCGCCGGGCGGCATGGTGGCGCTGCTGGGCGCCAACGGCGCGGGCAAGAGCACGTTGCTGAAGGCGGTGAGCGGGCTGCTCAAGGCCGAGCGCGGCGAGATCACGCGCGGCGAGGTGCACTTTCTCGGCGAGAACATCGACGCGCTGCCGCCGCAGACCCGCGTGTTCCGCGGCATCGTGCAGGTGCTGGAGGGGCGGCGCGTGTTCGAGCACCTCACGCCCGACGAGAACCTCGTCGCCGCCTCGGCCGTGCGCGGCACCGGCGCGGCCGACCTGAAGCGCGACCTCGAGCGCGTGTACGGGTACTTTCCGCGCCTGTTCCAGCGCCGCACGGCGCAGGCGGGTTATCTCTCCGGCGGCGAGCAGCAGATGCTGGCCATCGGCCGCGCGCTGATGACGCGGCCCAAGCTGCTGATGCTCGATGAGCCGAGCCTCGGCCTCGCGCCCTTCCTGGTGGCCGAGATCTTCGACATCGTGCGCCGCATCAACCGGGAAGAAGGCCTGTCGGTGCTGCTGGTGGAACAGAATGCCATCGCCGCGCTGGAGGTGGTGTCGCACGGCTACCTCATCGACGGCGGCCGCATCGTCATGCACGACAGCGCCGAGGCGATGAAGAAGAACCCGGACATCCAGGAGTTCTATCTCGGCGGCCGCGAAGGCCGCGACTTCAATCAGATCAAGCACTACCGGCGCCGCAAGCGCTGGCTTACATGACCCCCCCGAAGCGACCTTCGGTCGCCTCCCCCGAAGCCCCGAAAGGGGCTCTACGAGCCCAGGGGGCGCCGCCAGCGGCCCGGCAGAGCCGGTTCCGCGGCGGCCGCTGACCCCGATCGACTTCACCACCCCAAGGAGACATGCGATGAGATTCAGAGTCCTCAGCACGCTGGCGGCGCTTGCGCTGGCCGCCGGAGCCGCCTCGGCACAGACCATCAAGTACGGCCTGTGCTACGACCTCAGCAAGGCCTACACCTTCATCACGCCGCAGATCGTGCAGGCGGTGAAGGACTACGCCGACCTGCTCAACGCCGGCGGCGGCATCGAAGGCCGCAAGATCGAGATCATCGCGCAGGACCACGGCAACGAGCCGCAGCGTGGCATCGAGTGCTACGAGAAGCTCAAGCGCGACGGCGTGATGATGTTCGACTTCCTGTCCACGCCCGTCTCGCGCGCCGTGCTGCCGCGTGCCATGGCCGACGGCAACATCATGCTGCAGAGCTTCGTCGGCCGCGGCGATGCGATCGACGGCGACGTGTTCAAGTGGATCTTCCCGATCGGCCCCACCTACTGGGGCCAGGTGGCCAATGATGTGCAATACATCAAGGACCAGAGCAAGGGCAACCTGAAGGGCGTGAAGATCGGCTTCATCTACCCCGACTACGCCTTCGGCCAGGAGCCCATCCCGGTGCTGAAGACGCTGGCGGCCAAGGAGGGCTTCGAGCTGCAGTTGTTCCCGAACCCGCTGCCGGGCAAAGACCAGGCCGCGGTGTGGACGCAGATCCGCCGCAGCAACCCGGACTGGATCATCAGCTGGAACCTGAGCGCCATGCACGTGGTGGCGGCCAAGGAGATGAAGCGCAACGGCATCCCGATGGAGAAGCTGATCGTCGTCAACTGGTTCAACGAGGTCGACATCGCCAACATCGGTGCTGCCGAGGCCAAGGGCATCAAGCGCGGCACCAACGTCGTCGGTGGCAAGGACCATCCGGTGATGAAGCGCATCGCCGCCGAGCTCTATGCCAAGGGCAAGGGCAACGGCGACATCAAGAGCATGGATGACATCTACTACAACACCGGGCTCGCGATGTACTCGGTGATGTTCGAGGGCACGCGCCTGGCGCTGAAGGCGAGCGGCTGGCCGCTGACGCCGGCCAAGATCAAGGCCGGCATGGAGAGCCTGAAGGGCTTCGACGCCAACGGCCTCATCGCCCCGGTCACCGTGACGGCCAAGGACCACGGCGGCGGCGGCAAGACGCGCATCGACATGTGGGACGGCAGCAAGTGGGTGCCGCAGAGCGACTGGATCGCCGCCTATGGCGACGTGGTCGACGCGGTGGTGAAGGAGCAGTCGGCGGAGTTCGCGAAGAGCCAGAAGTAGCGGGCCCGCGGTGAGGGCGGCCGACGTGTGCCGCCTTCGCCGCGCCGCTAGTTGCCCAGCCCGTACTTCTGCGCGTTGCTGGAGATGATGGCGGCGGCCAGCACGCGCGGCACGTACTCGCGCGTCTCCTCCGGCAGCAGCTTCAGCCGGTAGAGGTGCCAGAAGTCGCGCTTGTCCTTGCGGAAGCCGCCGGGCTCGCGCGCCACCTGGCCGAGCGCGCGCCGCACGCCGTTCTCGCCGCGGTTGTAGCTCGCCAGCACGAGCATGAACGA
>JAEUPE010000239.1 GCA_016790435.1 Rubrivivax sp. | reverse complement strand
CCTCGGCCACGGCGCGCGAGCCTTCAATCTGCCGGGTGGTCTGACGCGTGTCGGCGGCCATGTTCCAGCTCCTGCATCTCGCGCATGACGTAGTCGTAGGCTTCGCCGGCGGCGGCCTTGTTGCCCGCCGCCACCTTGCCGGTGAAACGGTCGTCGATCGCGTGCACCACCGCGGCCAGCGTGACGAGGCCGTCGCGGCTGGCCAGCGCCGCGAAGCCGCCCAACAGCACCGCATTGGGCAGCGGGCGGCCGAGGTGCTTGAGGGCGATGTCGGTGGCCGGCACGGTGCACAGCCGCTCGTGGCGGAAGCGGGCGGCGATGTCGGCCAGGCCCAGCTCGTCGAAGGTGCGCCGGCTGTTGATCAGCACGTAGCCCGCGGGCTGCAG
The DNA here is from genome assembly GCA_016790435.1 of Rubrivivax sp. Lineage (GTDB taxonomy): Bacteria > Pseudomonadota > Gammaproteobacteria > Burkholderiales > Burkholderiaceae_C > Rubrivivax. The sequence continues at coordinate 22,853 of JAEUPE010000239.1, read as the reverse complement.
GCCCTGGAACACGTCCACCTGGTGCAGCAGCGTGGGGTCCTGCACGATGAGCACGTCGGGCTCGAGGATGGGCTCGCGCAGGCGGATCTCACGCTCGTCGATGCGGCAGAAGGCCACCACCGGCGCGCCGGTGCGCTCCGAGCCGAAGCTCGGAAACGCCTGCGCATGGCGGCCTTGCTGGAAGGCGGCGATCGAGAGCATCTCGGCCGCCGTGACCACCCCTTGCCCACCACGGCCGTGGATTCGCACCTGCAGCATCCGCCCTCCTCGAGGAAGCCCCCGACACAAGAGCGGCGATTGTGGAAAGCGTCGTGCGCCGGGCGCCTTGACGCGTATCAAGGGCCCGGGATCCAGCGCGTCACGTGTCGAAAGGGTTGCTGCCGACCACGCGTCAGCCGACGCGCCGGCAGCCTGGCCCTACTTCGTCGCCAACGCCGCATGCGCCGCGGCCAGCCGCGCCACCGGCACGCGGAACGGCGAGCAGCTCACATAACTGAGCCCGATGCGGTGGCAGAAGTCGATGCTCGCCGGGTCGCCGCCGTGCTCGCCACAGATGCCTGCCTCCATGCCGGGCCGGCGCCGCCGCCCGAGCTTCACCGCCATCTCCATCAGCACGCCCACACCCTGCTGGTCGAGCGTGGCGAAGGGGTTGCGCTGCAGGATGCCCTTGGCCAGGTACTCGGTGAGGAAACCCGTCTCGGCATCGTCGCGCGAGATGCCGAAGGTCGTCTGCGTGAGGTCGTTGGTGCCGAAGCTGAAGAACTCGGCGAACTCGGCGATGCGCTCGGCCGCCACGGCGGCGCGTGGCACCTCGATCATGGTGCCGAACTGGTAGGGCAGCTTCATGCGCTGCTCCTTCAGCACCTGCTTCGCCTCCGCCTCGAGCATCTCGCGCTCGACCTTCAGCTCGGTGGAGATGGCGGTGAGCGGGATCATGATCTTGGGCTTGACCTTGACGCCGGCCTTCGCGCAGGCGCAGGCGGCCTCGAAGATGGCACGCACCTGCATGCGCACCAGCGTCGGCATGTGGATGCCCAGGCGCACGCCGCGCAGGCCGAGCATGGGGTTCTGCTCGTGCATCGCCTCCACCGCCGCCAGCATCTCGCGCTTGTGGTCGAGGTCCGCCTGGATCTCCCCGGCCAGCAGCCCACCGGCGTCCTCATGCATGCGCTGACGTGCCTCGAGGTCGGCCACCGACTTGACGAGCGCGTCGTGGTTGGGCAGGAACTCGTGCAGCGGCGGGTCGATGAGGCGGATGATCACCGGCAGGCCGTCCATGGCTTTGAACAGGCCGATGAAGTCCTCGCGCTGGAAGGGCAGCAGCTTCGCCAGCGCCTTGTCGCGCACCTCCTCGCTGCGCGTAAGGATCATCTGCTGCACCCAGGGCAGGCGGTCGGTCTCGAAGAACATGTGCTCGGTGCGCGTGAGGCCGATGCCCTCGGCGCCATAGGCGCGCGCGCGTTCGGCGTCGCGCGGGTAGTCGGCGTTGGCCATCACGCCCAGGCGTCGGATCTTGTCGGCCCAGCCGAGCAGCGTGAGCAGGTGCGGGTCCTTGAAGTCCGGGATCACCGTCTTCAGCTCGCCGGCGAAGACCTCGCCCGTGGTGCCGTCCACGGAGACGAAGTCGCCCTCGCGGAAGACGCGCCCGCCGACCGTGAACTGGCGCTTCTCGGCATCCACGTCCATGGCCAGCACGCCCACGACGGCGGGCTTGCCGAACTGGCGCGCCACCAGTGCCGCGTGGCTGGTGCGCCCGCCGCGGCTGGTGAGGATGCCGCGCGCGGCCAGCATGCCGTGCACGTCGGCGGGCTTGGTTTCGGGCCGCACCATGATGACGGCCTTCTTCTCCTTCAGGCCCCAGCGCTCGGCGGTGTCGGCGTCGAAGGCGAGCATGCCGCTGGCCGCGCCGGGCGAGACGTTCAGGCCGCTGGCGAGCGCATCGCCGCGCGCCTTGGCCGCGGCACGGTCGGCGGGGTCGAACTGCGGGTGCAGGAAGTAGTCGACATGCTCGGGCTTGACGCGCGCCACCGCCTCCTCGCGCGTGATGAGCCGCTCCTTGGCCAGGTCGACGGCGATGCGCACCGCGGCGACGGCGCTGCGTTTGGCGTCGCGCGTCTGCAGCATCCACAGCTTGCCGCGCTCGATGGTGAACTCGATGTCCTGCACCTCGCGGTAGTGCTTCTCCAGCTTCTTGCACAAGCCGGCGAACTGCCTGTAGATCCTCGGCATCTCTTCGGCCAGCGCGGCGATGCGCTTGGTTTGCCGGATGCCGGCCACCACGTCCTCGCCCTGCGCGTTGGTGAGGTAGTCGCCCTCGATGTCGGGCGCGCCGGTGGTGACGTTGCGCGTGGTGACGACACCGGTGCCGGAGGCTCCTTGCGGGCCGGCGCCCATGTTGCCGAACACCATGGTCTGGATGTTGACGGCGGTGCCGAGGTCGTGCGCGATGCCGGCGGCGTTGCGGTAGTCGATGGCACGCTTGCCGTTCCAGCTCGAGAACACCGCGGCGATCGCCAGCCGCAACTGCTCGTGCGGGTCCAGGGGGAAGTCCTGCCCCGAGCGCTTCTTCACGATGCGCTTGAATTCGTCGGTGATGGCACTCAGGTCGGCCGTGGCCAGGTCGGCATCGTTGGCCACGCCGCGCTGCTTGCGCCAGCCGGCGAGCACTTCCTCGAAGGGCTCGTCGGGCAGGTTCAACACCACGGTGCCGAACATCTGCACCAGGCGCCGGTAGCTGTCGTAGACGAAGCGCTCGTCACCGCTGATCCGGGCGAGGCCCGCGGCCACCTCGTCGTTGAGGCCGAGGTTGAGCACCGTGTCCATCATGCCCGGCATCGAGAACTTCGCGCCCGAGCGGCACGAGACGAGCAGCGGGTGGGCCGCGTCGCCGAAGCGCTTGCCGGCCAGCTTCTCCACCTTCTTCAAGGCGGCCAGCACCTGCTGCCACATGGCACCGGGAAAGCCCCCGGCCTCGAGGAAGGCGTTGCACGCCTTCGTGCTGACGATGAGCCCGGGCGGCACCGGCAGGCCGATGCGCGTCATCTCGGCCAGGTTGGCGCCCTTGCCGCCGAGCAGGTCGCGCATCGAGGCATTGCCTTCGGCGAGCAGGTACACCCACTTCTCGGCGCGGCGGGCGGCGGGGCGCGCGGCCGTGCGGGCAGCGGTCCGAACGGCGGTGCGCTTCGATCGGGTGGGCTTCGAGGTGTTGGCCATGGCGAGGTCCGCAGGGTGGGTGAACAAGCCGTACGCCCGACGGGCGCGTGCGTTGGTCCTGCTTCGATGCTGCATCCCGCCCCGCGCGGACGCGTTGACCTGCATCAGTGCGCGCCCGCGCGCACGACCTCGTCTCACATCGGCGGGCGCCCCGTGCCCTGGCCTCCGTCGGCGCAGGCCGCCAGGTAGGCGTTGAGGTCGAGGACGTGCGTGCTGACGCGCGGCTCGCCTTGCCACGCCGGCATGGCGAGGGGTCGGTCCCGGCGCTGCACGATGTCCTCGGCCTGCGCCTCGCGGGCGGCCGCCACCATGTCGATGGGGATGCCTCAGCGCATCAGCCAGGCATTGAGCAGCACGAGGTAGCTGCAGCCGGCGGCCCACAGCAGCAGCCCGAAGATGATGCTGCGACGCGTCAGCAGGCGTGCCGCGTCCACCCCGAAGGTCGTGGCGGCCACGGCCACGGGCAGTGTCCAGATCGCGACTGAAGCGCTCAGCCCCCAGGCGAAGACGCCCGCCACGACGATGACCAGCGGTGCGATGCCGAACGGCCCGGCGGCCACGATCGGCACCGCCAGGCTCACGCCGATCATCGGGTGCAGTCCGGCCTGGCCCAGTGCCACCAGCACGGCCACCAGCAGCACCAGCAACGGCGCCCCCGACACCAGGGTCGGCAGCAGTTCCTGCGCCCACTGCCGCACCTGCGGCACCGCGGCCACCGCGGCACCCATCATCAGCGCGCCCACGATGATCAGCAGCTCGTCCGCCAGGCGCGTGAAATGCCCGAAGGTCGTGCGCGCGGCGGCGGCAGCCGTGCCGGCACCGCTCTGCAGCAGGTAGGCGCCGCACACGGGCGGCAACCACAGGGCCACCGATTGCAGGCCGCTGAAACCGATCGCCACCAGCACGAGCACGCCGCCGAGCACCACGGTCATCGGCCCGGCCAGCGGTGCGAGGGCGCACACGCTGCGCAGCGCCTCGCGCGCCGGCAGCCCGGGCATGAACAGCATCTGCGCCAGCGCCAGCGACAACAACGCCAGGCCGGCGCCGGCAGCCATGCCCTGCCACAGCGGCACTTGCGGCACGAGCTGACTCGTGAAGGCCAGGGCGACGAAGAAGGGCGACCACATCACGGCCGCACCCACGCCCTTGGCCGCGCAGCCCGCAAGCTCCGCGCGCGTGGCCTCGTCGGCGCCACGCGTGACCACTGGCGCCAGCACCGCCATCGCACCCACGTTGAGCACCGAGCCCAGGCCCGCGGAGCCCACCAGGGTCCAGTGCCGGGCCTGCGCCGGCGTCAGCGTCAGCATGCCTCGCTGCAGGCGGCGGGCGCGCGGGCTGGCCTGCACGGTGGCGCGCAGCAGCAGCACCGAGGGCAGGAAGGCGCCGAAGACCTGCACCTGCTGCAGGCCCTGCCGCAGCGCATCGGCATGCCCCTGCCACCAGGCCAGCGCGCCGGCGACGCTGCACACCGCCATGAAGAGCCCGCGGATGTGCCCACTGGCGCGCAGCAGCGCCAGGGCCAGGAAGACCACCAGCCCGGCCGCCGACAGGGCGGCCAGCACCGGCGAGCGCGTGAGCAGATGCCCGAGCTCGGCCACCCACACACCCACCAGCACGGCCGCCGAGGCCGTGGCAGCGCGGGTCCGCCAGCCACGCGGCCGCGCCGGGCTCAGGCCTGCATGCCCCACTTCTGCACGGTCGCTTTCTCGAGGCTGCGGAAAACCAGGCCCTCGACGACGAGACCGATGAGGATGACGGTGAAGAGACCTGCGAACACGGCCGGGATGTCCAGCACGTTCTTGTTCTCGTAGATGAACCAGCCGAGGCCGCCGGACTGCGAGGTCGTGCCGAACACGAGCTCGGCAGCGATCAGCGTGCGCCACGCGAAGGCCCAGCCCACCTTCAGCCCGGCCAGGATGCTCGGAAAGGCCGCCGGCACCAGGATCTGCAGCACGTAGCGCGGCCCCGCCAGGCCGTAGTTGCGCCCCACCATGCGCAGTGTGTTCGACACCGCCTGGAAGCCGCTGTGCGTGTTCAGCGCCACCGGCCACATCACCGAGTGCACGAGCACGAAGACGATGCTCGGCTCGCCGAGGCCGAGCCACATCAGCGCCAGCGGCAGCAGCGCGATGGCGGGCAGCGGGTTGAGCATCGCCGTCAGCGTTTCGAGCAGGTCCTGCCCGATCCGGGTGGTGGTGGCCAGGATGCTGAGCAGCAGGGCACCCGCCAGGCCGATGGCGTATCCCTTGAGCAGCACGGAAATCGACACCGCGGCCTTGCCGAGCAACTCGCCGCTGGCCATGCGCTGGAAGAAGGACTTCAACGTCTCGGTGAAGGTGGGCAGCACGAGCGGGTTGCCCAGCCACGAGGCATAAGCCTGCCAGATGCCGGCGAGCAGGGCCAGCAGCAGCAGCTTGCGCACGGCCGAGTGGCCGACGAGGCGCTCCCAGCCTGCCAGCGGCTGCGCGACGACACCGAAGTCGCGCTCGGCCACCTGTTCGCGCACGAACTCCGGGCGCCGCGGCGGGATCGGGCGATCAGGCATGCGCCGCCTCCCCCTGCGCCTCGGGCCCGGCGGCCTCGCTGAAGAGCATGCCGTGGATGCGGTCGGAGAGGCGCCGGCCGCTCGCGGCATCCACCGGATCCGTGCCGTCGCTCTCGAGCTCGGCCTTCACCTGGCCCGGGTGCGGCGAGAGCAGCAGGATGCGGTTGCCGATGCGCACCGCCTCCGGGATGGAGTGGGTGACGAAGAGCACGGTGAAGTGCGTGTCCTCCCACAGCTGCATCAGCTCGTCCTGCATCTGGCGGCGCGTGAGCGCATCGAGCGCGGCGAAGGGCTCGTCCATCAGCAGCACGTCGGGCTCCATGGCCATGCCGCGCGCGATGGCCACGCGCTGTTTCATGCCGCCGGACAAGGTGTGCGGATGGCGGTCGGCGAACTTGCCCAGGTGCACCTTGTCGATGTAGTGCATGGCGCGCTCGTGCGCAGCCGCCCCGGAGAGCCGACCCGAGGCCTCGAGAGCGAAGACGACGTTCTGCAGCACCGTCTTCCAGGGCAGCAGCTGGTCGAACTCCTGGAACACCATCATGCGATCGGGGCCCGGGCGCGTAATGCGCTGGCCCTTCAGTCGCATCTCGCCCTCCACCGGGGCGAGGTAGCCCCCGGCGGCCTTCAGCAGCGTGGACTTGCCGCAGCCCGAGGGCCCCAGCAGCACGAAGCGGTCGCCCGGGTAGACGTCGAAGCTCACCCGGTAGGTGGCGGTGACGAGGTGCTCGCGCGTCTTGTACTGGAGGGTCACGCCGGCCGCCTCCAGCAGCGGCTTCAGCGCGGCCGCCGTGCCCACCGCGGCATCGGGGTTCGAATCGGCGTTCAAGTCGGCACCGGCTGGCGCGCTCAGCTGCCCGGCAGCTCGTGCACCTCGGGGAAGAACATGTCCTTCCAGGAGGCCGGCTTCGTCTTCAGCGTGCCCACCTGGTGCATGAACTGCGCGTAGGGCAGCAGCCGCTCGGGCGCCAGCGTGTAGCGCACCTGCGGGTCGCTCATGATGGCCAGGATGCTGTCCACGCTCTCCTTGCCGCCGCCCTCGGCCACGTACTGTTCGGCCGCCTTGCGCTTGTTGGCGTTGATCAGCTCGGTGGCCTCGCGCAGCGCGTCGACCATCGACTTGTAGCTGAGCGGGTTCTCGTTGCGGAACTTGGCCGTGGACCACACCATCAGGAAGGTGTTGGGCCCGCCCATGATGTCGTAGGAGTTCAGCACCACGCGTGCGCCGGCCTCGAGGGCGCGGTTCTGGAACGGCGGCGAGGTGAACTGCGACTGGATCTCGGCACTGCCCGAGAGCATCGCGCGCAGGCCCTCGGGATGCGCCAGGTTGACCATCAGCGGGTTCAGCTTCTTGAAGTTGTCGATGCCGAACTCCTTGGCCACCGCCATCTGCAGGTAGGTGGTCTGCACCGACGAGCCGGCGCCGGCCATGGCGATGCGGTCCTTGTCGGTGAAGTCCTTGATGGTCTTGATGCCCGGATTGCGCGTGACGAGCAGGTTGGGCATCGACGACAGGGCGGCGACGCCGCGCACGTCGACGTTACCGCGCGTGCGGTCCCAGAGGATGAGCGCCGGGCCCGTGCCGCCGGCGGCGAAGTGCAGGCTGCCCGACAGCAAGGCGTCGTTGGCCGCCGCACCGGCACCCAGCGTCGCCCAGCTGACCTTGGTGTTGGGCAGGCCGTTGCGCGCCAGGTGCTTCTCGACCAGCTTTTCGGCCTTCATCACGGTCAGCTGCATGTAGCCGATGCCGTACTGCGACATCAGCTTGAGCTCGCCGACCTCGGCGCCCGCCGAAGTGCCCGCGAACGCCAGCGCGGCGATCGCGCACAGGCCCTTCCAGCCCAGGTTCTTCATGGTTTGTCTCCTTGTGGTGAGAAACCCGCGGCCGGCCGCGTCGGGACGGCAGCGTTGCGGGGGATGCTGAACGCGAAGCTCATGGCCGCACGCCGAACCGGGGCTTGGGCCCCAGGGTGGTCTGGGCTCGACCGCGCGCCACCTCGATGAAGCGGCACAGCACGGCGCGCGTCTCGCGCGGGTCGATGATCTCCTCCACGCCGAAGGCCTCGGCGGTGCGGAAGGGCGACGCCGAAGCGCGCAACTGGGCCTCGATCTCGGCCTCGCGTGCCTTGGGGTCGGGCGCAGCCTCGATCTCGCGCCGGAAGGCGGCGGCCACGCCCCCCTCGATGGGCAGCGAGCCCCACTCGGCCGAGGGCCAGGCGACCTTGAAGTCGAGGCCGTTCTTGTCGGTGGTGCCCATGCCGGCCATGCCGTAGCACTTGCGGATGACGACGGTGAAGATCGGCACGGTGGCCTGCAGGCCGACATAGACGCTGCGCATGCCCTCGCGCAGCGTCGCCGCCGCCTCGGCCTCCTTGCCGACAAGGAAGCCCGGCACGTCGACGAGGAAGACGATGGGAATGTGGAAGCAGTCGCACAGGTCGATGAAGTGCGTCTGCTTGCGCGCCGCCTTCACGTCCATGGCGCCGCCGTTGACCATCGGGTTGTTGGCGATCACGCCCACCACGTGGCCATTCAGGCGCGCCAGGCTGGTGATGAGCGCCTTGCCGTAGCTGGGCTGGATCTCGAACACCGAGCCGAGGTCGGCAATGAGCGCGATGACGCGCCGCATGTCGTAGGGCCGGCGGCGGTTCTCGGGGACGATGCCGCGCAACTCGTCGGCAACGCGGTCGGCGGGGTCGGTGCGCTCGCCCATCGGCGGCAGCTCCCACACGTTGCGCGGCATGTACGAGAGATAGCGGCGGATCATCTCGAAGCAGGCCTGCTCGCTCGGCGCCACGTTGTCGATGGTGCCGGCCGTCTTCACGGCCATGGCCGGCCCGCCGAGCTCCTCCTTGGTGACCTTCTGGCCGAGCGAACGCTCGACCACCGGGGGCCCGGCGGCGAAGACGTGGCTCGTGTCGTTGACCATCACCGACCAGTGCGACAGGATGGCGCGGCCCGCCGGCCCGCCCGCAGCGGTGCCCATCACGGCGCACACCACCGGCACCTCGCCCAGCAGTTGCACGCTGCGCTCGAAGCCGTGCACGCCCGGAAAGACCGAGTGGCCACGCCGAGTGATCGAGGTGACGCTGCCGCCGGCGCCGTCGATGAGGTTGACGAGCGGGATGCGGTACTGGTGCGCCAGGTCCTCGACGAAGCCGCCCTGCCCGCCCTTCTTGCGGTCGCCGCTCCAGCTGGTGCCGCCGCGCACGGTGAAGTCCTCGCCGCCGATGGCCACCGGACGCCCGTCGACACGCGCCAGGCCCATCACGTAAGGCGCCGGAGTCAGGCCGACGAGCTTGCCACCCTCGTAGCGCCCCTGGCCGGTGAGGGTGCCCACCTCGCTGAAGGAGCCGGCATCGACCAGGCCGGTGATGCGCTCGCGGATCGTCAGCCGGCCCTGGCCGTGGTGCTTGGCCACCGCCTCCGCGCCACCGAGGCCCAGCGCGAAGGCGCGGCGCCGCGCCAGTTCGTCGAGAGCATCGGCCCAGGGCCCGGCCGCGGCCGGCGCCGGCGCCGCATCGGCAGCCCCGGCCGGCAGGGCGGGCGCGGCGGCCGCTGAAGTCACGGCCGCACCACCGCCACCGCCTGGCCCTCGGCAACCGACTCACCCACGGCCACGAGCAGCTCCACGAGCGTGCCACCGTCCTCGCACAGCACGGGAATCTCCATCTTCATGGATTCCAGCACCATCACCGTGTCGCCGGGCGCCAGCAGTTGCCCCGGTTGCGCCGTGATCTGCCACACCGAGCCGGTGACCTCGGAGTTCAACTCTTGCCTCGACATGTGTTGCTCGCTTCTCGTGGGGTCGGATCGGATCGGGTCGGGTCTCAGAAGCTCGTCGGCCAGGCGCGCATCAGGTGCTGCCCGACGCCACGGGTCAGGCGCAGCTGGTGCACGTCGAGCATGCGAATGAGGTAGTCGCGCGTGTGCTCGGGCAGCACCACCGACTGCGCGGCGTAGACGCCGGCGATGTCCCACACGGCGCTGGCGCGGTCCATGCCGGCGCGCGCCTCGTCGAAGCCCGGTTCGCCCGGGTCGAGGCCGTGCACGATCTTCACCGCGAACTGCGGGTCCATGAAGCTGATCTCGGCCGTCGGCCAGGCCGCCATTTCGTCGGAGTTGCGGCCGCCGCCCATGTTCAGGTAGGCCTGGCCGTAGCTCTTGCGCAGTACCACCGAGAGCTTGGGCACCGTCACGAGCGACAGCGCGTTCATGAAGTTCATGATCTTGCCCGGCGCGCGCTTGCGCTCGGGCTCGGTGCCGATGACGAAGCCCGGCGTGTCCACCAGCATCACGAGCGGGATGTTGAAGGAATCGCACAGCACGAGGAAGCTCGTGACCTTCTCGCAGGCGTCGGTGTCGAGCGCGCCGCCCTTGACGAGCGGGTTGTTGGCCACGATGCCCACCGTGCGTCCCGCCAACCGCGCCAGCCCGGTGACGGCCACCTTGCCGAAGCGCGCCTTCAGCTCGAAGAAGCTGTCGCGGTCGACGATGGCACGCACGATCTTGCGCACGTCGTAGACCTGCGTGCGCGAAGTCGGCAGCAGATCGAGGATGTCGCGCATGGCCTCGCCCGAGCCACTCGGCACGGCGGCCACCGGCGGCGCCTCGTTGTGGTGGCTGGGCAGGTAGCCCAGGAAGCGGCGGATGGCGTCGATCGCCTCCTCGTCGGTGTCGACCACGAGGTCGGCGAAGCCGGTGACCTCGGCGTGCAGCTTCCAGCCGCCGAGCTCCTGCGCGTCGACCTCCTCCTTCACCGCCAGCGACGCGAGCAGCGCGCTCGACACCGCGAGCACGGCCCCCTTGCGCATGACGCTGAAGTCGGACATCACCGCGTACCACGACGACGAGCCGTAGGACATGCCCAGCGTCGCCGAGGCCCACGGGATCTCGCGCAGGCGCTGGTACTGCGCGCCGTCGTTGCCCAGCTGCAGCCCCATGCCGCGGGCGCCCATGTGGTCGGGCATGCGCGCGCCCGACGACTCGCCCAGGAAGACGAGCGGCAGACCGCGCTGCGTGGCCACGCGCTTGATGTGGCCCATCTTGCGCGCGTTGGTGGTGGCGCGGGAGGCGCCCATGACGGTGAAGTCGTTGGCGACCACCGCGGCCTCGCGTGACTCGATCTTGCCGAACCCGGCGATCTTGCCGTCGCCCGGCGAGCGCTCGCGGTCCTCGGGCACGGCCGAGGTCGAGAACAGGCCCGACTCGATGAAGGTGCCGGCGTCGAAGAGCCGTTCGATGCGCTCGCGCGCGTTCAGCAGCCCTTGCTCCTTGCGGCGCGTGAGCTTGGCCGGCCCGCCCATCGCGAGTGCGCGCTGGCGGCGGGCCTCGTAGTCGGCACGCAGCAGGTCGGCGCGGGTCTGTGTTGGGTCCATGGGGATCAGTCCTGCCTCGCCGGCCTGTCGACGATCACGCCGGCCGCTTCCAGCGCGTCGAGCGCGGCGGCGTCCAGGCCCAGCCGTTCGTGCAGCACGCGGCGTGTGTCGTGGCCCGGCGCGCGGCCGGCATGGCGCACGGCGCCCGGCGTGTCCGACAGGCGCGGCACGACGTTGGCCATCGCCACCGTGCCGAGCTGCTCGTCCGGTGCCTGCACGATGGCGCCGCGCGCGCGATAGTGCGGGTCGCCGAAGATGTCGGCGATGGTGTAGATGCGCATCGCCGGCACGGCCGCGGCCGCGAGCACGCGCTCGACCTCGGCCAGCGGGCGGGTGCTCGTCCAGCGCGCGATGAGATCGTCCAGCGCGTCGGCATGCGCCGAGCGGTCCACGGCCCGGGCGAAGCGCGCGTCGCTCGCCAGGGCCGCCTCGCCCATCGCCTCGGCGAGGCGGCGGAACACGGCGTCGCCCATGGCGGTGACGTGGATGAACTGCGCATCGGCCGTCGGGTAGAGGTTGTTCGGTGTCGACTCCGGCAGCCGCGGCCCGCAGCGGTTGGCGATGAAGCCCGTCTTCTCGTAGGCCGGAATCCACGGCTCCATGAAGCTGAAGGCGCTCTCGTAGAGGGCGGCATCGATCACCTGCCCGCGCCCGGTGCGCTGGCGCGCGAAGAGCGCCATCGTCGCGCCGAAGGCGGCGTACAGGCCGGTGATGTAGTCGGTCATCGACACCGCCACGCGCGCTGGCGGTCGGTCGGGGTCGCCGGTGAGGTGGCGCAGGCCGCTCATCGCCTCGCTGATGACACCGTAGCCGGCGCGCTGGCTGTACGGGCCGTCCTGCCCGAAGCCGCTGATGCGCACCATCACCAGGCCCGGGTTGCGCAGCTGGAGCACCTCGGGGCCGAGGCCCCAGCTCTCGAGTGCCCCGGGGCGGAAGTTCTCGACGAGCACGTCGCTGCCTACGGCCAGTTCGGCGGCGAGCTCGCGCCCGCGCGGCTGGCGCAGGTCGAGCGAGACGAGCGCCTTGTTGCGGAAGATGCTCGCTGCGTAGAGCGAGCGGCCGTGGAAGCGCTTGCCCATCGTGCGCACCGGGTCGCCTTCGGGTGCCTCGACCTTCACGACCTCGGCGCCGAAGTCGGCGAGCAGGCGGCCGCAGAACGGGCCGGCGACGGTGGAGCCCATCTCCAGCACGCGGATGCCGGCCAGCGGACCTTCAAGCGCCGGCGCAGGCCCGGCACCGGGCTGGGCGCCCGGCCGAGCACCCGGCGCCGCGCCTGGTCCGGCCGCCGGCGAGGTGCCGCGAGGAGTGGGCTCGGCCGCGCTCACAGCAGGTACTTCTGGTAGCGCGCCAGCACTGCCTTGGCGCTGCGCATGGTTTCGCGACGCAGGGCCTCGGCGCGTTCGGCATCGCCGGCGCACATGGCCTCGAGCACGGCGGTGTGCGAGGCCAGGCCCTGCTCGGCGCGGCCGGGCAGGATGATGATGCGGCGGATCAACATCTGCGTGCGCTCGAGGATGCTGTCGAGCATCTGCACGAGCACGGGGTTGGCGGCCACCTCGATCATCTCGCGCCGGAAGGCCTCGTAGTCGGCGATGTAGCGGTCGAGGTCGCCGGTGGCGACGTGGCGCACCATCGGCCCCTTGAAGTGGGCCAGTGCCTTCTTCCAGCGCGCAGGGGGGCCGTTGACGGTGGCCAGCCGAGCGCACAACCCCTCGAGCACCTCGCGCACGTCGTACAGGTGCGCCACTTGCGACCACTCCAGGCGCATGACCACCGCACCGCGGTTGGGGATGCGCTCGACGAGGCCCCGTTGCGCGAGCACGGCCAGGGCCTCGCGCACGCGCGTGCGCGGCACGCCGAATTCGTGCGCCAGGTCGGTCTCGGCGAGCTTGGAGCCCGGCGGGAGGTCGTGCGCGGCGATGCGCTCGCGCAGCACCGTTGCGAGATCGGCCTTGGCGGTTGTGGCTGCCCGCGCCATCCGCGTCGGCGACGTGGAGGCACTCGACGCGCCGGACGGGCCAGCGGCGCGCGTGGGCTTCACGGCCGCGCGCCGGGGGGTGCTCGGAGAGGTGCGGGCGGGCACGCAGGCAGGCAGGCAAGAGGATGGGGTGGGGCGCAGCGGGCGACGGACCAGCGGCGGCGCATCTGCCGCCATAAGCGTCAACAACTTTGTTGACATTCTGGGGCGCATGAATGGGCATTGGGAAACCCGAGGAAACCCGCGTGGTCCACGCTTCGTCGGGGGCGAGCACGGACCCTCCCACGGCCGCGTGAACGCCTGAACGACGAATGGGGGGGCGAATCAGGCCCGTCGTGCCCGCAGCGCCGACGAGAGACCCTGCCGGTCTCGGCAAGGCATGGCGGCGCGTCGGGGCACGGGCCCGTCGCCCGCCGCGGGGCGCGCCGGGACGCGCCCTACTTCCCGAACACCGCCTGCAGGATGCGGCTGCCCGTGCGCACGGGGTCGGCGCGGATCTTCTTTTCCTCCTCGCCGATCATCAGGAAGAGCCCGTCGAGCGCCTTGCCGGTGATGTACTGCTGCAGGTTCGCGTCTTCCTTCTTCATGAGCCCGAGGTTCGCGGCCTTGCTGGCGAAGGAGTTGTAGCGCGCCGCCAGCGACACCTTCTGCGTCGCCTCGGTGACGATGGGCAGGAACTTCACGCCGAGCGGGTCGCGCGTCTTCTCGGCGAAGTACTCCGTCACCGAGGTGGCGCTGCCGCGCACGATGCGCACGGCATCCTCGACGCTGATCTTGCGCGCCGAGTCGACGAGCAGGCCCTTGGCCAGCGGCACGGCGCGCTCGGCAGCACGGTTCATCGACATCACGAGCTCGTCGACGCGCTTGCGCTGGCCGGTGGCCTTCAGCAGCTTGGCCGCGTCCTCCAGGAAGTCCGGCAGCGGGATGCGCACGCGCTCGTTGCCGAAGAAGCCGTTCTCGCGCCCGAGCAGCCCCACGGCGGCCACGGCGCCGCGCTCCAGCGCCGCGCGGATGCCGGAGGCGGCATCGCCCTCGGACAAGGCGTGCGCTGGCGGGGCGGCCACCACCGTGGCGGTGGCGGTGAGGGCGAAGACGAAAGTGCGGCGTTCCATGCGAGGCTCCTGGTGGCCGGCACAATGGTGCCATGCGTTTCGAGCCTGCAGTCTCTCCCTCCGGACAGGGCACCACCTCGGCCTGGTGCTTCGCCTTCGTCGAAGGCCAGCTCCTGCTGCCGCAGGATGAAGCCGTGGGGCTGGCGCCGCATGCGCTGGACTTGTTCGAGCCCCTGGCCGAGCGCCGCCACTTCCTCGGCCGCATCGAGGGCGTGGACTGCTGGGCGCTGGCACTGCGCGAGGCGCCCACGGGTTGGCGGCGCCTGCCGCTGCGCGCCGCGATGATGCAGTTCGGCGAGCCGCTCATGGGCGTGGCCGGCCGCGCCGCGCAGGTGCTCGAGTGGGACCGCGCGCACCGCCATTGCGGCGTGTGCGGCACGCCCACCGAGCTGCAGGGGCACGAGCGCGCGCGACGCTGCCCGGCCTGCGGGCACACGGCTTACCCGCGCGTGACGCCGGCGATGATGGTGCTGGTGTGGCGAGAACGCGAAGGTTCAGGCGAGTTGCTGCTCGCCCGCTCGCCGCACTACGCGCCCGGGGTCTACAGCGCGCTCGCCGGCTTCGTGGAGGCCGGCGAGTCGCTCGAGGAATGCGTGCACCGCGAGGTGGCCGAGGAGGTGGGCGTGCGCGTGACCGAGCTGCGCTACTACGGCAGCCAGAGCTGGCCGTTCCCGCACAGCCTGATGGTGGCCTACACGGCGAAGTGGGTCGAGGGCGACATCGTGCCGCAGGCCGGCGAGATCGAGGATGCGCGCTGGTACCCACTCGACGCGCTGCCCAAGATCCCGCCGCGCTTCAGCATCTCCGGCCACCTGATCCGCGACACCGTGCTGTCGCTCGGCGGGCCGGAACCGACGGCGACGGCTTCGCCGGTGGTGGTGCGCTAGCCGCGGAGGACCCATGCCTGCCCGTCCGCTCGACGCGAGGCGACCAGTGTGGGCGGGGCTGGGGCTGCGATCAGGGTCGCGATCAGGGTCGCGATCGGGGTCGCGATCGGGGTCGCGATCAGGGCTGCGATCCAGGCTGCGGCTCGGCCCCGGGCACGGATGGGCCTGGCGGTGCGGCGCACTGCTGCTCTCGGCCTGGCTTGCCGGCTGCGGTGGCGGTGGCGATCCTGACGGCGCGGGAAACGGGGGCGAGACGGTGTCCGCTCCGCCGGGGTCGGGGTCTGGGTCGGGCCCGACCCCGACACCAGATCCACCGGCGCCGGCGCCACGCGTCGTCGTCGAAGAGCCCGCCGGTCGCGGCCGCACGCTCGGTGTCGAGCCGCTGCGCCGCATCAGCGCCAGCGAGATCCGCGCGGCACTCGTGGCGCTCGGCGCGCAGGCGCCGCCGATTCAGGCGACCTACGACGTGGTGGCCTGGCGCATCACCTACGTCACGATCGATGCCGACGGCCGCGAGTTGCCCGCCTCGGGCCTGATGGCGGTGCCGGTGAAGCCGCCTGCCGCGCGCAGCCCCGTGTTGAGCTACCAGCACGGCACGATCTTCAAGGACGCGGAAGCGCCGAGCAATGCAACGCGCCCGGGCGAGCCGCCGATCCTTCTCGCCGCCGCTGGCTACTTCGTCGTCGCCGCTGACTACTTGGGCTATGGCGTCAGCCGCGGCGCGCCGCATCCCTACCTGCTCTCGGCGCCAGGCGCCGCGGCGGTGCTGGACCTGCTCGTGGCGGCGCGCAACTGGCGCCTGCGCGAGGGGGTCGCGGGCAACGGCCAGCTCTTCCTCGCCGGCTACTCCGAAGGTGGCTACACGACGATGGCGGCGCATCGTGCGCTCGAGGCGGGAACTGAGGCGGGCACTGAGGCGGGCACTCAGGCGGACACTGAGGCGGCGCTGGCGCCGCTGCGCGCGGAACTCACGACCGTCTTGCCGGGTGCGGGCCCCTATCACCTTGCGGCCACGCTCGATGCGCTGCTCGAGCAGATCCGAGACGACAACCCGCTGCTCGCCGCGCTCATCGACCCGGGCTTCCTGCGCCACCTGGGCAGCGGCGTGCGCGCCGAGGTGCGGCGCGCCCTCGTGCGCAAGCTGCTGCCGGGCGATGCCGACGTCACTTTCGACACCCGCTTCATCGACGCCTATCTCGACGACGACCGCGACCGCATCGAGCGCCAGAGCAACGTGCACGACTGGAAGCCGAACCTGCCCTTGCGCCTGTTCCACGGCCGCGAAGACCGTACCGTGCCCTATGTCAGCAGCGCGAGCACGCTGCAGGCCATGCGGGGCCGTGCCGCGCCCGACGTGAGCCTCGTCGACTGCCGCATGGCGCCCGCCGGGCACCTCGAGTGCGTGCCCGAGTACTTCGCCCACCTGCTCGGCGTGCTGGCACCGCAAGCGCGCGACCTGTAGCCGGGCAGACAGTCGCCCGGGCGTTGAAGGAGCCCCGGCCGCGCATCGCCCTGGCCACGGGGATCGGCCGGTCCGGCTGATCGACACGCTCCCCGACCAGGGTGTCGAGAACGCCGCCCCCCGATCGTCGTGGGTACAGGCGGGCTGCGATGGCGGCACGCCAGTCACACCGCAAAGGAAGCCCCCATGCCCAAGCTCAATGCCTACCTTTCGTTCGACGGCGACTGCGCCGCGGCGATGAAGTTCTACGCACGTGTCCTCGGCGCCAAGCTGGAGGCACTCATCACCTATGGCGACGCCCCCGGCGACGATCGCCCTCCCGCCAGCCATGCCGGAAAGATCATGCACGCCTACCTCGTGCACCCCGAGTTCGAGCTGATGGCCGGCGACATGCCGCCGGGCATGGACTACAAGGGCGTCACCGGCGTGATGCTGACCTTGAGCTACGCGACGGCCGCTGAAGGCCGGCGGGTCTTCGACGCGCTTGCCGACGGCGGCACGGTGACGATGCCACCCGGCGAGACCTTCTGGGCCGACTTCTTCGGCATGGTCACCGACAAGCACGGCGTGCCCTGGGGCGTCAACGGCGGCTCGCGGCCGACGCCGAAGATGTAGCTTCTACCGATGCGCGGCGGGCCCGGGGTCGCGAGACTTCAGCCCATGAATCGGACATTGACTCGAAGAATGACTCTCAGGCGCGGCTGCACGCTGGCGCGCGAGCCACAGGATGGAGCGGGCGGTATGACCAGCGCGCCGCGCTGGCCCGCTGCGCTGGCTTTGGCCCTGTTGCTGGCGGCCAGTCTCGCGCCGGTAGCCGCACAGACGGCAGCGCCGACACCCACCGACTGGCCGACGCGCCCCGTGCGCCTCGTCTCGCCTTTCAACCCTGGTGGCGCCATCGACGTGCTGAACCGCGTCATCGCCGAGAAGCTGGCGCCGCGGCTGGGGCAGCCCGTGGTGGTGGAGGCGCTGCCCGGCGCAAACACGATCACCGGCGCCAACGCCGTGGCCAGGGCCGCGCCCGATGGCCACACGTTCATGATCACGACGATGTCGACGCACGTGAACAACCGCGTGCTGTTCGACAAGATGCCCTTCGACCCGGTCAAGGACTTCACGCCGATCACGATGCTCTCGCTGGGCAGCGTGCTGCTCACGGCGCCGGCCAGTGCGCCCTTCAGCGACCTGAAGGGGCTGGTGGCCTGGGCGGCGGCGCAGAAGCGGCCCGTCAGCTACGGCACGTGGGGCATCGGCAGTTCGGCACATGTCTACGGCGAGATCCTGAAGAAGGATCACGGTGTCGACCTGAACCACGTGCCGTACAAGGGCGAAGTGCCGGCCATCACCGACGTCATCGGCGGCACGCTGGACATCACGTTCGCCAGCCCGGTCGGCGCGAAGCCGCAGGTGGCGGCGGGCAAGCTGAAGGCCATCGCGATGGCCGGGCCTTCGCGCTCCGCGGCGATGCCGGAAGTGCCCACCTTCGGCGAGCAGGGGTTCAAGGGCTTCGAGCTGGCGGTGTGGGTGGCCGCCTATGCGCCAGCGGGCACGCCGGCCGCCATCGTCGAGCGGTTGCAGCGCGAGTTAGCCGCGGTGATCCGGCTGCCCGACGTCAGCGCGCGCATGGCCGACCAGGGGCAGACGCCGCTGGGCAGCACGCCGGCGGAGTTCGACGCCGCGTTCAAGGCGCAGGCGCCGCGCTGGGAGGCACTGATCCGGGCTTCTGGGGCGAAGGCGCAGTGAAGTTGCAGTGAGGGCGCGACCCTTCATGGAGATGTCCCCGTGACCGCAAGCACCGCAGCGACTCCCCACGACACGCCGCTCGACGAAGGAACGGCCTACGGCTTGAAGCCCGCGCGCCACGACCCCCGCCTCACCGAGGTGGGGGCAGGCACGCCGATGGGCGAGCTGATGCGCCGCTACTGGCACCCCATCGGCCTCACGGCCGACGCGGGCAGCGAGCCGAGGAAAGTGCAGGTGCTCGGCGAGGAGCTCATCCTCTTCCGCGACGGCCAGGGCCGCGCCGGGCTCGTGCACCCGCGCTGCGTGCACCGAGGCGCCTCGCTGTACTACGGCCGCACCGAGGCGCAGGGCATCCGCTGCTGCTACCACGGCTGGCTGTTCGACGTGCAGGGACACTGCCTCGAACAACCCTGCGAGCCCGATTGCGGCGCAGCGCTGCGGCACAACGTGCGGCAGCCCTGGTACCCGGTGGAAGAACGCTACGGCCTCGTCTTCGCCTACCTCGGCCCGCCCGAACGCAAGCCGCTGCTGCCGCGCTACGACATCCTCGAGGATCTCGACCCCGGCGAATGGATCGAGGCCGACGACAGCAGCATCGGCGGTGGCGGCCCGCAGGTCATTCCGTGCAACTGGCTGCAGCACTGGGAGAACGTGGTCGACTCCTTCCACGTGCCCATCCTGCACGGCACCTTCTCGGGCACGCAATTCGTGCCGCAGATGGCGCAGATGCCCAAGGTGGCGTGGTCCAGCAGCGGCCGCGGCGTGCGCGTGGAGAGCTGGCGCGAGCTGGAACCCGGCAAGCAACTGCACCGCATCACCGAAGCCGTGCTGCCGACGCTGCGCGTGGTGCCGAGCCCGCGCCTTTCGAAGCCCGGCCGCTGCGAGGCCATCGGCTGGGTGTTGCCGATGGACGACACGCACTTCCGCATCTACGTCGCCGGTCGCGTCACCGAGCACGGCGAGCTGGGCCGCCAGCGCAGCAAGTTCAGCGGCAAGTTCTGGTGGGACCTGAGCGAGGAAGAGCATCGCCGCTTTCCCGGCGACTACGAGGCGCAGGTGAGCCAGGGCGCCATCGCGTCGCACGAGGCCGAGCACCTGCGCACCAGCGACCGCGGCATCGCGCTGCTGCGCAAGGTGCTACGCGAACAGCTGCAGGTGGTGGCCGATGGCGGCGACCCGGTGGGCGTGGTGCGCGACCCGGCCTCCAGCCCGCTCGTCACGCTCGACGCGGGCAACTGGCCGGCTTGAGGGGCATCGAGCGCACTGCGGGCGCTCAGCCACACCGCCAGCACGTTCGTCCTTGCCGGGGCCAGACAGCACGGCCGGGCTGCACAACGGCCCGGTCATTGCGCGAATTCACTTGGGCGGTGGCTGCAGCACCAGTTGCACGCCTTGCGTGCCCGGCACCACCTTCTGCGACGCGGCCAGCCAGTCGCCCACCTGGGAGAGCGCGTCGACGCCCGTGCCGAGGCGGGCGCCGATCACCACCTGCCGCGCGCCGGAGAGCCGATGCTCGGCGCTCGGCGCGAGGCTGTCATCGAGCCTGAAGTCGAGTGGCAATGCCGCCGCGGGCTGGCGAAGGATGGCCAGCGGTGCCTGCGAGCCCTCGATCGAATAGGCGTAGACAACCACCATCGCGCCCTCGGGCACGGCGCCCGCGCCGGCGGCCACCACGACGCGACCTTCGATGCGCTCGACGGCCGGTGGCACAGCCGTTGATGGCACCGAGGGCGACCGCCACAGGGCGGCCACGCCCACGGCAACAGCCACCGCCACGGCCGCCGCGACGAAGCGGCCCCGACTCATGGCGGCCCCCTCCGCCGCACGTGCTGACTCTCGTTGCCCGACAACCCATCCCCCCGGACGTGCGACCGCCGCATCGCTACTGCACGGTCAGCGTTCCCACCTTGTAGCGATGGCTATTGTCGGGGTCGGTCACGCCGGTCCCCTGGACGAGGGCCAGGTCCGTCCACGGGTTGCCCCCGGAGAGGCCGACACGGATGTCGTACGTGCCCGGCGGCAGGTCCGCGGGCAGCGAGATCGCCCGCGTCTCGCTGAATGGCCCGGCGGTCCAACTGGACGCGGTGGTCCAGCGGTCGTCCACGGACCAGGTGGCGCCACTGGCGTCCACCAGATGCACGAACTGCAGGTAGTCGGCTGCCATTCGCACGCGGTACCAGCGGAACGTGATCGACACCGTGCCTCCGGCCGATGCCGTGTAGGCGCTCGGGGTGGCCAGGTCGACTCGTGTCGTCGAAGGCGCGGCGCCGCTCACCGAGACGGTGAACGACTGGGCGGCGAAGAGCCCGCCCGGATCGGTGACGCGCACCGTCACGGCCTGGCTGCCCGCCTGCGCGGCGGTGGGCGTCCAGGCGATCAGGCCCGTGCTGGCATTGATCGTCATGCCCGTCGGCGCTTGCGTCAGCGAGTACGTCAGCGTGCCGCCGTTGGCGTCGGTGGCATTGACGTCGTAGCTGTACGCCACGCCGACGCTGGCCGTCGTCACCGCCGTCGTCGTGATCTGCGGCGCCACGTTGGCCGCCGTGACGGTGATCGTGTAGGCCTGCGTGGCGAACAGCCCGCCGGGGTCGGTGACGCGCACCGTCACGGCTTGACTGCCAGCCTGGGCCGAGGTCGGTGTCCAGGCGATCAGGCCCGTGCTGGCGTTGATCGTCATGCCCGTCGGCGCTTGCGTCAGCGAGTACGTCAGCGTGCCGCCGTTGGCGTCGGTGGCATTGACGTCGTAGCTGTACGCCACGCCGACGCTGGCCGTCGTCACCGCGGTCGTCGTGATCTGCGGCGCCACGTTGGCCGCCGTGACGGTGATCGTGTAGGCCTGCGTGGCGAAGAGCCCGCCGGGGTCGGTGACGCGCACGGTCACGGCTTGGCTGCCCGCCTGCGCCGAGGTCGGCGTCCACGCGATCAGGCCCGACGACGCATTGATCGTCATGCCAGTCGGCGCCTGCGTCAGCGAGTACGTCAAGGTACCGCCGTTTGCGTCGGTGGCGTTCACGTCGTAGCTGTACGCCACGCCCACCGCGGCCGTCGTCACTGCCGTCGTCGTGATCTGCGGCGCCACGTTGGCCGCCGTGACGGTGATCGTGTAGGCCTGCGTGGCGAAGAGCCCGCCGGGGTCGGTGACACGCACCGTCACGGCCTGGCTGCCCGCTTGGGCCGAGGTCGGCGTCCAGGCGATCAGGCCCGTGCTGGCGTTGATCGTCATGCCCGTCGGCGCTTGCGTCAGCGAATAGGTCAGCGTGCCCCCGTTGGCATCGGTGGCGTTCACGTCGTAGCTGTAGGCCACGCCGACGCTGGCCGTCGTCACTGCCGTCGTCGTGATCTGCGGCGCCACGTTGGCCGCGGAGACGGTGATCGTGTAGGCCTGCGTGGCGAACAGCCCGCCGGGGTCGGTGACGCGCACGGTCACGGCCTGGCTGCCCGCCTGGGCCGAGGTCGGCGTCCAGACGATCAGGCCCGTGCTGGCGTTGATCGTCATGCCCGTCGGTGCCTGCGTCAGCGAGTACGTCAGCGTGCCGCCGTTGGCGTCGGTGGCGTTCACGTCGTAGCTGTACGCCGCGCCGACGCTCGCCGTCGTCACTGCCGTCGTCGTGATCTGCGGCGCCACATTGGCTGCCGTCACCGTGACCGCGAAGGCTTGAGTCACGAAGAGACCGCCCGGATCGGCGACACGCACCGTGACCGCCTGGCTACCCACCTGCGCTGCCGTCGGCGTCCAGGCGATGAGGCCGTTGGCGGCATTGATCGTCATGCCTGCCGGCGCCTGCGTCAGCGAATAGGCCAGGGTGTCGCCGTTGGCATCGGAGGCGTTGACGTCGTAGCTGTAGGCCGCACCCACCGTCGCCGTGGTCACCGCGGTAGAAGTGACTTGCGGCGCCACGTTGGGCGAGGCGACGCTGACGGCGAAGGCCTGTGTGGCGAAGAGCCCACCCGGGTCGCTGACCCGCACCGTCACAGCCTGGCTGCCCGCCTGTGCAGAGGTCGGCGTCCAGGCGATCAGGCCCGTGCTGGCGTTGATCGTCATGCCTGCCGGCGCCTGCGTCAGCGAGTAGGTCAACGTGTCGCCGTTGGGGTCCGTGGCGTTGACGTCGTAGCTGTAAGCGGTGCCCACAGACGCCGTCGTCACCGCCGTCGTCGTGATCTGCGGCGCCACGGCGCCGTTGGTCACCGTCAGCGTGCCAACCTTGTACCGATGGCTGCCATCCGGGTCGGTCACGCCCGCTCCGGCCACCAGCGCCAGGTCGCTCCACGGGTTGCCACCGGACAGTCCGACCCGAATGTCGTAGGTACCCACCGGCATCGTGGCAGGCACCGTGATCGTGCGCGTCTGGCTGAAGGGTGCCGTCGTCCACGCCGACGAAGTCGTCCAGTGGTCGTCGACCGACCACGCGGTGCCCGCCGCGTTCACCAGGTGCATGAACTGCAGGTAGTCGGCAGCCATGCGCACGCGGTACCAGTTGAGCGTGATCGACACCGTGGCGCCCGCGGTCACGCTGTACGAGGCGGGCGTGGCAAGG
>JAEUPE010000143.1 GCA_016790435.1 Rubrivivax sp. | reverse complement strand
CTGGCGCCGCTCGTCATCAACCGCAAGGGCGTCTACACCGACCTCGCCAAGTGGGCCAAGGCGCGCGGCCAGACGCACCTGCGCGTCGACGGCCAGTTCCTGCCGGTGAGCCCGTTCCCGCGCATCGACCGCTTCAAGGAGCACACGATCGAGCTGCCGGTGGGGGACATCGTCGTCTCGCCCGAGCACGAAGGCGAACTTCGCACGATGCTCTCCAAGGCGCTGGATCTGGGCAAGGGCGTGCTGCACCTGCTGCACCCGCTCGACGGCCTGGCCGCCGAGCTGGAAGACGGGCAGACGGGCGAGGAGATCGGCACCATCAAGGTCTTCTCCACCAAGCGCGCCTGCCCGACCTGCGGCACGAGCTACGGCGAGCTCGACCCGCGCCTGTTCTCCTACAACAGCAAGCACGGCTGGTGCCCGGGCTGCGTGGGCACGGGGCTCAAGCTCACGCGCGAGCAACGCAAGGCGCTGGACGACTCCGTGCGCGACGACGACAAGGGCCGAGAGCAGAGCTTCCCGAGCGAGGAGGCCGAGGTCGAGGGCCTCGTCGACGAACCGTGCCCCGAGTGCGCGGGCGCGCGCCTGAATGCCACGGCGCGCGCCGTGACCTTCGACGGACGCGCCATCGATGCCGTGGCGCGGCTGTCGGTGCGCGACGTGCGCGACTGGGTCGAGGCGCTGCAGATCGAAGGACGCATGTCCGGACGGGAAGGCGAGATCGCGCGCGATGTCGTCAGCGAGATCCGAAGCCGGCTGACCTTCCTCGAGGAGGTGGGCTTGGGCTACCTGACGCTGGACCGCGCCGCGCCGACGCTCTCCGGCGGCGAGGCGCAGCGCATCCGCCTGGCCGCGCAGCTGGGCAGCAACCTGCAGGGAGTGTGCTACGTGCTGGACGAGCCGACCATTGGCCTGCATCCGCGCGACAACGGCATCCTCCTCGATGCACTGGCCAAGCTGGGCGCCGCGGGCAACACGCTGGTGGTGGTGGAGCACGACGAGGACACCATCCGCCGCGCCGAGCACCTGATCGACATCGGCCCCGGTGCCGGCAAGCGCGGCGGCCGCCTGGTGGCGCAGGGTTCGGCTGCCGATCTGTCGCGCGAACCGGAGTCCGTGACCGGCCGGCTGTTGGCGCGGCCGCCGTTGCACCCGCTGCAGGCGCGGCGGCCCGTGGCCGCGGATGCGCCGGCGATCTGGCTGCGAGGGGCCTCGCTGCACAACCTGCGCGGCATCGACGTTCGCGTGCCACTGGCGCGGCTGGTGGCGGTGACGGGCGTCAGTGGCTCGGGCAAGAGCACGCTGGCGCGCGACGTGCTGCTGGCCAATGTGCAGGCGGCGCTGACGGCCGGACGCAAGGCGAACGGTGCCTGGGCCGGTTGCCGCGGGCTCGAGGGCTACGAGCAGCTCGATCGCGTACTCGAGGTCGACCAGACGCCCATCGGCAAGACGCCGCGCTCGTGCCCGGCCACCTACATCGGCTTCTGGGACACGATCCGCAAGCTCTTCGCCGAGACCCTGGAGGCGCGGGCGCGCGGTTACGGCCCAGCGCGCTTCTCGTTCAACACCGGCGAAGGCCGCTGCCCGGGCTGCGAAGGCAAGGGCATGAAGACCCTTGCCATGAGCTTCCTGCCCGTCGTGAAGGTGCCTTGCGACCGCTGCCACGGCGCGCGCTTCAACCCCGAGACCCTGGCCGTCAGCTGGCGCGGCAAGAGCATCGGCGACGTGCTGCAGATGGAAGTGGACGAGGCGGTCGCCTTCTTCGCCAGCATGCCGGCGGTGAGCCATCCGCTGCAGTTGCTGAAGGACGTGGGGCTCGGCTACCTCACGCTGGGGCAGCCATCGCCGACCCTTTCGGGCGGCGAGGCGCAGCGCATCAAGCTCGTGACCGAGCTCGCGAAGGTCCGCGACGACGTCACTCGGCGCGGCAACCGCGCGCCGCGCACGCTCTACGTGCTCGACGAGCCGACAGTCGGCCTGCACATGGCCGATGTCGAGAAGCTCGCGCGTGTGCTGCACCGGCTCGTCGATGGCGGGCACAGCGTCGTCGTCATCGAACATGACCTCGATGTCGTCGCCGAGGCCGACTGGGTCATCGACCTCGGCCCCGAGGGTGGCGTGGCTGGCGGCGGCGTGGTGGCCGAGGGCGCTCCGGAAGCGGTGGTGGCCGCAGGCACGCACACCGGCGCGGCGCTGGCCGGCGTGCTCGCGCGGTCGCCGCAGCCTGCGGACCGGAGCGCCTGATACCTCGGTGTACTTCGCCGCGGCCGCCGGGCGCGGTGCAATGCAGGTCATGGGTGAGGCAAGGCGCAGCACCCGAGTCCTGCAGTCCGGAGAGCACCATGAGCCCAGTCCGCCGCTACCAGCCCATCCGCCCCGCCGCTCGCATCGCCAGCGGCCTCTTGGGCGCCGTGATCGGCCTCGGCATCGTCACCACGGTCATCGAGGGCCTGGGTGGGCAGAGCGGTGGTCAGTCGCTGGGCCAGTTCGTCGCCACGCAACGGGCGATTGCCAGCCATCCGCTGGCACAGGTGACGGTGCCTGCCGCCCTCGAGGCGCCGGCGGCATCCGCGACGCGCGACGCGGTCTGAGGCGTCTACCGGGGCACGCCGCCGCTCAAGCGCGCGGCGGCCCTTGCCCTCGCTTTTTGGGGGCCGAGGGACTAGCAGTCTGCCAGCCGTCCCAGGCCCGACATCTGGGCCGGATCGCGCGGCGCGACGCCACCGATCAGGTCGAGCGCGCGCAACTGCATCTGCCGTGCATCGGCATGGTCGCCGCAGCGCTCGAGCACGTCGCTGATGCGCAGCAGCAGGCGTGCTTCGCAGGCGGCGTCAGAGACGCGTCCGACCAACTGGCTCACCTCGAAGGCATGGTCGCGCGCCCGCTCGCGAGCGGCGTGACCGCCCATGGGCCGCCCGTCCGGCTCGCCCTGTGGGTGGGGCTCCGGCGGCATCATGGCCAGCAGGTCCTGCGCGAGGGCCACACGCACGGCGGCATCGGCCAGTTCGCAAAGCAGGTCCGCCAGGTGGTCGGTGCTGCCGATGAAGCGGGCCCACCGCACGGCTGACTCGAAGTGCGCCTCGGCGCTCGCCTCGGCATTCAACTCCCGGTGGCAGCGCCCGACCTCGGCCAGCGCGTGGCTCATCGCAAAAGGACTGCCCGTCAGTTCGGCGAGGTCCAGGCTGGCGCACGCGCGGCGCAGTCGGTCTCGGGCCGGTTCGGAGGGGAGCAGATGGGCAATCATGGGGCGCCTGGGCGGTGCTTCGATGGCTGGAATCCTAGGCGGGCAGCGTCGGCATGCGGTCCCCGTGGACGCGGGACGGGCCCGTGCAGGGTTCACGCGGGCCAACGGCGGCGGTGGACTGTCGTTGGGGCGACACGCGCTGCGGCGGGCAGATCGGCCGGTCCTCGTTTTCTGCAATGGTCGCGCGGAATGCTTCGGGCAGAATCGCGCCCACTTCGGCCGGGACGCCCTCTTGGGGTGCGTTCCCGCAGTGCCGAGTTTCCCGCCCGCCCCCTCCCCGAAGGAGCCCTTCGATGGCCTCGACCTCCCGATTCGTCGCTCGCAGCACGTTCGCCACGCTCGCTGCCGGTGCGCTGTTCTCGCTGCTTCCCGTCGCGGCTTCAGCGCAGACCACGCTGACCCTGTCTTCCTGGGTCCCACCCGCCCACACGCTGACCGAGACCCAGAAGGCCTGGTGCGAGGAGCTCGGCAAGCGCACGAAGGGCCAGATCAAGTGCAACGCGCTGCCTCGTGCGGTGGCGGCGCCGCCGGCCACCTTCGACGCCGTGCGCAACGGCCTCGTCGACGTGTCCTTCACGGTGCACGGCTACACGCCTGGCCGCTTCACGTTCACGCAGATGGTCGAGGTGCCGTTCCTGGGTGACTCGGCCGAAGTCACCTCGGTCGCCTTCCAGCGCATGTACCAGAAGCATCCGCAGTTCGCCGAGGAGCACAAGGGCGTGAAGGTGCTCGCGGTGTTCACGCACGGCCCTGGCATCGTGCTCAACACGAAGCGGCCCATCACCAAGATGGACGACCTCGCCGGCCTGAAGTGGCGCATCGGCGGCGGCATGATCAACGACATCACCAAGTCGCTTGGCATGAACGTCACGCTCAAGCCCGCGCCCGAAAGCTATGAACTGCTGTCCACGGGTGTGATGGACGGCACCCTCTTCCCCGCCGAGAGCGTGGAGGGCTTCAAGATCGACAAGGTCATCAAGTACGCGACCCGCTTCCCGGGTGGGCTGTACAACACGAGCTTCGTGTTCATGATGAACCAGGCCAAGTACGACAGCCTGCCGGCCGACGTGAAGAAGGAGATCGACGCGATGTCGGGCGAGTACGCCGCACGCATGATCGGCCGCGGCTGGGACAACGTCGACCGCCGCGGCCTGGCCTTCATGCAGGCCGCCGGCGTGCAGTTCACCCAGGCGGACGCCGCCTTCGTCAAGGCCGTGGGCGAGAAGACGGGGCCGGTGATCGAAGCCTGGGTGAAGGCGGCCGAGGCCAAGGGCCTGCCCAACGCGCGCAAGATGCTCAACGACTACCGCGCCGAGATCAAGAAGCTGCAGCAGTGACCCTCTGCCGGGCGGCCTGACCCATGCGGCGGGCACTGCGCACGCTGTGCGGCCTGCTGGCCGCCTTAGCGCTGTTCGGCATCATGATGCTCACGCTCGTCGACGTGGCCGGGCGAAAGGTGCTGTCCACGTCGGTACCCGGCTCGCTCGAGCTCACCGAACTGCTGATGGTGGTGGTGATCTTCACCAGCCTGCCACTGGTGGCGCTGGCCGGCGAGCACGTGGTCTTCGACTCCTTCGACGCTTGGCTGCCGAGCGGGTTCAAGCGGGCACAGCAGGCCTTCATCGAGTTGCTGTGCGCGGCGGCGCTGGCGGCGCTGGCTTGGCTGATGTGGACCAAGGGCTCGCAGATGACCGAGTACGGCGACGTGACGGCGCAACTGCGGCTGCCGCTGGGCGTCTTCGTTCATTTGATGAGCCTGCTCATCGGCATGGCGGCGTTCGCGCACCTGCTGCTGGCGTGGGTGCCGGTCGCGCACCACCATGTCGGCGTGGGCGACACCCTGATGCCGCCGCCGGAGCAGGGCCCGCCACGATGACCGACCTGGAGCGCCGGTGAGCGAGGCGCTGATCGGCTTTGCCGCCGTCTTTGCCCTGGCTCTGATGCGCGTGCCGCTGGCCTTCGCGATGGGCGCGGTGGGCTTCGTCGGCCTCGGCCTGCTGCGCGGCTGGGCCCCGACCATGGCCAATGCGGCGCAGGTGGTGTACGACACCGGCTTCGCCTACACGCTGAGTGTGGTGCCGTTGTTCATCCTGATGGGCAACTTCGTGGCGCGTGCCGGGCTGGCGCAGGAGCTGTTCCGGGCCGCCTACACGTTCATCGGCCATGTGCGCGGCGGGCTCGCACATGCCACGGTCATCGCCTGCGCCGGGTTCGGTGCCATCTGCGGCAGCAGCATCGCGACGGCGGCGACGATGAGCAAGGTGGCCTATCCGCAGATGAAGCGGCTGGGCTACGCCGACTACCTGAGCACGGGCGTCATCGCCGCCGGCGGCACGCTGGGGATCATGATCCCGCCGTCGACCATCCTCATCATCTACGGCATCGTCACCGAGACGAACATCGGCAAGCTGTTCGCCGCCGGCGTCATCCCGGGGCTGATGTGCGCCGGCTTCCTGATGGCCTGCGTGGCCTGGATCACCTGGCGCGACCCGGCCGCCGGCCCTGCCGGCGAGCGGGCGACCTGGGGCGAGCGCCTCACGGCGCTGCGCGACATCTGGGGCGTGGTGCTGCTCGTGGTGGTGGTTCTGGGCGGCATCTACGGCGGCGTGTTCACCGCCACCGAGGGGGCGGGCATTGGCGCCTCGGGTGCGTTCTTCTTTGCGTTGGCTCGGCGGGCGCTGAGCTGGAAGGTGCTCTACGAGGTGCTGGTCGAGAGCTCGCGCACGACGGCGATGCTCTTCACCATCCTGATCGCGGCGACGCTGTTCTCGAGCTTCGTCAACTTCACCACCATGCCCAACGACCTGAAGGAGTGGATCCTGCACCTGGGCCTGTCGCCGCTGATGGTGGTGGGCGCCATGATGCTCATCTACGTGCTGCTGGGCACCATCATGGAAGAGCTTTCGATGGTGCTCTTGACCATTCCGGTCTTCTTCCCCATCGTCACCGGCCTCGGCTTCGACCCCGTGTGGTTCGGCGTGCTCATCGTGCTCGTGGTGCAGATCGGCCTCATCAGCCCGCCGGTGGGCATGAACCTGTTCGTGCTGAACGCGCTGCTGCGCGGTGTCTCGCTGCGCGAGATCTTCCGCGGCGTGTGGCTGTTCGTGGTCGCGCTGTGCCTGGCGCTGATCGTGGTGCTCGAGTTCCAGCCGCTGGCGCTCTGGCTGCCGAGCCTCATGAAGTGAGCGGGGCGCGGCCGCGGCCGCGCCGCCCGCGCCACGCCTGCCGGGCGCGCCACCCCAGCAGCAGCGCCACATAGGCGCCGTAGGCGGCGACCTCGCCGAAGTCGTTCTTGCCGGCCCGCATCCAGAAGAAGTGCAGCAGACCGAGCAGGACGATGGCATAGACCGTGCGATGCAGCGCCTGCCAGCGCGCCGCGCCGAGCGCCCTGATGGCGCGGTTGAACGAGGTGGCCGCCAGCGGCGCCATCAGGAGCAGGGCGAGCGTGCCGACGAGGATGAAGGGGCGTTTGGCGATGTCTTTCACGATCGCGGCGAGTTCGAAGCCCATGTCGAGCCACGCGAAGCCGAGGAAGTGGCAGCAGGCATAGAAGAACGTGAACAGACCCAGCATGCGACGCAGCCTGGCGAGCGCATGCCAACCGGTGATCTGGCGCAGCGGCGTGATGGTGAGCGTGAAGCACAGGAAGCGAAGCGTCCACTCGCCGGTCTCGCGGATCAACGCCTCGGCCGGGTTGGCGCCGAGCGAGTCGGAGATGGCACCCCACAGCAGGGCAGCAAAGGGTGCCAGCGAGAGCGCGAAGAGCACCGGCTTGGCGGCCGGGTGCAGCAACGCCGCTTGTGCGCGCTTCACCGCGGTGAGGCGGGGCGGGCCCGGGTCAGAACTGCCGGCGCAGGTCCATGCCGGCATACAACTGCCCGACCTGGGGCTCGTAGCCGTTGAACATCAGCGTCGCGCGCTTCTTGGCCAACAGGCCGTCCTCGCCGATGCGCCGCTCGGTGGCCTGGCTCCAGCGCGGGTGGTCGACCTGCGGGTTGACGTTGCTGTAGAAGCCGTACTCGCTGGGTGCGGCCAGCTCCCAGCTGGTGGGCGGCTGCTTTTCGACGAAGCGAATCTTGACGATGCTCTTGCCGCTCTTGAAGCCGTACTTCCAGGGCACCACCACGCGCACCGGGGCACCGTTCTGGTTGGGCAGCACCTCGCCGTACATGCCGAAGGCGAGCAGCGTGAGCGGGTGCATGGCCTCGTCCAGGCGCAGGCCCTCGACGTAGGGCCAGTCCAGCACCGAGCTGGAGAGGCCTGGCATCTGGTTGCGGTCGGCGAGGGTCACGAACTGCACGAACTTCGCGTTGCCAGTGGGCTCGACGCGCCTGATCAACTCCGCGAACGAGTAGCCGACCCAGGGAATGACCATCGACCAACCTTCCACGCAGCGCAGGCGGTAGATGCGCTCCTCCTGCGTCGCCAGCTTCAGCAGCGCATCGAGGTCGTAGCTGCCGGGCTTCTTGACCTCGCCTTCCACGGCCACGGTCCAGGGTCGAGGCTTCAGGGTGCGCGCGTGGCGTGCGGGGTCGGACTTGTCGGTGCCGAACTCATAGAAGTTGTTGTAGGTGCTGGCGTCGTTGTAGGACGTGGGCTTGTCCATCACCAGAGCGCCGGGCACAGCGCTTCGAGCCCCGGGCAGAGCGGTCAGCTTGCCCGGGCGGGCCTGCGCCGTGGACAGGGCAGGCCAGGCGGCGGCCCCTGCCAGCGCGAGCCAGCGCCGACGGTCCAGGTAGGCCGAACGCGGCGTGATCTCCGAAGAGAGCGGGTGGGCGTAGCCGCGGTCGCGCAGAAGGTGCATGAGGGTCTCCGTCGGGCTCGAGCCGATCGGTCGCGGCTCTGCGCCCCGACCTTACAGCGAACCCGGTATTCCCGAGGCGTTCTGCGGCACCGGCGCTTCAGCGCAGGCCGGCGATGTAGTCGGCGACGGCCTTGATCTCGCGCTCGCTCATCTTCGCGGCGATCGCGGCCATTTGCGCGCTGTTGCCGCGGACACCGCCGCGGAAGGCGATGAGCTGGGCTTCGGTGTAGTCGGCGTGCTGGCCGGCCAGGCGCGGGTACTGCGCCGGGATGCCGCCGCCCGTGGGGCTGTGGCAGCCAGCGCAGGCGGGAACCTTGCTGGCGAGATTGCCGCCGCGATAGAGGCGTTCACCGAGCGTCACCAGCGCCTTGTCCTTGGCGAAGCCGGGCTTGGCGCTCTTGCTCGCGTAGAAGGCGGCCACGTGCTTCATGTCCTCGTCGGACAGCGTTGCGGCAATGCCCTGCATGACGGCGTTCTTGCGCTTGCCGCTCTTGAACTCGGCCAGTTGCTTGACGAGGTAGTCGGCATGCTGCCCCTGCAGGATGGGGTTGGCCGGCGCGCCTCTTGAGCCATCGGCGGTGTGGCAGGCGGCGCAGGGCTCGGCCACCTTCTGCGCGCGCGCCATGTCAGGCTTGAAGGGGGGCTTCGCGGCCTCGGCCGCATGCCCCGGCAGCGCGGTCCAGGCGCCCAGGGAGACCAGGGCGGCGAGCGCCGCATGAGCGAAGGAGCCGGCGCGGTACAGGTGGGGCTTCATGCGGAGGGGCCTTCTGGCAGGGTTCGTTCGTCTTCTCGGCCCCGCCAGCCCGGTGCACCGGGCCCAGCCGGACGCCGGCAAGTTGAGGCAGGGGAATCAAACGGACGATTTTACAATGCGTCATGACAGCCCCAGAAACTGCCCGAGTCCATCGGGCCAGGGTTCGACCCATCGAACGGGCAGAGGGGCGTGCGGCGTTGGCCTGGTTGCACAGCGCCCGCTTCCTGACCACGGCCAGCCGCCTCGACCAACTTCCGGCCCCGGGCCTGCCCGAGATCGCCTTCGTGGGCCGCAGCAATGCCGGCAAGTCCACGGCCATCAACACCCTCGCGCAGCACAAGCGCCTGGCCTTTTCATCGCGCACGCCGGGTCGCACGCAGCACATTAACCTGTTCGAGGTCGGGCCCAAGGACGGCGCCGACGCGTTGCTCGCCGACCTGCCCGGTTACGGCTACGCGGCCGTGGAGCGCAGCGCCAAGCTGCGCTGGCAACGCGTGATGGCCGACTACCTGCGCGAGCGCGAGTCGCTCGTGGGCGTGGTGTTGCTTGCCGACGCGCGACTCGGGCTCACCGAGCTCGACGAACGGCTGCTGCAACTGGTCGCCCCACGGCTGGCCGGTGGTGCCGTGAGGCTGCTGGTCCTGCTCACCAAAGCCGACAAGTTGAACCGGCGCGACGGGCTCCTGGCCCTCAAGCGCTGCGAGGAAGCGCTCGCCGATCACGCCGACGAAGGCGCTGAAATCGGCGTCAGCCTGTTCTCGGCCTTGTCGCGGGAGGGCCTGGCCGACGTGGCCGAAGTGCTGCATGGCTGGCGCGACGTCGGCGATGTCGTTGCCGGAGCCGAGGTGGCCGCGTGATCCGCGAGTTCGACGCGGTGCTGCCGCATGGCATCACGCTCGCCTGCCGTGGCAACGAGGGGGCGTCATCCGGCCGCGTGCCCAGAGTCATGCTCGTGCATGGCTTCCCCGAGGCGGCCTTCGCCTGGGACGAGGTGCAGGAGGCGCTGGCGCCGCAGGTGGGCTGCATCGCGCCGCAGATGCGGGGTTACGCCGGCTCCTCGGCACCCGCGGACGTGGCGGCCTACCGCGCCAAGCACCTCGTGGCGGATCTCGCTGCGCTCATCGAGCATGGCGGCGCGCCGCTGGACCTTCTGGTCGCCCACGATTGGGGTGGTGCCGTGGCCTGGGCGCTTGCCGCCCAGCGACCGGCGCTGCTGCGGCGGCTGCTCATCATCAATTCGCCGCATCCGGCAACCTTCCTGCGCGAGCTCAAGACGAGCGCCGCGCAGCAGCGGGCAAGCGCCTACATGGGTTTTCTCTGCCGTCCCGATGCGGAGGCGCTGCTCGCCGAGGACGACTTCCGACGCCTGTGGCCCTTCTTCGGCGCGGGGGCAGAAGCCGCCTGGCTGAGCCCGGCGATGAAGGACCGCTACCGCGCGGTGTGGCGGGGCGGACTGAGCGGGCCGCTCAACTACTACCGTGCCTCGCCGTTGCGGCCGGCGAACGGCCCTGACGACGCGCTGCAAAAGGTCGTGCTCGACGATGCCGCCGTCACCGTGCGCGTTCCGACGCACGTGCTTTGGGGCGAGCAGGACCAAGCGCTGCTTCCTGGCCTGCTCGATGGCCTGGAGCGCTGGGTGCCGGCGCTCACGGTGGAGCGCGTGCCCCAGGCGAGCCACTGGATCGCGCACGAACAGCCGGCCCGCGTGGCGGCCACGATCCGCAGCCTGCTCGCGACCCTGGCCCCGACCTCGTCTGCCCGGTCCGGCTGATGCCGAGCGCTGGCCGGATGGATCAGGTCGGCTGACCGGTCCCGCTGCGCGCGCGCAGCGCCTTGATCCCCTGCTCGATGCGTTCGGCCACCTCTCGCTCGCGCTGCAGGGCGTGCAGCGTGTTCTGCGCCTCCTGCACCGTGAAGTCGAGCCGCGCGAGCTTCTCGCCCACATGGTCGATCACGGCGCGCTGCTCACTCAGCATCTCGAGGTTGACGTGGATGTCGCCGAGCATGTTGGTGATCGTGCCGGCGCGCGATTGCACCTCCTCGACCATCTTGCGGCGCGATTCGATCATCGCGATCTTGCCGTCGGTGTCGACGACACGGCCCAGCAGGTCCTCGACCTTGGCCCGGAGGTCGGAGACGTCGCTCCGATGGTCCGTGACGAACTGCAGGTCGGCGCGGCTGCGGCTGCTGATCTGGCGGATGTTGTCCACCTCGGCCTTCACGGCCTGCACCAGTGCGTCACGGTCGGCGAGCGACTGGATCTTCTGATCGACGGCTTCGGCGCCCCGGTCGAGCTCGCCGAGCCGGCCCTCGAAGGCGGCAATGACCTTCTCGGTCTGCTGCAGCTGCCCGCGGCGCTGTTCGATCTGCTTGGCCAACGCCTCGGCACGCTTGAGCTGGTCCTCGGCCACCTCGATCTGCGCGACGGCGTCGCGCTGCTTGGCCTGCACCCGTGCCAGCTCGGCAAGCACCTCCTCCTTCACGGCGGCGGCGCGGCTGAGATCCTCGCTCACTGCCTGCACCTGCTTGAGCCGCTCCGCCGTTTCCGCCGCCTGCTTGCGACCCATCTCGACGAGCTCGGCGAAGCGCATCTGCTGCTCCTGCACCGCCGCCTCGTCCTTCTTCATCGCATCGACCAGCTGCTGCGATTTCTCCAGCGTCTGCATGAGCCCGGTCACCTGCGCCGAGACGGGCAGCAGCCGGCCCTGCAACGTCGCGACGCCATCGAGCTTCTGCTGCGTGTCCGCCACCTGCGCGGCGAGCGTGTCGCACAGGCTCTTCATGCCTTCGATCTCGGCGCGGCGGGCCAGCTGGTCGGCCAGCTTGCGTTCGACTTCCGAGGTGACGACGTGCAGGCCGTTCACGCGCTCGTCGAGCTTCTCGACGAACTGCAGCCGCGCGCCCACGCGCGTGAGCTGGGCGTCCAGTTCGCCCGCCACTTCGGCGAGGCGGGCGGCTGCCTGGTTGCCTTCTTCGACGAGGGCCATCTTGCCCAGGACCGAGTCGAGTCTCGCTTCGAGATCGGGGGTACGGCTGAGCATGGTCGCCGTGCGTTCGGCGAATGACTCGAGCGCCGCGCGGTCGATGCCCAGCTTGTCGCGCAGTTGCACGGCCCCGGCATGCGCCTTGTGGAACTCGGCCAGCTCGGCTCGCGCCGCCTCGAGCTCCTCCTGCGACTGCATCAGGCTTTCGTGCTGCGCCGCCGTGCGCTTGCCCAGCGCGTCGACCTCGGCCAGCTGTTCAGCCAGCGCGTCGAGGCCGGTCTGCTTGCGTGCCAGTTCCTCGGTTTCCGCGCGCAGCGTCGCAAACGCCTTGCCGAGCGCATCGGCCCGCTGCTGCATTGCCGACAGCGCCTCGTCCTTGGCCAGCACGTCCTGCACGCGGCCTTCGGTCTGCCCCATGGCCGCCGACAGCGACTTCAGCCGCTGGTCGAACGCGTCGAACTCCCTCTTGTCCACCGACAGCTTCTCGATCGTCGAGCGCAGGTAGTCGGCGAGCGAGCGGCCCTGGCTCTCGAGCCTCGCCGACTCGCGCAGGAACTCCTCGCGCGCGGCGGTGGCCGAGGCCAGCTCTTGCGCCGTCGATTGCGCCACCTGCTCCATGCGTGCCACCGCTTCCTCGGAGCGCTGCATCTGGTCGCGGCCGTCGTTCAGCTTTGCGATCTGCGCATCCATCGTCCACACCATCTCGTTCAGGCGTGTGGCCTCGATGACGGCGCGCTCGACCGTGTGCTTCTGCGTCTCGAGCGCCTTGGCCTTGTGGGAGACGTGCTCGGCGAGCGCGTTCAGCGAAGCGAGGCGCTTCTCCGTGTCCTTGCTCAGCTCCTGCAACTGCGCGAAGGCAGCGAGCTTGGTCTCCACATCCTGCACCGCCGCCTTGGCCGACACCGAGTCGCCGTGCGCGTCGCGCGCGACTTCGCGCAGGCCTTGCATCTCGAGGCGCAACGCGGCCTCGGAGCCGCGCAACGTCTCGAGTTCGCTCTTCAGCGTCGCTGCACCCGCCACCGACTCCAGCACCTCGGTGCTGGTCTGCTGCAGTTGTGCACGCAACTGCGCGAGGCGTTCGTTCTCGCTGCGCAGCGTGTGCAGCGTCGATTGGGCTTCGCGGGCTTGCGAGTCCAGTTCGTCGATCGTCTGCCGATGCTGCTGCAGGCTGCCCTCCGGCGCCGTGTAGGCCTGCGACGTGCGCTTGGCCTCGGCCACTTGCTCGAGCAGTTCGGCGACGCGCGCCTCAAGCTGCCCGACGCTGCGCGTGCGGTCGTCGTAGCTGGCGGCCAGGCCGGCGAGCTTTTCGACCTTCTGCATCACACCTTCGGTCTTGGCGCCGAGCTCGTCGATTGCCTTGCTCGTCTTCGCCAGCTTCTCCGTGGCACCCGACGCCTGGTCCAGCATGGTGCGCAGCGTGGCGCGTTCGCTGCGGGCCTGCACGAGCAGGGCACGCAACTCGTCGTGGGCCTGCTTGCGCTCCCCGCCGTTGCGGAAGATGGTGTCCAGCATCGTGAGGCTCCCAATCGAATAGGCCGTACGCAGAATGAGGGTGGTCGTTGGCTCGCGACCTGGCTGGCGCAATGCGCCGGTGGCAAGTTGGCGCATGCATTGCGCTGACCGTCGGCTGTTGTACTGCGGTCCGTCGCGCAGCCAACCACTTGTTTGCGTGTTTGCGGCGCCTCCAGCGGGCAGGCGCGCCCTTGTGTGAACTAGTGACCACCGCGCACCGGGGTCCGATCGTGTGCGTGACAGATCGTGAAGGCAGGCAGACGCGGCGTGGGGAGGGACAGGATCGCGCGCCCCGGACGATGGTGAAACCGGACATGGCATTGCCGGTCCAACCTGTCGTACGCTCTGCGCTTCCCAGGACTTAGGCCATGGAAGCCCTCTTCCACATCGTCGGCTGTGTTCTCGCCGCCAAACCCGCCCCGGAGCTCATCGAGGCCTTCGTGGCGCAGGTGCGCCGCGAGCGGGCTGCCGTGCTGGTCCGCAGCGCTCAAGGCGCCACGTTCGTGCGCTTCGGGGCATCCGATGCCAAGCTCGTGTCGCTGGCCGTCGAGGCGGCCCGTGGCCTGTCGCCGGTGCGTCTGCGTTTCGGTTTCGCCGTCGGCACGAAGGAGCCGGGCAGCGCCGGCGGTGAGGGCCTGGACATCAGCACGCGCAGCATCGTGCAGGCAGGCGAACTGGCGGCCGGTGCAGAAGATGGCGAGGTCCTGGTCTCACCGCAACTGGCCGTGTCGTTGATCGAGTCGGGTGTCTCGCTTCGGTCCAAGCAGGTGCCGTTGCCGGGTGGGCGGCTCGTCCCGGCTTGCCTGATCGAGCAGCCCGCCGTTGCGGCCGAGTCGGGCTCGGCTGCGATGCGGACCGCGGTCGACTGGCGCGTTGACCCGCGCGCTGGGACCGTGGCCGACTTGCGCCCCAGGGCGCGCGCCGCGGGTGGCTTGGCGCCGTTGTCGCCGGCACCCGAGGTGCCAGCCGCCGCCGAAGCCTCGGCGGGCGTATTGCAGAGGACCGACGCGCTCGGCAATGTCTTTCGTGCGCTGCTGGCACAAGCCAAGGAGATCGCGCGCCGGCAAGGCGAAGTCGAGGCGCGGCAGGACGCCGTGTTGGGAAAGATGACGCTGGTGGACGAGGGCAGCGTCTCCGCGCGCCACCTGAGCGCCATGGAGTCCGAACTGGATGCGCAGGTGGCGCGGGTCGAAGCGAGGCTGGACTTCATCGACGGACTCGAGCGCCGCGTGGGCAACGTGCAATCGGTGATCGCCGATGTCGAACGCCGGCTCAGTGCGCAACTGCATCGGCGCTCGGAGGTCGAGAGCCTGAAGGTGCTCTGCGACACGCTGCTGGCGCAGCTGGTCGAGGCCCAACCCCAGCTCGAGGAGGTGGCCGCGCTTCAGGGGCGGCTGTTGCCGATGACTTCGCAGGTGGCGGCGCTGACGCAGACGCTCGAGGATTCGCAGCGGGCGCTGGCCGCGTTCGAGGGACGGCTGGGCGAGCTGGACGGCAGTGCCGAAGCCGTGGAGCGGAAGATCGAGTCGCTCGGTGAGCGCGAGGCAATCGTTCAGGCCGTGAAGGCCGAGGTGGACCACCTGCGCGAGGTCAGTGAGCGCAGCCGCGCCGACCTGCAGTTCGTGACCGAGCGCCAGGGCATGCTTGCCGGCTTGCGCGCCCAGGTTGATGGCCTTCTCGGTCGCGTCGAGGAGACCGACGGCAAGATCAATCTGATCGAATCGCGCCGCCAGATGGTCGAGGAGGCGCAGGCGAGTGTCAGCCACATGACGCACGTGCTGGGTGACATCCAGCTCAAGCTGGAGGTGCTCAACGAGCAGCGCGTCGTGATCGAGCACGTCGGCGACAAGCTTGCGCGTCTCGACTTCACGGTACAGGAGGCGCAGAACACGCTGCGTGCCCTGCAGCGCGAGCGCGAAGTGGCCGAGCGCATCGAGCAGGGCATCAAGGCGCTGCGTGCCCGCAGCGGTGCCGGCCAGCCGACCTGACGCAATGCCCGGACTCAGCTAGCGCTGGCCCTGAACGGCGACCTGCTGCTGGACCTTGAGTGCGGCGCGCCCGAGCAGCGAGCGCATCGTCAGCGTCTTGGCCAGCGCGGCACTGTGCAGCCGCAGCAACGCGCCGCGCCGCACGGCCCAGGTGGCATCGGAGGCGCCATCGCCGAACAGCCAGAGTTCGCCTCGGTCGCCGATCCACAGCAGCTGCGCGTGCACCCAGCGCCCGCTCAGGAAGAGGCGCGCCCAGGTGCCCACCTCGAGGGAGGACAGCCAGACGCCAGCGCCAGCGTTGCTCGGTGGCGGCTCGGCCGAGGAGGCTTCGACCACAAGTTCGGCGGACCGGGTGTCCATGACCGGCAGGTCGGCCATGCCGCCGATGGTGTCCGGCCCGCCCTCGCCGCCATCGAGCATCTGGTGCTCGAGCTTCTGCAATGCCCCGACCTGGGTTGCTGCCGCGGTGAGGCGGCGTTGCAGGCGCTGGCGCAGGAAGTCCTCGACAGCCTGCACGGCGCGGCGGTAGATGGTCGGGCGCTGGTCGGGTTCGGCGGCGATCTGTTCGATCAGCTGCTGTGCGAGGCGAAGCAGGCGGCGGCGTTCCGGGTCCGCCTTGTCGGGGGCCATCTCGGCCTGGTAGGTGACGAGGTGGATGAGGCGCCACAGCGGATGGTTCTGCTGGTCGAGCACGCCGGCGTCGCGCAGCGTGAGGCGCATCGCGGGGCCGTGCAGGCGCGAGATGAGCAGGATGACGTCGGGCGGCACGCGCTCGTCGGTGACGATGGCCTCGAAAAGGCGGCTCACCAGTTCGATGGCTTGACGATCGAGGCGGTTCGGCGTCTGCCGCGCGACGTCGGCCCAGTTCTCGCGCCTTGCGCCGCCCGAGCCGGCCTGTTGTCCGTCGTAGCGGAGCGGCGCTGCCTCGTCCAGAGGCGCCGGCATCGTCTCGCGCATGCGGTACAGGTCGGGCGTGTAGGTGGTCTCCACGCCCGCAGACCGGCGCGCGCCGGTGGTGGTGATGACCGTGCGGTGACTGGCGGGCTCCACGCCCATCGACTCGAGGCGGCTGGAGGCTGCGGCATAGCTTTGCCGCAGCACGGCGGCCAGCGGCGGCGTGGCCTGGCGCATGAACTGCATCTGCCAACCACGCGACGTCGGCAAGGCCTGAGAAGCTGACCACAACGCCCTGGCGTGCGCCTCGGGCCGGAATGGGTTGTGGTCGGCCGAGACGTCGAGATCACCGACCAGCGCCGCGATATAGCCGCGCAACTCGCGCAACTCGTGTTCGGCGTGCGTCTTGACGTACTCGATGGTGTGCGAGAGTTCGACATCGACCGCGACCTCGTCTTCCTCGACGAGTGCCAGGCTCATTGACCGGGCGGACGGCGGTGGTCTGCCGGACGCGGATGCCTCGCCGGCCCGCTCCTGCGCGGCCTGCTCGCGCAGCGTGTCGGCGTAGATCTCGGCCAGACGGTCGCGGTGCGCCGTGAGGCCCCGGATGAGGTCGGACGTGGCGCTGCGATCGGCAGCGCCGAGCTTGGCCAGTCCACGCCGCAACTGCTCGAGCGACCCTTCGACCACTTGCTCGAACAGCAGCGGTGCGCGCAACAGCTCGTCGTCGATGTACTGGACGAATGCCGGTGAGGGCGGGGGGCGGGCCATGACGATCGATTATCCGTTGCCACCCATGTGGACAACGCAACGAAAAAGGGGCCCGCGCTGTGCGCGGGCCCCTGGACGAGGCAGCGTCGCTTCGCGGCGCGGCCCCGGCAGTCCTCAGCGATCCGTTGCCGGACTCACATGTCCATGCCCATGCCGCCCATTCCACCCATGCCGCCGCCGCCCGGCATCGCGGGGGCTTCGTCCTTGGGGGCCTCGGCGACCATGCACTCGGTCGTCAGCATCAGGCTCGCCACGGAGGCGGCGTTCTGCAGCGCCGTGCGCGTCACCTTGGTCGGGTCGAGGATGCCCATCTCGATCATGTCGCCATAGGCACCGGTCTGGGCGTTGTAGCCGAAGTTGCCCTTGCCCTCGAGGACCTTGTTGATCACGACGCTGGGCTCGTCACCGGCGTTGAAGACGATCTCGCGCAGGGGCTGCTCGACGGCACGCAGCACGATCTTGATGCCGGCGTCCTGGTCGTGGTTGTCGCCCTTGAGCTTGCCGATCGCCTGGCGGGCGCGCAGCAGTGCCACGCCACCCCCGGCGACGATGCCTTCTTCCACCGCCGCACGCGTGGCGTGCAGGGCGTCTTCGACACGCGCCTTCTTTTCCTTCATCTCGACTTCGGTGGCGGCACCG
>JAEUPE010000175.1 GCA_016790435.1 Rubrivivax sp. | reverse complement strand
TGGTGGAGATGCGCTACTTCGCCGGGCTCACCGACCTCGAGATCGGCGCCGCGCTGGGCGTCACCGACCGCACCGTGCGCCGCGACTGGGAACGTGCGCGGCTGCTCTTGTCGCAGATGCTCGGGCGCTGAAGCGGCGCGTGCCTCTGCGGCTGCCGCAGCCGGCATCGCAGGTTTCGATTGGCTCGGCGCCTGTGCGAGCGGGTCAGGCCTCCGCGCCTCAACGCGCCTCGTCCAGCGTCGGTGCTCGGAGGGCGGAGCGCGCGAGCAGGTACAGCAGCAGCCCGAGGGGCCCATACATGAAAGTGGCGGGCAGGGCGACCAGCAACAGCGCGCGCGCCCGACCGCTCGCGAGCACGTCGTCGGCAATCCAGCGTCCGACCAGCAGATCGAACGCAAGGAAGTGCACCCATCCGCCGAGCATCTTGCCTGGCACCGAAAAGAGGTTCATCACCGCCGCCAGGCTGGAGAAGCCGCCGCCCGGCGCCGTACCCCAATGAGCGACGAGGACATACGCGTACAAGACGCAGAGCCCCGTCGGCACGGCTCGACCGACGAGCGCGAGCAGGGATGCGCGCAACCGGCCCGGCCGGACGAGCACCGCCAGGCCGAGTCCGACCCAGGCGAAGATGGCGACCAGACTGGCCGCGGAGAACATGGCTTCGCTCATGTCAGAGACCCCGCAACGGGCCGACCTCACGCTGAACGGAAGGAAGAACGACGGCTTGCCTTCCGATGCGTACGGCATGCCCGCCATGCTCCGCAGCGAAGCGCATCGCCTCCGGCTCGTCAGGGAACCAGAGCTTCAGGGTGGAGGTTCCGCGCTGCAGGGAGGCCACTTGACGGACCTGCTCCGGGTCCAGAAGTGGCAGTTCGCGGCGATAGTCCTCCCAGCAGCGATACCCCGCTTCCCGCGCCAGCGCTTGAAGAACGTGCTTGCGCTGCACGGTGGCACGGGCGCGAAAGAGACTCGGCAACGTGGCCGCCGTCACGACGCTGGCCGCCAGGAGTCGCCGGAGGACTGGCAGCGCCTCTGCCGGTGAATTCGTGGTGGCGGCGCGGTGCAGACGCTTCGCTTCGCGCAGCACAAGCTGCGTGGAAGAGA
The DNA here is from genome assembly GCA_016790435.1 of Rubrivivax sp. GTDB lineage: Bacteria > Pseudomonadota > Gammaproteobacteria > Burkholderiales > Burkholderiaceae_C > Rubrivivax. Next base: position 13,904 of record JAEUPE010000175.1, on the reverse strand, counting down.
TCTGGCGCGCGCGCGGAGGTTGCGAAAGTGAAGCAGGCATACCAACTCCGATATCGAGTGGCCGATCTCGCCGTTGGCCACGGAGGGTATGCAAGCAAGGCTTGCCGCTGGAGGTGCTTGCGCTTTCGCGAGGCGGGCGTCCTGACAGCCCGACAATGATCTTACCGCCCATCTGACGGCCTCTTTGAGACGCTGCGGGGGCCTCAGGCCACGACCGTGGCGCGTTCGGTCGGCAGCGGCAGTGCCGCGGCGCCTGCAGCCAGGTGAAACACCTCTCGCACCTCGTGGCTGAGCGGCGGTGCGGCCAATGCACGCCCGGCGAGTTCGCGCACCACGGTGCCCGTGGGCACGGCGCCGTTGCGGCCGACGAACAGCGTCTTCACATGGCCCGTGGCCACGGGCCTCGAGGTGTCTGCGGCGTGAACGAAGTCCTGCCTGAAGTAGAACCAGCGCGCGTCCCAGTGCAGGATGCGCGTGTGCAGCGCATACCGCTGCAGCGGCGCGAGCGGCTTGCGGTAGGCCATGTGCACCTCGCCCACCGGCACGGCCCACCGGTTGCGCACGACGCCTCGAAGGAGGTTGCACCGGCGCAGGAAGTGGATGCGCCCCAGGTCCATGATGACCTGGTAGCGCCCATTGTTCATGTGGCCGAAGGCATCCAGGTCGTTGGGCCACACGCGCCAGTGCGTGATGCAGGTGGAATCGGGCTCCTGCCTTTCGCGGCCGATCGGGCCGGCCAGGGTGTTGAGCAAGCGGAGCAGGGGAAGCATGAGGCCCTCGAGCAGGTGGGTGAAGATGCGAGCCTCTACTGGCCCTGCCTGGTCCCACGCGGGCTGACGTCGGAGGCGGACATGCGTCGCGGCTAGGAGTTCGGCGACCCGGCCGCCGTGGCGCGGCCGCCGGCCGAAGTGCCCCCGGAGCCGGGTTCCGGGCCGCGGCCAGCCCCGCCGCGTGTCCGGATCCAGAGCCGTTCTGCGTGGAACCAGGCATTGCCACACCTCCCGCCACCTTCCGGTCCGCCCGCATGCCGCCCCCGATCAGCGACCCCCAGCGCCTGCGCCGCCTGAATGCCCTGCTCGAGGAGGCACTGGCCCTGCCTCAGGCCGAGCGCGGGCCCTGGCTGGCCGGCCGTGCCGAGGACGAGCGCACGTTCGTGCCCGAGCTGGCCCGCCTGCTGGCACGCGCGGCGGTGGAAACCGACACCTTCATGCGCCAGCCCGCGGCCGCGGCGCTGGACGAACTGGCCGCCGCCCAACAGCCCGACGCCGCCGGCGACCTGATCGGCCCCTGGCGACTGCTGCAGCCGCTGGGCGAAGGCGGCATGGCCACCGTCTGGCGCGCCGAGCGCGCCGACGGCTCGCTGGCACGCGAGGTGGCGCTGAAGCTGCCGCGCCTGGGCTGGAGCGCCGGCCTCGTGCAGCGCATGGCACGCGAACGCGACCTGCTGGCGGCCCTCGAGCACCCGCACATCGCGCGCCTGTACGACGCCGGCGTCACCGAGGGCGGCCGCCCCTGGTTGGCGATGGAGCGCGTGGCGGGCCTGCCGATCGACGACCACTGCCGCCGCCACGGCCTGGAGCCGGACGCCGTTCTGCAACTGGCGCTGCAGGTGTGCGACGCGCTGGCCCATGCACACGCCCGCCTGATCGTGCATCGAGACCTCAAGCCGGCCAACATCCTGGTCACCGAGCAAGGCGAGGTGCGCCTGCTCGATTTCGGCGTCGGCAAGCTGCTGCAGGAAGACGGCACGCCGGCCAGCCACCTGACGCAGGTCCTCGGCAACGCCCTCACCCCCGACTACGCCAGCCCCGAGCAGATCGCCGGCAAGCCGGTGACGGTGGCCACCGATGTCTACTCGCTGGGCGTGGTGCTGTACGAGCTGCTCAGCGGCCAGCGGCCTTACCGGCTGGGCCGCCAGAGCACGGCAGCGCTGGAGGAAGCCATCCTCGCCGCCGACGTGCCGCGCGCCAGTGCACGCGCCACCGACCGCGCGCGCGCCCGTGCGTTGCGCGGTGACCTCGATGCCGTGCTGGCCAAGGCGCTGGCCAAGAACCCGGCCCGCCGCTACACCAGCGTGGAGTCACTGGCGGCAGACCTGCGCGCACATCTCGAAGGCCGGCCGATCACCGCCCAGGCGCCGAGCTGGCGCTACCGCGGCGCGAAGTTCCTTCGGCGCAACAGGCTGGTGCTGGCCGTCAGCGGCGCGGCGACGTTGGCCTTGCTCGCCAGCCTGGCCACCACGCTGGTGCAGGCGCAGCGCGCGCAGGAGCAGGCGGCCATCGCCAGCCGCGAGCGCGATCGCGCCTTCGAACAGCTGCGCTTCGCCCAGGCTGCCGACGAACAACTGCGGCTGGCGCTGTCGGAAGCCACCGGCCGCGCGATGACCGCACGCGAGCTCGCCGAGCGCACCGAACAGCTGGTGCTGAAGCGCTTCGCCAACGAACCCGTGCTGCGTGCGCGTTTGCTCGACCAACTGGGCGGCCTGTACCTCGAGGCCGGGGCGCTGGAGGATGCACAGCGCGTCACGGTGCAGGCGCACGAGGCCGCCGTGCTGAGCGGCCATGCGCGCGTGGTGGGGCAGGTCGAGTGCCAGCGTGCCGCGCTGGCGGCCGTGATCGGCCGTCCCGACGAGGCGCGTCGGCTGCTGCACAGCGCCCGTGCCGAGCTCGCACCGGCCACGGAGGACAACGCGCGCGAGCGGCTGGACTGCCACGTGCGGGCCACCCAGATCCACCTGCACCTGGACGACCTCGATCGCACGCGCGCCGAAGCCGAGGCGGGGCTGAAGCTGGCGGCCACGCTGCCCCATGTCTCGGACCCTTCGGCGCAGATCCTGCAATCCAGCCTCGCCCACGTGCTCGGGCGGCGCGGCGAATTCGCCGCCGCCATCGACATCTTCAGGCGCCTGCTCGCGCAGCACGCCATGATGGGCATGGAGGGCTCGACGGCCGAGGAGGTGACCACGCACGACCTGGCCTACCTGCTGAGCAAGTCGGGCCAGCCGCTGGCGGGATGGCAGCTGTTCGAGCGCCTGCGCGCGCGCGAGGCGGCGGCGCACCGTGCGCCCGACCCGATCGCCTTGAGTGCTTATGCGCAGACCTTGAACCGCTTGGGTCGCCACCAGGAGGCCGCCGCCCTGGCCCGGCAGGCGCACACCCTGGCGCGCGAACTGCGCAGCCCACGCGGCGAAGCGCGCACCTTGCTGCTGCTGGCCTGGGCCGCCTGCCGTGCCGACGTGCGCTTGCCCTGCGAACCCACGCTCGACCAGGCCGAACGCGCGATGCGGGCACTGGGCACGCGTGCCGGGCCGGCCCTGCCGCACCAGTTGCGCGCCGAACGTGCGCTGGCGGCGCAAAGGCCGGCCGATGCGAAGCGGCACTTGCAGGCGGCCCTCACCGCAGCCGCGTCCTCGGGCGACCGCGATTCGCTGGACGTGCAGTTGCAGATGCTGGCCGCGCGCATCGAGCTGCGCCTGGGCCAGACCGCGGCGGCGATGGTGCACGCCGATGCTGCCTTGGCCGATGCGCGGCGGCTGGCGCAAGGCCTGCCGTTTGCCGACTACCTCGGCCAGGCGCTGGCCACGCACGCCGAGGTGCTGCTCGCCCAGGGGCAGGTGGAAGCCGCCCGGCTGGCGTTGGTGGATGCGCTGGTGCAACTGGACGGCGCGGCCGGTCCGCAGGCCCCGGCCAGCCGGCAGACCCGCGCCGTGCTCGCCGAGGCCTCGGCACGACTGAAGGCCGCCGAGGGCCATGAGGTGCCGGCCCCGCCGCCCACGGGCACCGCCCTCGAGCTTGGCAGTCGGGCGCGACCACCGTGACGGCCAAGGTAGAGAATTGCGCCGGCTTCCCCATGGCCGACACGCATCACCTCAGGCGTCTGAACGAGCTGCTGGAACAGGCGCTGCAGCTGCCCGTGGACGAACGGGCCGCCTGGCTCGCTGGCCTCTCCGAAGGAGAGCGCCCCTTCGTGCCCGAGCTTGGCCACCTTCTGGCGCGCGCTGCGGTGGAGACCGACACCTTCATGCGCCGGCCTGCCGCTGCCGCGCTGGACGAGCTGGCCGCGGCGGAGGCGCGCCCCGACGAGCCCGGCGACCTGATCGGTCCCTGGCGCCTGCTGCAGCCGCTCGGCGAGGGTGGCATGGCGCGCGTCTGGCACGCCGAACGCGCTGACGGCGCGCTGGCGCGCGAGGTGGCGCTGAAACTGCCGCGCCTGGGTTTCACCAGCGGCCTGGCACAGCGCATGGCGCGCGAGCGCGACTTGCTGGCGGCGCTGGAGCACCCGCACATCGCGCGCCTGTACGACGCCGGCGTCGCCGAGGGTGGCCGCCCCTGGCTGGCGATGGAGCGCGTGGCGGGCCTGCCGATCGACGACCACTGCCGCCGACATGGCCTGGAGCCGAATGCCGTGCTGCAACTGGCGCTGCAGGTGTGCGATGCCCTGGCCCATGCACACGCCCGCCTGATCGTGCATCGCGACCTCAAGCCGGCCAACATCCTGGTCACCGAGCAAGGCGAGGTGCGCCTGCTCGATTTCGGCGTCGGCAAGCTGCTGCAGGAGGACGGCGCCCTCGCCAGCCACCTGACGAAGGCCATCGGCAGCGCCCTCACGCCCGACTACGCGAGCCCCGAGCAGATCGCCGGCAAGCCGGTGACGGTGGCCACCGACGTCTACTCGCTGGGCGTGGTGCTGTACGAGCTGCTCAGCGGCCAACGGCCCTACCGGCTGGGGCGCCAGAGCACGGCAGCGCTGGAGGAAGCCATCCTCGCCGCCGACGTGCCGCGCGCCAGCGCACGCACCACCGACCGTGCGCGCGCCCGTGCGTTGCGCGGCGACCTCGATGCCGTGCTGGCCAAGGCGCTGGCCAAGAATCCGGCGCGGCGCTATCTCACCATCGAGGCGTTCGCCGCCGACCTGCAGGCCGTGCTTGACGGCGAGCCGGTGCAGGCGCAGCCGGCGAGCCGCACCTATCGGCTGCGCAAGTTCGTGCGCCGCAACGCGCTGGCGGTGACAGGCGGCGCCCTGGTGACGGTGTCCCTGCTGGGAGGGCTCGGGGCCGCGCTGTGGCAGGCGCAGGCCGCCCGCATCCAGGCGGCGCGTGCCGAACAGGCGAGGCACTTCATCGCCGGGCTCATCGGGCAGGCCCAGCCGCGCCAGGGTGGCGAAGCCGCCGCCGGCGCGGTGCGCAGCGCCGACCTGCTGGTGCTGGCCGGCCAACGCATCGAGAACGAACTCGCCGGCGATCCCGTGCTCGCAGCCGACCTCGGCGTGACGGTCGGCGAGCAGCTGTCGGCCCTGGGCGAACCCGAGCGCGCCGAGCCGGCACTGCGTGCCGCCGTCGCTCGGGCCACCGCCGCACTTGGCCCACGCCACGCGCTGACCGTGCGCGGGCGCGTACTGCTGGTGGAGTCGATCGCGGTGCAGCGGCCCGACGAGGCCCGCCAGCTGGCCGAAGCGCTGGTGCCCGACGCAATGGCTGGCCTGCCGGCCACGGCGCGCGACGCGGTGTTCGCACTGCGCATGCAGTCGTTCCAACTTGCCAAGCTCAACAACGTGGAGGAGTCGATTCGCGTGCTGGAACACGCCGTCGCCACCGCCGAGAAGTACCTCGGCGCCCAACACGAGGAAACACTCAGCTCACTGGGCCTGCTGTCCAACACGCTCGGGCGTTTCCGGCAATACGAGCGCCAGCTGCTCGTGGCCGGCGAGGCAATGAACCGCGCCCAGTCGGCGCTGGGCGCGGCACGCCCGCATGTCACGCTGACGGCGGTGGAGCGCTGGTACGGCGAGGCCCTGCGCCGCAATGACCGCCCCGCCGACGCGGTGCCGATCCTGCGCAAGGTGGTGGCCGACCAGCGCTTGCTGGACGGTGCCGACACGCCGCGCGTGCGCAACGCGCTGTTCCAGCTGGGGCTGGCGCTGGGCGAGGTGGGGCGGCTCGGCGAGGCGATCCGGCTCGTGCGGCAGGTGGTGGCGCTGGAGGCCCAGCAGAACAGCGCCTACAACGTTGACCGCCTGGCGTATCGAGAGGCGCTCGTGGTGCTGCTCGGGTTCGCGCGACGCATGGACGAGGCGCATGCTCTGGGCACTGAAAACGAGGAGTTGCGTGCAACCGCCACGGCCGCCGGGCAAGGCCCGTGGACCGGGCCGGCCACCACCACCTCGGCGTTGGTGGGTCGCCTGCGCGGGGCGCGGGTGATGGCGTGGCGCGGAGAGTTCGCCGGTGCCGGGGCCGAAGTCACCTCGGCGCAGGCGGCGATCGAGGCCGCCGGCCCGACCGCGCGCGAAGCGTCTCTGCGCGCCGAGGCCCTCTGGACGCGTGCCTTGGTCGAGCGACTGGCAGGCCGCGACAAGCCGGCACGGGAGTACGCCGCTCGCGCGTGGAACGAGCCCACCCGCGCCGCGAGCCGCGCCGGCATCCAGGCGGCGATTGCGGCCGAACTGGCCACGCTGCAGCTGACCCGCGGCGACCTCGCGCTCGCCGAAGCCTCCACGCGCGAGGCCCTGGCCCTGTTCACGCGAGCCCAGGTGCAGCCTTCACCGCTCTCGAGCACGGCCTGGCTCGTGCAGGCGCGGCTGCACCTGCGCCAGGGCCAGCCGGGCCGCGCGCTGGAGGCGCTCGACCCGCTGTTGGCGGCATGGCAGGAGTCGAGCCCCGGCAGCGAGGGCATGGCCGAAGTGCTGCACTGGCGCGCGCAAGCTTTGCAGCAACTGGGCCGCGGCGCCGAGGCCCTCGCCGACCGCGCCGCCGCCCGCAGCCTGCTGGCGCGCTCAACGGTGCCGGCGCTGCGCAGCCTCGTGCAGCCCGGTTAGCCGGAACCGTCCGGGCCCGCCGCGGCGAGTGGTGCGTGCCGGGCCCCGTCGGTGAGGCTGTCGGTTCCGGCAATGCGCCGGCACGCGACGCGCCCCGGCCGTCGTCCCTCGGGAGAGGGAGACGGGGCACGGCGCGACGCGTGGCCTGTCCGGATTCCCGGACCGGCGGCGTAGTACCCGGTATCACCACCGCCTGGCTACCGGAGCCCACCGATGACCCAGTACTCGATCTGCCGCCGCCGACGCATCGCCCCCTGGCTGGCTGGCCTTGCCTTCACGCTCGCGACTGCGGCCCTGTCGACCCCTCGCGATGCACCCGCGCCGCTGGCCGACCAGTTGCACGCCCGCGCCGAACACGCCTTCCAGCAGGGGCGCTTTCCCGAGGCCTATGGCCGCTTCGTTGCGCTGGCCGACGCCGGGCACGCACCGGCGGCGCGCCGGGCGCTCTGGATGTGCGAGCACGGGCTCGCGCACTTCGGGCGCGACTGGGACTGCGCGCCTCATCAAGTGGCTGACTGGGCGGCCGCGGCCGGCGTCGCCGCACCGCACCTGCCGGGCGCTGACGCCAGGCTGCCGCAGAGGCCGGCCGCCCATGGCCGGCGGCGCTGACATGCGGTCGCACGGCATCGCGGCACAGCGGTCTGCCGGCACGCTGCGCGAGGGCTACCTGACGGCGTTGACCTGGTCGTTCACGCTGTTCAACTCGGTGCGTGCACTGGCCTACCTGCCGACGTTGTGGGCCATCCACGCCAGCGGCGACTCCAGCCAGCACTCGTTATGGACCTGGATCACCTGGCTCGGTGCCAACACCACGATGGCCGCCTGGCTGTTCGAGCACAACGGCCGCCGCTGCAACCGCGCCGTGGTGGTGAACGCCGCCAACGCCGCAATGTGCCTGCTGACGGTGTGGATGATCGCGCGCTTCCGGCTCTAGGACCGCACCCGCTGCCGCCGGGGTTCACGGACATCGCTTCAGGGCGATGGCCGCATACAGAGGGCAATAGAGCGACAGCGCCAGCAACGGCAACGCCACGGTCGCCACCAGCTCGGGTGTGCCGGCCCAGAGGTTGGCCGCCACGTGCAGCCCCGCCCCCAGCGCCATGGCCGCCAGCGCCGCGAAGGCGCCGCTGCTCCTTCGCGGCCAGCGCCGGCGCACCTGCCAGGCAATGCCGCGGTCGATCAGCGTCGAGAGGCCGAAGGTGGTCACGCCGCAGGAAAGCCCCTGCACCAGCGCCGAGCGCAGCATCGCAGCGTCGCCATGGGCGCGGTTGGCGAACGCGGCGAGTGCGCCGTACAGCAGCACGGCGCCGGCCGTGAGCCACAGCACGCGGGGTTCCAGGCGCCACGGCAGGCACGGCGTCGGCAATTCGGGGTCGGCGATGTCCATGGCGGGCAGGCGGGCGTCGTGCCGTGTCCCACGCGAACTCACCGCCGCGGCGGACATCCCCGCCCGCAGGGGGTGGCCACGTCCGACCTCGGCGCGTGCTCGCGTGGCACCTGTCGATCCCCATCGCTCTCGCAACGACAGGCTGAGAGTGCACGCCGCCCGCCGCCGCTTCTCCCCCTTCGTCAAGGACACCGCCCATGCGCCTCGAGAACCCGCCCGCCACGTGGTCACGCCCGACGGTGATGCTGCCCTTCGTGGTGCGGCCTGCCACCAGCCCCGACGACCTGCGCAAGGTCGCGCAGATGCGGGCCGAGGCCTACGGTCGGCACCTGCCGGCGTTCGCCGCGCGCTTGCGCAAGGTCGAGGACGCCGACCGCAGCCCGGGTGTCGTGGTCCTGCTCGCCGAGAGCAAGGACGACGGCCGCGCCTTGGGCACGCTGCGCCTGCAGGTCGACCACGAGCGTGCCCTGCCGATCGAGGCGTCGGTGGTTCTGCCGACCTGGCTGCGCGACGCCGGCCCGGTCATTGAACCCACGCGCCTGGGTGTCGAGAGCGGCGAGTGCGGCGCGCTGGCGCGCAACGCCCTGTTGAAGGCGTGCTACCTGTACGCCATGGCCGCCGGCGCAGCGTGGATCGTCGCCGCGGCGCGCCGGCCGGTCGACCGTCTGTACAAGGCGCTGCTCTTCCGCGACGTGTTCGAGGGCGGCCCGGCCTGGCCGATGGCGCACATCGGCGACCTGCCACATCGGGTGCTGGCGCTGCCCGTGCGCGAGGCGCGAGCGCTCGCCGCCGCGAGGGGTCATCCACTCGCAGCGCACTTCTTCGAGACCGAACACCCGGACCTCATCGTCGACGCGGCGCCGTTGCGCGCACGCGTGCTCGCCGCCGCCTGAGCGCGGCCGGCGTCGGCCGCGTCGGCGGGCAGCAGATGCGCACAGAGAACGCGCGTGCCCGCGGGCCGCTGACGCAACGGGATGAGGCCACAAGCTCAGAATCGGCACATGGACACACCGAAGCCGCAGGCGCCCCTCATAGTCAACCAGGCCGACGCGGCCGAGATCGTGCAGATGGACGGTGCCCACTGGGGCAGCGCCTTCAAGCCGTTGACGCCGGCGCTCGACACCTTGGGCGCGCAGGAGCGACGGCAGCGCCCGCGCCTGGGCATGAACCTGTCGCGTGTGCCGCCCGGCCGCTCGGGCTGCCCGTTCCACGCCCATGCCCGCGAAGACGAGGTGTTCTACGTGCTCTCCGGCCGCGGGCTGTTCCGCTACGGCGGCGAGGTCATGGAGGTCGGCCCTGGCGACTGCATCTCCTGCCCCGCCGGTACAGGCATCGCGCACCAGCTCGCCAACCCGTTCGACGACGATCTCGTCTACTTGGGCGTCGGGCTGAACGACGGCCACGAGGTCTGCACCTACCCCGACAGCGGCAAGGTCATGGTGCGCAGCCTGCAGCGTGTCGGCCTATTCGAGGCCACCGACTACATGCAAGGCGAAGGGCCCCGGCCCCGGCTGCTCGACATGGTGCCGACGCGCCCACGCGGCGCCCGCTGACCGGGCCGGTCGGACCGTCCGACGCGTGCGTCGTGCCGCACGAGGGTCTGACCTGCGTCTGGCCTGCGTCTGGCCTGCGTCTGGCCTGCGTCTGACTAACGTCTGAAGTGACCGTCCCTGTCGATGATGGACAGGTCGGAGTACTCCAGGCCGGTGTGGTCGGTGGGGCTGAAGCCCAGCTCCAGCCCGCCGAGGTCGAACTTGCGCATGCCCTCCAGCGCCGCCTTCAGCTTGGCCGGCGTCGGATCGGGCGCGGCCCGGCGCAGGCCTTCCACCAGCACCTTGGCGGCGGCAAAGCCCTCCACCATCGCCGGCGTGATCTCCGGTGGCTTGCCTTGCCCGCCCCAGCGCACCCGCATCAGGTCATGCAGTTCCTTGATGAGCGGCGCCGACAGCGAACGTTCGCTCGGGAAGACCTGGCTCACGATGACGCCGCGGGCGTTTTCGCCCATGGCCTTGATGAACCCCGCGGCGGCGTTGTTCGACAGCGTGACGATCTGCGCCTGCGAGCCCGCCGCCCGCAGCAGCCTGGTGCCGTCGGCCACCTCGGTACCGGCGCCGATGAACACCACGGCCTGGGCCTCGGCCTTCACGATCTTCTGCACCGCCGGCGCGAAGTCGGGCTTGGTGCGGGCGTACTTCTCGTTCACCACCGGCTTGGCACCCATCGCCTCGAAGCCACGCAGCGCGCCGGCCGCGCCGTCGGCGCCAAAGGAGTCGTCGCGCAGGAGCACGGCCACGCGCTTCAGGCCGATCGAGAACAGGTGCTTCACCGCCCGCTCGGCCTCGCTCTGGTAGGTGGCGCGCACATTGAACACCCAGGGATGCACCGGCTCGTGCACCACCATCGCCCCGGTGGAAGGCGCGATCAGCGGCACCTTCCTTTCCATCAGCAACGGCATGATCGCCTCGGTCTGCGGCGTGCCGCGGTTGAAGAAGAGCGCCACCACGCCTTGATCGATCAGCTTGCGAGCGTTCTCTGCCGTGAGCTTGGCATCGAACTTGTCGTCCACCGAGATCAACTCGATCAGCACGCCGTTGATGCCGCCGCGTGCGTTCACCGCGTCGAAGTAGACCTTGGCGGCGTCGGTGCCCTCCTTCACCGCCGGCCCCACCGGACCGGTGAAGCTGGAGGTCTGCCCGATCCGGATCTGCGCCGCGGCCGGCAGTGCCAGTGCCAGCGCCAACGTCATGGTGAGGACTTGAAGAAGCTCGAGCCTGTGCGCTGCCATGAGGGAGCCTTCGGGACCATCGGCGAAGTGCCCATTGGAGCCGATGAAGCCCGCCCAAAGTCGAGCCCCCCTAGTTCAAACCGCCCGGGCGGGCGCCGTTGGGCGGGAAGGGGAGATGCCGACGCGGGCCACGGTGGGCGGCTTGCGGTACCTCGTGGCCGCGCTCTCTGCCCTTGTCCGCTTGCGCGGCCGCTTCGCGTGGGACCTACAGGCACGGTAGGTGCCGCCGAAGGGCCGCCGGCTGCGGCCATCAAGGAACACGACCATGACGAAACCCCTCAACGGCATCGATGTGCCGGCCCTGCTCGAGACCATCGAGAACGTCCGGCGCAACCCCACGCAGGGCATCGTGCGCTTCGGCGTGGCCAGCCGCTGGGACGGCCAGACGCGCTCGGTTGGCCAGGTGAGCCACTACGAGCTGGGTGGGAAGCGACACGAGCGCGGCTTCGCCATTGCCGCCGACGAGCCGCAGGAGTTGCTCGGCAGCAACCGCTCGGCCAATCCACAGGAGCTGCTGCTGGCCGCGCTCAACGCCTGCCTCACCGTGGGGCTGGTGGCCAACGCCGCCGCGATGGGCATCGGCATCGACGCACTGGAGGTGAGCTCCGAGGGGCAACTCGACCTGCGCGGCTTCCTCGGCATCGACGCCGCCGTGGGGGCCGGGTACGAAGAGGTCCACTACCACGTGCGGCTGAAGAGCGAAGCCCCGGCCGAGAAGATCCGCCAGTTGCACGAGCACGTGATGCGCACATCGCCCAACTTCGCCAACTTCGCGCGCGGCATCCGCGTGGTGCCGCACCTGCACGTGAACGCCGGCTCCGCCCAGCGGGCCGGGTAGCACGCCGATGTGGCATCGCCAACGCGATGCGCGCGCTTCGCCCTGGATCATGGCGCTGCCGGCGACCTTGGCAGCCTGCTTCCCTTGCTCGAGGAACCACGTGATGAAACGACTTGCCGCCCCGCATCCATCGAGGGGCTTCTTCACGCTGCCCGTGGCCATCGCCATCCTGGCGGTGAGCGGAGGAATGATCATGCTCGCGGGTCCGCCTCATCGTGACTCCGACCGAGGGGCACCGCTCGCGCAGCCAACGGTTCGCGCGACCGATGTCGCCGCCGCGGGCAAGGCGGCCGAGGCGGCTCCTCATGCGCGGCATGGCGATGCCTCCGCGGGCGCGGACCCCCTGTTGCCCTGAACGATGCCGGGCCCTGTCCATCGGGGGCGTTGGCAGAGCGCTTCATCCACGCCATGGAACCCCGGGGACGCCGGCATGGCCCGTGTCCGATCGATGGGTCGTTCCGCGTGGAACAGGGCAACCCCTCGCACGCCACGCATCGACTCGACGCGCGGCGAGATGCCCGGCGGAACGACCTGCCTGGATCCCTTCATGAACACCTCCACCGAGCGCTTGCTCATCCACCTCGGCGCCGAAGCGGACGCGCGGCCCCGTTCGCCGGCGCCGCCGGCCCGCCTCTGCGAGATCGCCGATTCGCTGGACTGGGCCCAACTGCTGACGGCGCTGGAATCTGACTTCATGACGGCCATCGCCAACGGGCAGGCGCAGTACCTGCCTGCCGAGGGCGACCTGATGGGCCGGGTGATCGATGAGTGAGCGCATGCGCGAGTTGGAGAAGGGAGATCGCTGAATGTCCGCCGTCTCCACGCTCGCTGCCGGCATGGCGTACTTCGCACTGGGGGGCCTGTGGTTCACGCCGCTCTTCGGCAGGCAATGGGACCTGGCCGTGGGCCTTCGGCGGCCCGCCCGGTGGCGACCCGCCCTGCCCTACTACTTGGTGCCGCTGGCCGGCTGCATGGCGGTGGCCATGACGGTGGACCACCTGATGGAGCGCCTGGCGATCCGTTCGCTGCAAGATGCGCTGCCGCTCGGCCTGGTCCTCGGCGCGGGCTTCAGCCTGGCCGTCACCAGCGTCAACGCGGTGGCGCCCAACATGCCCCGACCCGCGTTGTACGCTGCCGTGACCGGCAGCTATCACGTGCTGGGGGCCGTGCTGTGTGCGGCCGTGCATTGCTGGTTGCGTGGTTGAGACCGAATCCAGAGGCATTCATGACCGGCCTGTACTCGGCGCTTGGCGCACGCCGCGCTGCAACCGGGGTGCCTGGGGCCCCGCTGACTCTGGACGGGTCGGACGCGTCCGGATCGGCGGGCGCGTCGCGTGGAACCGGAGGAGGCGGCCACGAAGTGTGGCTGCCACCCACTGCGAACCCGTGCCGGCCTCCGCCTCCAGGATCTGCGCACTTGCCCGGATCCGCCGATCCGACAACCCACCCAAGCGGCTCGTCGTCACCTCTTGCCGGACTCTCAACCTCAACGGTTCACCAGCATGCATGCCACCACTCTTTGCCAGATTGCCGCGCCCGCAGCCCGCACGCAACCGCGCTTCGCCATCGCCGTCGGCAGCGGCGGCGTGCGCAGCATGGCCGCCCTGGGCATGGTGCAGGTGCTGCTGCAGCACGGCCTGCGGCCCGACTTGGTGGTGGGCTGCAGCACGGGCACGATCTTCGGCGCGCTGATCGCCGCCGGCCATGGCGCCGACGAGGCGGTGCGCATCGCCTCGACGCTGTGGTCGCCCGAGGTCGCCTCCCAGCGCCGCTGGCGCGCGCTGCCGCAGATGTTGTGGCCGCGCCTGGGCCGCTTCGACGCCGACTTCGCGATGCGCCACGATCACCGGATCATGCAGCGCCTGCGCCAGGCCTTCGGCAACCTGCAACTGGACGAACTGCCGCTGCCGATGCGCGTGGTCGCCACCGATGCCGCCACCGGCGAGCGGGTGGTGCTGCGCACCGGCAGTGTGGTGCAGGCGCTGCGCGCCAGCTTCGCGCTGCCCTTCATGTTCGCCCCGGTCATGATCGACGGTCGTCGCCTGGTGGATGGCTGCCTGACCGACCCGCTGCCGGTGAGCGCG
>JAEUPE010000170.1 GCA_016790435.1 Rubrivivax sp. | reverse complement strand
GCTGCTCCACGCGCGCGGCGTGGCGCTGTGCCTCCTGCACCCGGCGCTCCAGCAACTTCTTGACCGAGGCCACGCGCACTTCGCGCTCCATCAGCCCCTCGCGTTGCTCGGTGGCCTGTTGCTCGAGGCGGGCGAGCTGGCCCCGCTGCTGCTCGATGGCCTGGTCGAGGCGCTGCATGAAGCCATGGTGGCAGCGAACGAGTTCGATGCTGGCGCTCCTGCCGTTGAGCGCCGGCGAGCGCTGCCGATAGTCCTCTCGATAGGCGCGCAACTGCTCGGCCTGCGCGCGCGCCTGGCGCGCCGCTTCATCGGCCTGCAGCATGCGGGCGAGTGCGGCGTCGCGCTCGGTTTCGGCCTGTTCGAGCAGGGTGCGCAGGGCGGAGCTGGACATCGGGCGTTGCTTCGGATTCAGGGTGTCGACGGCACCAGGGCCTGCAGGTGGGCGCGGCATTCGGCGATCGGCGCGCGCTCGTGCATGTCCTGCTGCAGGAAGTGCGTGATCTGCGGCGCCAGGCGCACCGCGAGGTCGAGCTCGGCGTCGTTGCCGGGCTGGTAGGCGCCGATCGCCAGCAGGTCGCGCGCCTTGGCCAGGCGCGCCATGAGCTGGCGCAGGCGGCGTGCCGCCTGCTGCTGCGGGCGCGGCGCCACGGCGGTCATGACGCGCGAGATCGAGCGCTCGACGTCGATGGCCGGGAAGTGGCCGCCCTCGGCGAGCTCGCGCGACAGCACGATGTGGCCGTCGAGGATGCCGCGCGCCGCGTCGGCGATCGGGTCCTGCGGGTCGTCACCCTCGGTGAGTACGGTATAGAAGGCGGTGATCGAGCCCTGGCCGGAGCCGGCGCCGAGGCCGTTGCCGCTGCGCTCCACGAGCTGCGGCAGCTTGGCGAAGCAGCTCGGCGGATAACCGCGCGTGGCCGGCGGCTCGCCGATGGCGAGCGCGATCTCGCGCTGCGCCATCGCGTAACGCGTCAGGCTGTCCATCAGCAGCAGCACGTGCCTGCCGCGATCGCGGAAATGCTCGGCGATGGCGGTGGCGTAGTGCGCGCCCTGCAGGCGCACGAGCGGCGGCGCGTCGGCCGGCGCGGCGACGACGACGCTGCGCGCCAGGCCTTCGGCTTCGAGGATGTCCTCGATGAATTCCTTGACCTCGCGGCCGCGTTCGCCGATGAGGCCGACGACGATGACATCGGCCTGCGTGTAGCGGGCCATCATGCCCATCAGCACCGACTTGCCGACGCCGGTGCCGGCGAAGAGGCCCAGGCGCTGGCCGCGGCCGACAGTGAGCAGCGCATTGATGGCGCGCACGCCCGTGTCCAGCGGCGTGCGAACGGGGTCGCGGTCCATGGCGTTGATCGGGCGGCGCACCATCGGCTCGGGCACGGTGGGCACCAGTTCACCGAGGCGGTCGAGCGGGCGGCCGTGCGAATCGACGACGCGGCCGAGCAGGCCGTCGCCCATCGGCAGGTGCAGGCCGCGGTCCTCGCTGCGCCGCCAGGGGTGCGCGCTCGCGTCCGCACCCCAGCGCAGCGGCACCTGCGGCGCGGCGCGCGGCACGACGCGCGCGCCGCTGGACAGGCCGTGCACCTCGCCCGTGGGCATGAGGAAGGCGCGGTCGCCGTTGAATCCCACCACCTCGGCGAAGACGGGCGCCTGCGCCGGCTGTCCTGCGTTCGTGTTGCCGGCGGCGTGCACCTCGCACACCGCGCCCATCGGCGCACGCACGCCCACTGCCTCGAGGACGAGGCCGGTGACGCGCAGCAGCAGGCCCTCACTGGCCAGCGGCTGCGTGTAGGCCGCCTGTTGCGCCAGGCCCTTCATCCAGCGCGACCAGCGCTGTTCGCGTTGGTCGAGCCGCTCGGCCAGCGCCCTCATCGCGCGGGCTCCTGGGTGCCGGCGGAATCCGGCCCCGTGCCCGTGCCGGCGGCGCCGGCGACCGCTGCATCCGGGGGCAACCAGCTCACGCCCGCGGCCAGCACCTCGGCGGCCTGCCGCCAGCGACGCGCGATGCCGGCGTCGACGCGGCCGACGTCGGACTCGATGCGCACGCCGCCCCGTTCCACGCCGGTGTCGGCCAGGAGGCGGGCGCCGCGGGCGGCCAGTGTCTCCTCGGCGCCTTCGGCGATGAGCGGCAGGTCCTGCGGGTTCGCCAGCACCGTGATGTGCTTGGCCGAGAGCATGACGGCGCCGAGCGCTTCGGTCGCCACGCGTGCCACCAGCGCCGGACGGGTGACGAGTTCGCTGCGCACGACCTCGCGCGCCAGTTGCAGGGCGGTGCGCGCCAGCGTCTCGGCGAGCCGCTCGTCCATCGCCGCCAGTTGGCGGTCGAAGGCGTCGAGCAGCGTGCCCACCTGCGCCGTGGCCTGGGCGGCGAACTGTTGCTTGAAGTTCTCCAGCGCCGCCAGGCCGTCGCGGTAACCGTCCTGGTAGCCCGCCTGGCGGGCCGCCTGCACGTTCGCGTGCCATTCGGCGGTGGTGGTTTCGGGGGGCGGCGTCGGCGCGGCGGCGCGGCGGTCCGAGGCGCGGCGGTCAGTGCCATCGGCGCCGGTGGCGCCGCCGAAGTTGCCCGGGCGCCAGCTGGCGACCTCACCGAGCTCTTCGCGCGGGATGAAGCGCGTGTAGGCGTTGGGTGCCTTCGCGCCGGCGGGGGGCGGCACGTTGCGGAAGGGACCTTTCGGGCCGCTCATACGAACTGCTCGTCGCCGCCGCCGGCGAGCACGATCTGCCCTTCGTCGACGAGGCGGCGGACGATCTTGAGCATCTCCTTCTGCTCGGCCTCGACCTCCGAGAGGCGCACCGGGCCGCGCGACTCGAGGTCTTCCTTGAGTGTCTCGGCGGCGCGGCTGGACATGTTGCGGAAGACCTTGTCGCGCATCGCCGGCGTGGCGCCCTTGAGCGCGATGACGAGCGACTCGCTCTGCACTTCCTTGAGCAGCGCCTGGATGCCCTTGTCGTCGACCTTCTCGACGTCGTCGAAGGTGAACATGTTGTCCATGATCTTCTGCGCCAGGTCGTTGTCGGCCTCGCGCACGAAGTCGAGCACCGAGGTCTCGACCGTGCTGCCCAGCATGTTGAGGATCTCGGCCGTGGTCTTGACGCCGCCGAGGTTGCCCTTCTTCGTGCGGTCGCCGCCGGCGAGCACCTTGCTCATCACCTCGTTGAGGTCCTTGAGCGCCGAGGGCTGGATGCCATCAAGTGTGGCGATGCGGATCAGCACCTCGTTGCGCTGGCGTTCGGCGAAGAGCTTGAGGATGTCGGCGGCCTGGTCGTACTCGAGGTGCACGAGGATGGCCGCGACGATCTGCGGGTGCTCGTTGCGCAGCAGCTCGGCCACCGAGGCCGGGTCCATCCACTTCAGGCTCTCGATGCCGGTGACGTCGCTGCCCTGCAGGATGCGGTCGATGAGCAGGGCTGCCTTCTCGTCGCCGAGCGCCTTGCGCAGCACGCTCTTCACGTACTCGTTGGTGTCGGCGACGAGCATGTGCTCGTTGGCGGCCAGGGTCTCGAACTTCTCGAACACGTCGTCCACGCGCTCGCGCGTCACCGCCTTCATCTTGGCGATGGTCTCGCCCAGGCGTTGCACTTCCTTGGGCGAGAGGTGCTTGAAGATCTCGGCCGCCTCCTCCTCGCCCAGGCTCATGAGCAGGATGGCGGCGTTCTCCAGGCCTTCGTCGTCGAGGGGGGACGCCATGGGCTGATCCGATGCGGGGTTCGACGTGCGCGAGGCCGGGGCTCAGGCCGCCTCGCCGTTGACCCAGCCGCGCACGATGTTGGCCACCGCGGCGGGGTTTTCCTTGGCGAGCTTGCGTGCCGCCTCGAGCCGCAGATTGGCGGCAGGCCCTTCGAGAGCCGGCGCGGCAGGGTCCAGCGGCGGTTCGCCACCGACGACCTCGTTGACCTGCCCGCCCGGCGGTGGCGCCGGCGGGGCGAACATCGCCTTCATCGCCGGCTTGAGCAGCGCGAAGACGATGGCCAGGCCCACCAGCCCCAGGGCGAGCGGCGCGGCCGTGCTCTTGAGCAGGTCGACCAACCACGGCTGTTGCCACAGCGGCGTGGCGTCGGCCGCGGGTGCCGGGTCGGCGCGGAACGGGGCATTGATGACCTTTACCTGATCGCCGCGCTCGCTGTTGAAACCGATGCCCTGCTGAACGAGCGCGGTGAGCTGCTCGATCTCCTTGTCGGTGAGCGGTACCGACACGGTCTTGCCCTTGGGGTCCGTGATGACGCGGTGGTTGATGACCACGGCCGCAGAGAGGCGCTTCACCTGGCCGACGGCGGCGCGCGTGACGGTGACGGTCTTGTCCAGCTCGTAGCGCGTGGCGCCTTCGCGGCTCGTGCTCGCGCCGGCACCGCCGCCACCGGCGCCCTGCAGCGGCGCCGAGGCACCAGTGATCGGCGCGGTGGCATTCACCGGCGGCTGGTTGCTGGTGGCGCCGGGCACGCCGGCGGGCGTGGCGCTGCCGGGCTGCGTGCTTTCCTGCGAGCGCTGCTCGCGGATGGCGATGCGCGCATCGGCGCCCTGGTTGGGGCACCAGGCCTCGGCGGTCTGCATGACCTGCGAGAAGTCGATCTCGGCGGTGACGCTGGCGCGCACGTTGTCGCGCCCGATCACCGGCTCCAGCAGCGCGAGGATGCGGCGCAGATGCCCGGCTTCGATCTCGCGGCGGTACTGCAGTTGCGAGCCATCCAGGCCCTCGGCGTCGGCACCTTCGCCGGCGCCGGTGCCCGACAGCAGAGCGCCGCTGCCGTCGATGACGCTCACCGCCTTCGGGTTCAGCTCGGGCACGCTGGAACTGACGAGGTGCACGATGCCGGCGATCTGGCTGCGCTCGAGCGTGCGCCCGGGGTGCAGCGTCAGCACAACGCTGGCGCTGGGCTTCTGCTGCTCGCGGAAGAAGCCGTTCTGGTTCGGCATGGCCAGGTGCACGCGTGCCGTCTGCACCGATGCCAGGCTCTGGATCGTGCGTGTGAGTTCGCCCTCGATGGCGCGCTGCACGTTCATGCGCTCCTGGCCCTGCGTCTGGCCGAAGGGCGACTTGTCCAGCAGTTCGTAGCCCGGGCCGCCCTGGCCCGCGCCGACACCGCCCGTGGGCAGCCCGGCGGCCGAGAGCTTCATGCGCAGTTCGTGCAGGCGCGAGGCGGGCACCATCAGCATGCCGCCGCCTTCGCTGAAGCGGTAGGGCACGTTCATCTGCGTCAGGCGCTCGATGACCTGGCCGCCGTCCTTCTCGGACAGGTTGGGAAACAACACGCGCCAGTCGGCGTCGCGGGCGCTGCCGGCCAGCAGCACGAGCACGGCCACGAGGGCGGCCACGCCGGCCATCGCCATCATCTGCGTGCGTGCGGGCAGGCCGCGCCAGCGTCCGGCGAGGCCCGGCCGTTCCGTCGTGGCGTTAGACGCAAGGGCGGCGGTAGGAGGGACGGTCGCGACGGCGTTGTCCATGCGGCAGGGTCGGTGAGCGCTCTGGCGGGTATGGGGGTATGGGGTACTGCGCCGCATTGTTCGGTGCGGGCCCGGCGCGCGGTGAGGCAAGAAGGCGCCCAAAGCCCGGCTTCTTCCGGCCCTGCCGTTGCGGGGGCCGCCCTACAGTGACTGCAACGTGAAAAGCTCATGAACCACCATGAACGAGGTTCGGCTCAAACCCTTCGACTTCCAGGCCGCGCTGTCCCGCGCCGGCCTGCAACCCAACGGCATGCCCCGCGTCGATGGCGCCGGTGCGGCTGCGGGCGGCTTCAAGGCGGCGATGTCGCAGGCCCTGCAGGGCGTGAGCCAGTCGCAGCTCGAGGCGCAACGCCTGCAGCGCGAACTCACGCTGGACAACCCGGCGGTCAGCGTCGAGGAAACGATGCTCGCGATGCAGAAGGCGAACGTCGGTTTCCAGGCAACCCTGCAGGTGCGCAACCGCATGCTGCAGGCCTACAGCGACATCATGAACATGCAGGTCTGAGGCGTGAATCCGTTCACGTGACATCCGGTTTCTCAGCTGGGTGGATTGCCCGCGCCCGTATCCGGCTGTGTGGTCGATCCCCCTAGGATGAAGTTCACGAGGCCGAGTCCATCGGCCCACTTGCTCAGGGAATGAACATGAAGGCAGCGCGCCGCCGCATCTCCATTGCGTTCACGCTCGTCGCTACCGGTCGCGGCTTGGCCGGGTGCGGCGGTTCGCAGGATGAACCGGAGTCCACCGTCGCGGAAGGCGAGGAGGGCCGTGCCGAGGCTCTGGCCTGGTGGTGGCCGACACGGCGGCCGACACCGAAGCCCACGCCCAAACCGACCACGGCGCCGACACCTGCTCCCACGCCATCACCGACGCCATCACCGACGCCCGCGCCGACACCTGCACCGACGCCCGCGCCGACTCCGGCGCCGACTCCGGCGCCGACGCCCGCGCCCACTCCGAGTCCGACGCCCGCGCCCACTCCGAGTCCGACGCCCGCGCCGACACCTGGCCCCACGCCGGCACCGACGCCAGCCCCCACGCCAGCACCGACCCCCGCGCCGGCCGCGCCACCCGCCTGGGTCCCGGCGCCCGGCCAGGTGCTGTTGCTCACGCAGACGAACGGCGGGCTCACCAACCGCTTCCGCGACATCGTTGCGCCCTACTACGACCCCTTCTACTCGAAGAAGATCGTCAACGACTACAGCGGCGCCTTCAAGAACCCGCACTGGGGGACCTGGGGCTGCACGATGTTCTTCGGCGGTGGCCACGCGGCCACCAACGACAACATGGTCGCCATCGCCGAGTACGGAGCCGGTGGCATCACCTTCAAGCGTGTCTGCGACCCGACGCCCTGGTTCGGCACCGGCACCGACGCCACGACGCGCTACCGCAACAGCGTCGACAACGCGAACGCCTTCCTCAACACCACCTACATGGAGTCGACGCTCGACGGCAAGCCCGGCGCGCCGCACAGCTACGGTAGCGGCGACGTCATCGGCCCCGAGCACGGCGGTGCGGCGCACGGCACCTACACGCAAGTCATCTCGGCGGCAGTCAACTACCGCAACGACGACGGCGCGATCGCCGCGCACGAACTGCCGCTGGACAGCATGGCCACGGCAAGCAGCGCGCGCGCCTGGCGCCGCGTCACCAACGCCACCGGCACGGCCTTCGGCGCCTCGGCGGCGCCCTTTCTCACTTCCTTCGTGCCGTCGCAGAACCGCGTCTACATCGTCACCAATGGCATGAACGTGCCGGGGCCGGTCCGTTGGTTCGATCGATCCACGAAGGCCTGGGTCACGGGCGCGGGTGTCGGGTTCAGCTATGACGAATCCGACGGATGGGACAGCGGCATCCTTTTCCACGTGCCGGCGCGCGACCTGCTGCTGTGCGTCTATCCGGTGGGCGCCCGGCTGAAGATCCAATGGATGAGCGTGAGCGCCACGCAGCCGACGCTCGGCTCGGCGGTGACCCTGTCCCAGTCCCTGACCCTGGCCATGCCTTGGTCGGCCGCCTGCTGGTGCACGCACAGCAACCGCATCATCGTGGCCGGTGTGTCGGGCGACAACGCCGCCGTGTACGAGATCGAGATCCCCACCACGCTCACGAGCCCGTGGCCCGTGACGCGCGCGCCGTTCGGCGCCGGACAGACCTTCGTGCCGGCCGATCCGGCACTTGGCTACGGTGTCACGTGGAAGAAGTTCCAGTACGACGAGAAGCTGCGCGCCGTCGTCTACATGCCGCTGGCGGCAAGTGAGGGCGACGACCGGGTCTGGGTCTACCGGCCGCGTGGCACCTGACGCGCACGGCACCTGCCCGCCGCTGTCAGGCCCGTGCCAGTTCGCTGCCCGGCCATGCCGACGGCGACAAGACCTCCGACGGCGACGGTCGGTGCGAAAGGTCAACCTTGGCCCCGTGGCCCCGGCGCTGCGTGAAGGCGCGGTCGATCGTCACCTTGCCCCGAACGGGCGCGTCAGCGCCCCATCGGGTCCGGGGCAGGCACGCTGTGGCGCAGCCCGCAAACTGCCTGTCAGCACCGGGGCACTCGGCTCGACGCGCCCCCCGGGTCGCACACGCGGGCGCGGCCGAAGCGCGAAACCTGCACCTGCAGTTGCCGGTCGCCGGCGGCAAACACGGCCGCCAGTACCGGGTTGGCCTGGCCATCGGGCTGCACGTGCACCGGCTGCGCCTGCACCAGTTGGACGCCGGGATGCTCCTTGGCAGGCACCGCCTTCAGGCGGCAGGCGGCCGCCGCGGCGGCATCGCCACAAGGGCATGCGGCCGCGGTGGCGACCGACCAGCACCAGGCCGGGCCGGAGGTCGGGTTCGACGAGGACGCTGCCATGGCATCGACGTGCAAGGTCTGGCCGCGACGCGCCGCCTCGTGGCGCGCATCGGCGATGTCGGCGGCGAACATCTCGGCAGTCGCCTGCAGCCGTTCGGCGCGCAGGCGCGCCGCCATGCTCGGCATGGCCATGGCGCCGAGGATGGCCAGCACCGCCATGACGATCGCAAGCTCGAGCAGCGTGAGGCCGCGTTCGCGCCGCCGGGCGAATTGCGCGCCGCGCTCTGCCGGACGGCACGCCGCGGTCTTCGGCTTCGATGGCGGCGCGTGGTGGTCCATGGCGGTCATCGGTTCCAGCACCGGCCGTCCGGGCCGGTCGTGGCGAAGCCCTGGCGCACGTCGATGCTGAGGGTCCGGCAGTCACCGTCGCCGTCCTGGGGGCCGCCTTCGCGCGCCACGGCCAGAGCCCGGTACGACTCGGCGCCGGTGGGTGTGAATTCGAGGCGATAGCGACCGCCCGAGGTGGCGGTGGCGAAGCCCACTGCAGCGAGTTCGATGGCGTAGCGCCCAAAGGTTTCGCGATGGCGCTCCTGCGCCAGCTGCAGCCGCTGCAGCGCCTCGATGGCTTCGGCGCGGCCGGCGCGCTGCAGCTGGCTGCGATAGGCAGGCCAGGCCATCGTCGCCAGCAGCACGCCGACGATGCTCGCCACGAGCACTTCGACCAGAGTGAAGCCGCGCCGCCGCATCGTTGCTCCGCCGCAGTTCAGCCGCGCGCGGCAGGGCCGGTGTGACCCGGTCGTTCGCCGGCCGCCGCGGGCGCTCCGGCACGCTGCGCGGCGCGCTGACCCAGGCGTTGGCGCACCTGCGCGTGGTCGATCCAGCGTTGCAGCGCGCGTTCGTCCTCGGGTCGCTGCAGTCGCCATTCGCAGCCGAGCCGGGCGCCACTGGCGCGATCGGCCCCGTGGGTCTCGTTCGCGCCGCCCGCCCCGGCGGTGTCATCGTCATCCGCGTGGCCCAAGTGCGTCACGTGCTGCAGCGTCAGCTCGACACGCAGCCGCGTGTCGAAGTCGAGCTCGATGGTCACGCCGCCCAGGCGCGTGCCCGGCGCGAGCATCGGCACGTCGTCCGGCAGGCGCAATGCGCAGCCGCCGAGGCTGAGGTCGAGCACACGCAGCGCGAGCGACATGTCCGGGATCGACGGGTGGCGCAGGTAGGCGACCGGCGACGAGACCGGCGGGCAGACGCGGAAGGTCTCGCGGCGCTGGTAGCGCAGCACTTCGTCGGGCAGACCGCACTGCAACACGGCGCTGGCGGTGCCGCGCACGAGCACGAGCCCGTGCAGGTCGAACTGCAGCTTGACGTGGCCGGGATGGGCGACCGCGGTAACCTCATCGGCGTCGAGCAACGGCTCGAGGTACGGCGAGGCCAGATCGGAGGCGGCGACGGCAAACGCCAGGCGCGACGCGCCCGAATCGACGACCCACAGCCTGGTGCGCAGGGCGGCCCCGCGGGGAGCGTGCATCAGCACTGGCGCGGCACTGTCGCGCAGCGCGACGAGCAACGCCACACGCTCGACGGCATTGACGACCCGGAAATCGTCGAGCACCGGCGCCGTCGCGCCGGCGGTGCGTTGGAGTTCGGCCTGCATGGCCTGCCGCCTCAGTGCAGCGTGCGGCGACGGCCCTCGAGGGCGTCGTCCAGCGTCTGCAGCCACGGCTCGGCCAGCTGGCGGATCTCGGCGTCGTTGACCAGGATGCGCTGCATGATGCGCGACTTGGTCTTCGATGCCTCGGCGGTGGCCGCATCGGCGGCGAGGTCGGCCGCCGTCGGCTTCGGCTCCTGCGCGGCGTTCTTGAGCTGGCTGATGAGCAGCACGCAGGCGCCTTCGAGCTTGACGACCTCGTCCCAGTTGCCCGCGCGCGCGGCACTGAGCATGTCGGCGCTGGCACGCTCGATGGCTTCGTAGTAGGTGAGCAGTTGAGGGTCCATCGTCAGGCTGCGCAGGGGTGGAGGGGAAGGGTGTTCGGGTCGCCGTGTTCAGCGGTGGCGCGGCACGAGGGTCTCGGCCTCTTCGGCGATGGCGAGCCAGGCCTCGTGCAGGGGCCGCATCAGGCGCTGGCATTCCTCCAGCGCCGCTTCGTCGTTGCGCAGGTTGGCCAGCGTCAGGCGCATCGCGAGGTAGCTGTAGAGCTCGTCGAGGTCGCGGGCCAGCGTGCCGCCGGCGCGGCGGTCGAGTCCGGCGCGCAGGCCTTCCTCGACGATGCGCACGGCGCGGCCGATGGCCATGCCCTTGATCTCGGCCTGCTTCTCGCGCATGGCGCCACGCGCCTGCGCCACGGCTTCCATGAAGCCTTCGAAGAGCATCGCCACCAGTTCGTGCGGCGAGGCGCCGTCGACCTTGGACTCGACGCGGACCTGCTGGTACAGGCCGCCGAGGGCCTGGCGGGCGCCGGCAAAGGAGGCGAAGGGTTGGGCGGTGGCGTACATCCTGGTGTGCTCGCTGCGCGTTGGATGCACTCTTTATCGGCCCCCACCGAGGCCACTTGAGGCGGGCTCAGCCGCTGTTGCTGCTGCTCGTCATCGCCGCGAGCTGCTGCGTGACGTAGCTGTTGAGCGCGTTCAGGCGCGCGAGGTTGGAGTCCATCGCGGTGAACTGCTGCGTGAGGCGGGCCTGGAATCGCTCGACACGGTCCTCGAGGCGGCTTTGCTTCTCGCTGTTCTGCGTGATGAGCTTGCGCAGGCCCTCGGAGCGCGTGGTGAGGCTGCCGTCGACGGCGAGCAGCTCCGTCGTGAGCGTCGCGAAGCGGCGCGCAAAGCCTTCGTTGGCCGGCACGAGCGCGTCGCTGTTCGTGAACGCCTTCTTCATCGCGTCCAGGTTGCCCAGGGCCTTGTCGAGCTTGGCGCCGTCGACGCTGAGCGTGCCGTCGCGCTGCAGTTCCAGGCCGATGTCGGACAGCCTGGCGAATGCCGCCGAGGCGCCAGAGGTGTTGTTGAGGACGCTGCGCAGTCGCCCGAGCACGTTGCCCACGGCGCTGTCGCCCTGCAGGATGCCGCCGACCTTGGACGCGGCGTCGTACTTCGTCTGCTCGCCGATGAACCGGGCGAGGTCGCTGTAGGCGGTGGCGAGGCCCGTCACGGCCTCCGTGATGGCTTCGCGGTCCGGGCTCACGTCCACGTCCACGGGCGTCGCGCTCTGGCCACGCAGGCGCAGCGTAAGGCCCTCGATGACGCCGCTGAGCTCGTTGGTCGCCGAGTCGACCGTGACGCCGTTGACGTTGGCCACCGCGTTGGCACCGGCCTGGCCGAAGAGCATGCCCGTCGTGCCGCCCGGCGGGTCGTAGGCGATGCGCGACAGGCCCGCGCCGTCGGTGTTGTTGCCGTCGTCGTCGGCGGCGGTGAGGCGGAAGCCGTTCGTGGCACCGGTGACCGTCGAGCGCAGGGCCAGCCGCGTGCCGTTGACGTCGGTGACCACGCTCGCCGTGACGCCGGCGCCCAGGCCGTTGATCTTGTCGCGAAGGGTCGTCACCGTGTCGGTGGCGGTCACCGCGATCGTGACGGCGGCCGTGCCGGTCTTGGGCGTGAAGGCCGTGCGGCCAGCGTCCCAGGCGCCGATGTCGAGGGTCAGCGTGCCGGCCCCGACGAGCGCGCTGGCATCGACGAAAGGGGTCGCCGACGAAGCCGTCTGCGCGGCGGCGAGGGAGGTCACCGAGATGGCGTAGCTGCCGGCGGCGGCCGAGCTGCCGCCGACGGCCGTGACGACCTGTTCGTTCGCGCTCTTGGCGACGGACTGCGACCACAGGCCGGTGCCGGCCGTGCCCTTGAGCTTGTTGGCGGCGTCCTGGATGCGGGAGACGAGGCTCTGGATCTGGCCGAAGCTGCTGACCTTGGACTGCAGCTTGCTGGCTTCGGACCTCATCTGCTCGAGCGGCTTGCGCTCGAGCGCCACCAGCTGCGTGAGCATGGTGTTGAGGTCGACGCCACTGCCGATGCCGAGTGAGGTAAGCGCGGGCATGGGATTCTCCCGGGGCGGCGCCGCTCTTCACGACGCCGAATGGCCAAGGGGCTCTCGGGGGAGGCCATGGCGCAACGTCGCGTTTGCCGCCCCCTTGGAGCCCCTTATCGACCGGCTGGAGCGACTCTTGAGCCGGCGCCCTGCGGAAAGATGTGACTCGACGTTGCAGTGGTGGGTGCCGCTGCGGTGCCGTTCGGCGCTGCAGCAGCGACAGCACCTGTGCCCAGAGGGCGCCAGGTGCCGCGTCAGTGCCGTTCGGCCCCGATCAGCGCTGCAGCAGCGACAGCACCTGCTGGGGCAGCTGGTTGGCCTGCGCCACCATCGCGTTGCCGGCCTGCTGCAGGATCTGCGCGCGGCTGAGCGCGGCGGTCTCCGCGGCGTAGTCGGCGTCCATGATGCGGCTGCGCGCTGCGGCCTGGTTCTCGGAGGCGACCATCAGGTTGGAGATGACGTTCTCGAAGCGGTTCTGCACCGCACCGAAGGCAGCGCGTTGCGCGTTGATGCTGTCGATGGCCAGGTCGATGCCGGCGATGGCCGCCAGCGCGAAGCTGCCGTCGCTGCCGGCGATGACCGTCGTCGGGTCGGTGCCGACGGCGGAGCCGACGGCGGTGGTGATGGTGGTGCTCTGTGTCCAGTCGAACGCGGTGACGCTGATCTGGTCGAGCGTCGCCGAGGTGTTGGCGCCGACCTGGAAGGTCGAGGTCAGCGTCGTGGCGAGGATGCTCTGGCCATTGAACTGCGTGCCGCCCAGCGTTCGCTGCGCCTCGCGCGCCAGCTGCAGGAACTCGTCGTTCAGGCTGTTGCGGTCGGTGGGGGTGTTGGTGCCGTTGGCGGCCTGCACCGCGAGTTCGCGCATGCGTTGCAGCATGTCGCTTACCTTGCCGAGCGCGCCTTCGCCGACCTGGGCCATCGAGATGCCGTCGTTGGCGTTACGCACGGCGATGTTCATGCCGCGCATCTGCGTGTTCATGCGCTCGGCGATGGCGAGGCCGGCAGCGTCGTCCTTGGCGCTGTTGACGCGCAGGCCCGAACTCAGACGCTGCATCGCCGTGGCGAGCGAAGTCTGGCTGGTGCTCAGGTTGCGCTGCGCATTGAGCGAGACGAGGTTGGTGTTGATGGTCTGGGGCACGGGCTGACTCCTAGGGCGGTGGCGCTTCGAGCGTCGACGGATCGGGTGAAGTGAGGCGATTGAAATCGCCCCGAATCCCCGACGGTCGGAACCGAAGCGCTGTGCCGTCAGATTAAGGCCGCCCCCACGCCGCCGGTCACGCGATAAGCGGGGCGAAGCCCGGCCAAATCGCGCCAGATGGAAGGGCCTGCCGGCAATGCCGGCAGGCCCTTCGGTGTGGGGTGGCCTCGTCTGAAGTCAGCGAGGCAAGTGTGGCATGCGCGCCGCAGCGCCGGCACCTGCGTCTTGCGAGCAGCAGGTGCCGAGGCTGCTCTTCACGTCAGCGCAGCAGCGCCGGCACCTGCGTCTCTCGAGCAGCAGGTGCCGCCGCCGAACCGCGCGTCAGCGAAGCAACGCCAGCACCTGCTCGGGCAGCTGGTAGGCCTGCGCGACCATCGCGTTGCCGGCCTGCTGCAGGATGCTGGCGCGCGACAGGTTGGCAGTCTCCGTCGCGTAGTCGGC
>JAEUPE010000154.1 GCA_016790435.1 Rubrivivax sp. | reverse complement strand
GCGACTTTCGGCCGCGACGACAACGCGCTGGTGCTCGTCGACGCCGCCGGTGAACGTGAACTGCCGGCGGGCGACAAGCTCTCTCTGGCGCGCTTGCTGGTGGCGGAGATCGCGCAGCGCTGTCCTCGCCGGGCTGGCTGAGCGGATGTTGGCCGCGTTGCTGCTTTCCTCGCCGTTCTCGTCGCCGTTCTCCGTGCGCTTTCCGTAACTGCCGTACCGCTCGCCAGACTGGGCTTCCTTCCCTAGACCATGACCACGATCGACCTGCGCGTTCTCGACCCCCGCATGGCGGAGCACCTGCCTGGCTACGCCACGCCCGGCAGCGCCGGGCTCGACCTACGCGCCTGCATCGACGCGCCGCTGACGCTGGAGCCTGGGCAGGCGACGCTGATCGCCACCGGCCTCGCGATGCACATCG
This sequence comes from Rubrivivax sp., assembly GCA_016790435.1. GTDB lineage: Bacteria > Pseudomonadota > Gammaproteobacteria > Burkholderiales > Burkholderiaceae_C > Rubrivivax. The sequence goes on along the minus strand of JAEUPE010000154.1, from coordinate 16,627 downwards.
GTGACCCGGGCCTGTGCGCCATGCTGCTGCCGCGCTCGGGCCTCGGGCACAAGCAGGGCATCGTGCTCGGCAACCTCGTCGGCCTCATCGACAGCGACTACCAGGGCCCGCTGATGGTGAGCTGCTGGAACCGCGGCACGGCCGCGGTGACGATCCAGCCGATGGACCGCATCGCGCAGATGGTGATCGTGCCCGTGGTGCAGGCGGGCTTTCGCGTCGTGAGCGAGTTCGACGCGAGCACGCGCGGCGAGGGCGGGTTCGGCTCGACGGGCCGCTGAGACACGGTCCGACCGGCCTGCACAGGCCCGACCACGCCTGAATCGGCCGGATAGGGCGACTCCCGGCCTGATCGGCCGGCGCCGCGATCAGTGCATGGTCTGGCGGCCCGGCTTGCCGGGTGCGCTGCCGAGCACGGTGATGGTCGATTCGCCGACGCTCTTCGCCTCGAGTTCGCCGTCAGTGGCCTCACGCACGTCGCGCACGGTGATGTGCAGGCGCAGCGCCATGCCGGCCAGCGGATGGTTGCCGTCGAGCACGATGTGTGTCGGATAGACCTCGGTGACGATGTACACCGTTTCGGGCGGCATGTCGGGCGTGGCGTGCCCCTTGGGCAGGCCTTCGTAGGCCATGCCGACTTCCACGGGCTCGGCGAAGAGCTTGCGCTCCTCGAAGCAGACGAGCTCGGGGCGGTAGTCGCCGAAGGCGTCGGCCGGCTCGAGCTGCAGGTGCAGCTCGGCGCCACGCTCGTGGCCCTCGAGGGCTTCTTCGACCTTGGCGAGCAGGTCGTCGCCGCCGTAGAAGAACTCGACCGGCTCGGTCAGTTCGTCGAGCGGTCGGTTCTGTGCGTCGGCCAGCTTCCAGGTGAGGCTCACGACGCAGGGGCTGTGGATCTCCATCCAAGAATGATGGCACAGGAGCCGCTGCTTCGAGGGCCGGTGGCGGGTGCACGCGGGCTGGCCGGTGCCGTGCTGCCAAGCCATCGCCGGGCATGGAGAACAATCGCGCTCGATGAATTCGATCCAGACGCACGCACCCACGCCCCTGCTCGGCGGGTTGAGCCCGCAGGCCTTCATGCGCCGGGTCTGGCAGCGCCGGCCGTTGCTCGTGCGCCAGGCGTGGCCCGGGGTGCAGCCGCCCCTGTCGCGCACCGAACTCTTCGCGCTGGCGGCGCGTGAAGGTGTCGAGTCGCGCCTCGTGCTGCGGGAGGTGGGCGCCGAGCGTGCCAATCGCACCGGCCGCACCGACCGCACCGACGGCCCCGGCCCCGCGGCCGACGCCTGGCGCGTCCGCCACGGGCCCTTCTCGCGGCGCGCGCTGCCGGCGCTTTCGCGGCCGGCCTGGACGCTGCTCGTGCAGGGGCTCGACCTGCATGTGGGCGCGGCGCACGAGATGCTCGCGCCGTTCCGGTTCGTGCCGGCAGCGCGCCTGGACGACCTGATGGTGTCGTGGGCCAGCTCGGGTGGTGGCGTGGGGCCGCACGCCGACTCCTACGACGTCTTCCTGCTGCAGGTGCAGGGGCGGCGGCGCTGGCGCGTGGCACCGCCGGATCCGCAGGCCGCGTTCGTCGAGGGGCTGCCGGTGAAGATCCTGCGCCGTTTCGAGCCCGTGCACGACTGGGTGCTGGAGCCGGGCGACATGCTGTACCTGCCGCCGCTGTGGGGCCATGACGGTGTGGCGGAAGGCGGCGACTGCATGACCTGTTCGGTCGGCTTTCGTGCGCCCTCGGGCCCGGACCTGGCGCGTGAACTGCTGCAGCGGCTTGCCGATGAAGCCGGCGACGTGGCGCTGGAGGGCACCGCGCCGCTGTACGTCGACGCATCGCAAGTGGCCACGGCCAACCCCGGCGCCGTGCCGCCCGCGCTGCAGCGCTTCGCCGCGCGTGCCCTGGCGCAGACACTGCGCGACCCTCTGGCGGTGCCGCGCACGCTCGGCGAAACGCTCAGCGAGCCCAAGGCGCAGGTGTGGTTCGAGCCTGGGCGCCCGCTGCCAGCCGGCGTGGCAGTGCGGCTGGACGCACGCACGCGCATGCTCTACGACGAGCGGCATGTCTTCATCAACGGCGAGTCGTACCGTGCTGCCGGGCGCGACGCGCAGCTGCTGCGCCGGCTCGCCGACACGCGTGCGCTCGGCGCGGACGACGTCGCGCGCCTGGGCACCGATGCGTTAGGCTGCTTGTGCCAATGGGCCGAGGCCGGCTGGCTGCACGCCGTGGCAAAGGAGGTCCTGCGATGAGCGAAGATGCCGACAACCTGCCACCGACCATCGACTCTCGTGCCGGGTTCAAGGCGGCCGTGCTGTGGGGCTTCACGCGCGCCATGCGAGAGGGGGGGCGTTCGCGCCGCATCATCTGTGTCGACCGTGACTTTGCGGATTGGCCGCTCGATGCACCCGAGTTGCATGCGCAACTGACCGCATGGCTCAAGGGCGCGCAACGCCAGCTCGTGCTGCTGGGCGCGAATTTCGACGAGATGCCGCGCCGGCATCCACGCTTCGTGGGCTGGCGAAGGCATTTCACGCACGCGGTGTTCCCCTTCGCGGCACCCGAGGACATCGCGGCGCAGTTGCCGACCCTGCTGCTCGATGACGACGGCACCCTGGTGCGCCTGATCGACGCCGTGCATTGGCGCGGACGCGCCAGCGCCGACGAGCGGAGCGCGCTGCCTTGGCGCGAACAGATCGATGCGGTTTTGCAACGTTCCGAAGCCGCCTTTCCCGTCCAGTCCCTCGGCCTATAGGGAAAGCCCGCGGTCTGGCTATAATGCGTGGTTAGGCATGTGACGTAGGCCGCAACGGCTTGGCTACCTGTCTATCCGATTGTTTGCCAGCGAAGGCACTGCAACGTCAACACGCAGCCAAGCGGCAACATCTCTCCCGATTCAGCCTTCCGACCCCAAAATATTCTGAGGACACACGCAATGAACAAGTCGCTCGTTCTGGCTTCCCTGGTTGCTGCCGTGGCGCTGGCCGCCTGCGGCAAGAAGGAGGCCGCGCCGGCCCCCGCCCCGGCCCCCGCCGCCGCGCCCGCCCCGGCGCCTGCCGCTGCGCCGATGGCTGAAGCCGCTTCGGCTGCCGCTGGTGCCGCCTCGGCTGCCGCCGGTGCCGTTGCCGGTGCCGCTTCGGCCGCCGCTGGTGCCGTTCAAGCCGCTGCGTCTGCCGCTGCCGCTGCCGCTTCGAAGTGATTGCCTGGCGCCCGCAAGGGCGCCTGTGCCGCGAGGCAAAGAAAGGCCGCCCGAGGGCGGCCTTTCTCGTTTCTCATGGGAGCCAGGCGATGCCGGTCGTACCGGTTGCGCTGCGCTCTCCAATCCGAGACTGAAGCTTCGAGCCGCTCAAGTGGCGACGGTCTACTTCAAGTCCTCCACCAGCCTCGCGACGATGCGCTGGCCGTTCTCGCCGCTGGCCGTGCCACCGTCGGAAGTGAGCACATCCACATTGGTTTTCGTACCGGCACCCTTGAGCACGATGCGGTAGCGCACCGGCGTCTGCGGATCCTTGGCGCCGCCGAAGACGCGAGCGAAGAAGTTGGGCTCTTCCTGCCCGGCCACCTTCGGGTCGGAGTAGCGAACGTAGTAGATGCCGGAGGCGCGGTCGCGGTCTTCCACGGTGAAGCCGCCGCGGTCGAGCACCAGGCCGACGCGGCGCCAGGCGCGGTCGAAGGGCTCATCGAGTTCCATGCTGGCGCGTTCGCTGCCGCTTGAGGTGGTGCGTGCCCGCGCTGGCGCCGCCGGTGCAGCCGTCACCGTGCCCACCGCGGCGGCCAGTGCCTGCGAGCCCGGTCGAACAGCTGGTTCGCCGGCCGCCGCGACGCTGGCCGGCGCAGGGGTGGCGGCGGGGGCGATGGCCAACATCAGCCGCGCGAGCATCTCCGCCTCGAGTTCGGGGTCGCTGGCCCGCGCACGCCAGGAGCTGGTGTCGCGAAACGGGCCACCCACCACCTCTTCGATGCCGCGATGGGAGACATAGATCTCGACGCTGCCGTCGCCGGTGCGCTCCAGGCGCGTGCGGAAGAGGTCCCGCTCGCCCGTGTCGTAGAGATTGCGCGCGAGGCGGCCGATCAGGTTGCGCACCACGTCGTCGGGAAGCTTGGCGCGGTTTTCCGACCAGTTGGTCTCCATGACGCCGGTCGCCGGGTTGTCCAGCGCGAGCGTGAAGCCGGTCTTCTCCCAGAAGGTCTTGACCTTGGGCCAAAGCTCCTCGGGTGTCTGCTTGGTCACGACCAGCCAGCGTTGTTGCCCAGCTCGCTCGATGCGGACGTTTTCGGCCCTGCCCGGGGCGACCGTGGTGGCGACGGCCGCACCCACCGCCGCCGCGGTGGGCACGGCCGAAGGTGCTGCGGCCGCGCTCGAAGCGCTCACCGAGCCGCCTGCGGCGCCGACAGGCTGGTAGCGCGAATCGCGGGCAAGCTGGGTCAGGTCGGGCGGCACCTCGAGCGGCCGCGTCTTCACGGCCTCGGTGCGGTAGTCGACCTTGTCATCGCCGAAGAGGCCTTCGGTCGAGGTGCAGCCGGCCAGGAACAGCACCGCAGTGGCGGTGGCCATCGTGGTCAGCGCGGGGGATCGGGAAGTCACGTTCAGGGTCTCCGGCAGCTCAGGGCTGGGCTGCGCATTCAGTGGCGCAAGAGGGGCGCGCGGTGCGGCGCGCAAGACGGCGCGCGGATCACGCGCGGAGGGGTGTGGTTGCCGCGCCGTGCCGATGTCAGCCAATCAGGCTGCTCGAGCGCATCGCGTCGCGCACCACGGCCTGAGCGGCTTCGGTGAGCGGCACGATGGGCAGCCGCACGTGCGGCGCGCACAGCCCGAGCTGCGAAAGCGCCCACTTCGCCGGGGCCGGGCTCGGCTCGCAGAACAACTGCTTGTGCAGCGGCAGCAGCTTCATGTGGATGGCCGTGGCACGCCGGACATCGCCTTCGACGGCGGCGATGCACATCTCGTGCATCAGCTTGGGCGCCACGTTGGCCGTGACGCTTACGTTGCCATGGCCGCCGAGCAGCATCAGCGCGATCGCCGTGCCGTCGTCGCCCGAGTAGATCGAGAAGCCCTTCGGCGCGTGCTTGATCAGGTGCGCGGCGCGCTCGATGTTGCCGCTGGCTTCCTTGATGCCGATGACGCCAGGCACCTGCGCCAGGCGCAGCGCGGTCTCGGGCAACATGTCCGCCACCGTGCGCCCGGGGACGTTGTAGAGCACCATCGGCAGGTCCACCGCCTCTGCGATGGCCTTGAAGTGGCGGTAGATGCCTTCCTGCGAGGGCCGGTTGTAGTAGGGCACGACCGAGAGGTGGCAGTCGGCGCCCACCTTCTTCGCGAAGCGCGTGAGCTCGATCGCCTCGATGGTGTTGTTGGCGCCCGTGCCGGCCATGATGGGCACACGGCGGCTCGCCTTCTTCGCCTGCTCGACGGCCACCCGGATGACCTCGCAGTTCTCTTCCATCGACACCGTGGGCGACTCGCCCGTGGTGCCGACGACGCCGATGCAGTCGGTGCCCTCGGCGATGTGCCAGTCGATCAGGCGGCGCAGCGCGTCGTAGTCGATGCGGCCGTCTTCGTGCATCGGCGTGACCAGCGCCACGATGCTGCCAACGATGGGGTTCATGCGGGTGTCCTGGGCGGCAAGGGGCTGCGGAGGCCTGGGCTACAGCAGCCTGCGGGGCTCGAAGCCTGCGATTCTAGGGTCCGGCCCCGGGGCGGCACCCGGCGCCACGGCCACGATGCGCTGCACCCGCCGCTGCGGGCTGGTTTCGAGCCCATCCTCGTAGGCCACGACGCCCAGATCCGCGAAGGCCCGCAGCAATTCCCCGCGCTGCAGCAGGAACTCGGGCTTGCTCGGGCGGCCGAAGAGTTGCTGGCCATCTGCGAAGGTCTCGTAAAGGAGAACGCCGCCGGGGCGCAACGCTTCGGCGATGCGTGGCAGCAACGGTCGCCAGAGGTAGTTGGTGACGACGATGCCGTCGAACCGCCGGCCCTCCAGCGGCCAGGGACCGCCCTCGATGTCGGCGACGACAATCTCGGCGAGCGCGCGGAGCGGCGACACCGCTTCCGCATCCCGGTCGACGCCGGTCACCTGCCAGCCTTGCCCGGCCAGCCAGCGCAGGTGGCGGCCGCTGCCGCAGGCGAGGTCGAGCACGCTGCCGCCGGCAGCGATCAGCGGCGCCCAGCGCGTGACCCAATTCGACGGCGATGGCAGAGGTGCGTGCATGTTGGAGCGGCCGGCTAGAAGCATGACCAGAGTTGGTCGGCCATGTCCAGCATGAGGTGCGGGTTCAGGTAGGCCCCGGCCACCAGGGCGAGCACGATGCCCACGGCCACCCAGAGGGCGACGCGCTGCGCTGGAGCCGGCGCCTTCATTTGCGTTCTCGTTCTCGTGGCCCAGGCCGCGCGGTCCGCCCTAGACCGCCTAGGCCGCCCTGAGCGCCGGCCGCACGATGGCGGTCTCGCGCACCGGCAGGTTGATGAGCATCGCGAAGACGCCGAGCGCCACGGCGATCCACCACACCACGTCGTAGCTGCCGGTGGCGTCGTACAGGCGCCCGCCCAGCCACACGCCGAGGAAGCTGCCGAACTGGTGGCTCAGGAAGACAAAGCCGCCGAGCATGCTCATGTGCCGCACGCCGAAGATCTGCACGACGATGGCGTTGGTCGGCGGCACCGTCGAGAGCCACAGCAAGCCCATCGTGGCGGCGAAGATGTACACGCTCATCGCCGACACCGGCACGAGCACGAAGGCGAGGATGACGAGGGCGCGCAGGCCGTAGATGGCGGCCAGGATGTGCCGCTTCGCGAGGCGCTGCCCCAGCGAGCCGGCGGCGTAGGTGCCGAAGACGTTGAACAGGCCGATGAGCATCAGCGCCGCCGTCGCGACGTCGGGCCCGAAGCCCTTGTCCTTCAGGTAGCTCGGCATGTGCACGCCGATGAAGACGACGTGGAAGCCGCAGACGAAGTAACCGGCTGTGAGCAGCAGGAAGGGCGGGTAGGCGAAAGCCTCGCGCAGCGCCGAGCCCAGGCTCTGGTGCGATGCGCCCGGGGCGGACGCTGGGTGCGCCGGCTCGCGCAGGCCCACGGCAAGCGGCAGGATTGCGAGCGCCATGGCGCCGAGCACGAACAGCGCCGTCTGCCAGCCCGTGTTGCCGATGAGCCAGGTTTCCACCGGCACCATCAGGAACTGGCCGAACGAGCCCGCCGCGGCCGTCACGCCCATCGCCCACGAGCGCTTGGCCGGGTCGACCTGGCGCGCGATGACGCCGTAGACGATGGCGTAGGTGGTGCCGCTCTGCGCCATGCCCAGCAACACACCGGCGCTGCCGGTGAAGGCCAGGCCGGTGGTGGCGAGCGCCATGGTCACGAGGCCGAGCGCGTAGAGCAGGCCACCGACGACGAGCACGCGGAAGGCGCCGAAGCGGTCGGCCAGCGCCCCCGCGAACGGGCCGGCGATGCCCCACGAGAGGTTCTGCACCGCCATCGCGAAAGCGAAGGTCTCGCGCGTCCAGCCGCGATCCATCGTGATGGGCTGCAGCCACAGCCCGAAGCCGTGGCGGATGCCCATCGACAGCGTGACAACGGCGGCGCCGCAGATCAGCACCTGCGCCATCGACAGGCGGGCCGTTGGCGCGTCTGCGGCAGTGCCCGCGGCGGTATTCGGGATCGAGCTCATGCGGCGACTTCCATGGGTTCGATTGTCCTGGAATCGTCATGCCCACTGTGCCGGCGCCCCGCCATTACAGTGCACGGCATCGCCCGCATCCCGCCCGCACCCCGCGCGCGGCCCGGGGCAAGGAGACGGCGGTGAAGGTCCTGGTCCTCGGCAGCGGTGTCATCGGCACCTCGATCGCCTACTACCTCGCGCGCGACGGCCACGAGGTGCAGGTGCTCGAGCGCCAGCCCGGCCCGGCGCTCGAGACGAGCTTCGCCAACGCCGGCGAGGTCTCGCCCGGCTACAGCGCGCCCTGGGCGGGGCCGGGCGTGCCGGTCAAGGCCATCAAGTGGATGCTGATGCAGCACAGCCCGCTCGTCATCTGGCCGATGCTCGACCCGGCCATGTGGCGCTGGGGCGCGATGATGCTGGCCAACTGCACGGCGAAGGCCTACGCGCTCAACAAGAGCCGCATGGTGCCCATTGCCGAGTACAGCCGCGACTGCCTGAAGGCGCTGCGCTCCGAGACCGGCATCGCCTACGACGACCGCGCGCAAGGCACGCTGCAGCTCTTTCGCACGCAGAAACAGCTCGACGGCATCGGCGGCGATGTCGAGGTGCTCAAGCAGTACGGCGTGCCTTTCGAGGTGCTGGACCGCGCGGGCTTCTGCCAGGTCGAACCGGCGCTGAAGCTCACGCAGGAGAAGTTCGTCGGTGCGCTGCGCCTGCCGGGCGACGAGACGGGCGACTGCTTCATGTTCACCAACCGCCTCACCGAGATGGCGCAGGCGCTGGGGGTGAGCTTCCGCTTCGGCACCCCCATCCTCGGCATCGACGCCGAAGGCGGCAAGGTGCGCGGTGTGCGCACGGCCGGTGGCCTGCTGCAGGCCGACCGCTACGTGATGGCGCTTGGCAGCTACTCGCCGCTGATGCTGAAGCCGCTGGGTTTGCGCATCCCCGTGTATCCGGTGAAGGGCTATTCGATCACCGTGCCCATCACCGACCCGGCCGGTGCGCCCGAGTCGACCATCATGGACGAGACGCACAAGGTGGCCGTCACGCGCCTGGGCGACCGCATCCGCGTCGGCGGCACGGCCGAACTCGCCGGCTACAGCCTGGCGCTGCGCGAGCCGCGGCGCGCGACGCTGAACCACGTCGTCACCGACCTCTTCCCCAAGGGCGGTGACGTCACCAAAGCCACCTTCTGGTGTGGCCTCAGGCCGATGACGCCCGACGGCACGCCCATCGTCGGGCCCACGCGCCTGGACAACCTGCTGCTTGCCACCGGCCACGGCACGCTCGGCTGGACGATGGCCGCCGGCACCGGGCGCGCCATCGCCGACCTGGTTTCCGGGCGCAAGCCCGAGATCGATGTGAGCGGGCTCGGCATGGCCCGCTACGGCTGAGGGCCAGCCTCGGGTTCGATGAGCGGCTGCGGCTCGTCGGCCGCACCTCATCTTTGTTGCACCTCGTAGCCCGCGGATGCAGGCGCGGCGTCCATCCTCGCGTGCGAAGGGGGCCCGCCATGCCTGATGTCCGTCGAAAGCTCTTTCTGATTCAGGTGCTGGCCGGCGGCATCGCGTTCAAGCTCGCTGGCTGCGGCGGGGGCGAGGACGACGCCGCTGCAGGACCGACCCCGGCACCAACCCCTGGCGCGCCGCCGCCACCGCCGCCGCCGACCAACTGTGCCGGCCTGGTCTTCAGCGCCAATCACGGCCACATCCTGACGATTCCGGCCGCGGACATGAACTCGAGCGTGACCAAGACCTACAGCGTGCAGGGCACGGGCGGGCACGACCACCAGGTCACCTTGAGCCCGGGGCAGCTCGCCCAGCTCAGGGCGGGCGGCATGGTGTCGGTCAGCACCACCTTCGACGCCGGGCACGCGCACACAATGAGCGGCGCCTGCACCTGAACCCGCCGCCGCGTGCTCGCGGCGGCTGTTGAACGACCCTCAGAACCCGACGGCCAAGCCGGCGCTGATGCCGCCGACGCGCGAGTTGGCCGATCCTCGGCCAAAGCTCGTGGCCTCGGCGCGCAACAGCAGGTTGGGCGTGAGCACGAACTCGGCGCCGAAGCCGCTGAGGACCCCGTTGCGCCTGCCGTCGATGTCGATCGGCGTCTGCCCTGCGGGCGTGTTGCCGTCGACGACGTTGCGCGAGGCGCCCAGGCGTCCGTAGAGCGATACGCGCTCGGTCAACGGCGCGCCCACCTTCAACGCCACGTAGCTGCTGTGGCCGCGCGCCGTGAGGTCGGTGGTGCTGCCATTGATGCGGTAGGGAACCGTGTGGCTGCTGATGTCTTGATAGCCGACTTCCAGCCCCACGGGCCAGCCCTTGCCGACCGGCAGGTCGAACAGGCGCACGCCCGCGAACACACCGGCGCTGGGCCGGCCACTGCCGGTCTCGTTCTTGTCGGTGTCGTAGTCCTTGGCGATGGCGGCGGCGACGCCTGCCGTCAGGCCGAAGTACACCCGCGGCGCTTCCTGCGCCTGTGCCGCCAACCCGAACCCTGCTAGTGCGGCGAGCGCCGCGATGCGCATCGAACGAAACTGGACCATGAAAAGCTCTCCTGGCAATGTCTTGTGTGACAGAAACTTCTGTCGAAGGTGGAGTCTGACCGACGCCCGCAAGTTCCCATTGATTGCGCGCAAGCAAGATTGCAGCCGTAACGCAGGCGCGCCGACCGACCCCTCAACGGTGCCGTGGCGCATGGGCGCGCACGGATGCATGAAGCGTACAGCTTGAACGCTACGAGCAGACGCGCGGTCCACGCCGGCACACTGCCTAGAATCCGCCGCGCCATGCCAAGCACCCGCTCTCCTTCTTCAGCACCTGTCAAGCCCGGCGAATACGCCGAGGCCTCCATCCGCGTTCTCAAGGGCCTGGAGCCGGTCAAGCAGCGGCCGGGCATGTACACCCGCACCGACAACCCGCTGCACATCGTGCAGGAGGTGATCGACAACGCCGCCGACGAGGCGCTCGCGGGCCAGGGCAAGCGCATCGGCGTCACGCTGCATGCCGACGGCAGCGTCAGTGTCGACGACGACGGCCGCGGCATCCCCTTCGGCCTGCACCCGGAAGAGAAGGTGCCGGTGCTGGAGATCGTCTACACGCGCCTGCACGCCGGCGGCAAGTTCGACAAGGGCGCGGGCGGCGCCTACAGCTTCTCCGGTGGCCTGCACGGCGTGGGCGTGAGCGTGACGAACGCGCTTGCCAAGCGTCTGCAGGTGACGGTGTGGCGCGAGGGCCAGGTGGCCAGCATCACGTTCAGCGGGGGCGACGTGATCGAGAAGCTCGCCTTGCGCAAGCCCGCGGCGGGCGAGCGCAAGAGCGGCACCAGCGTGCGCGTGTGGCCCGACCCGAAGTACTTCGAATCGGCCGAGCTGCCGCGCCACGACCTCGTGCACCTGCTGCGCAGCAAGGCCGTGTTGATGCCGGGCGTGACGGTCTCCCTCACGCAAGAGAAGAAGGACCCGAAGGACAACGAGACGCAGACCTGGCTCTACAAGGGCGGGCTGCGCGACTACCTGCTGCAGAACCTGCCCGCCGAGCCGCTGATCCCGCTTTTCGAGGGCGAGCAGTACGCCAACGCCAACGAGACCGAGAACTTCGCCGAGGGTGAGGGCGCCGCCTGGTGCGTGGCCTTCACCGACGAGGGCAACCTGCTGCGCGAGAGCTACGTCAACCTCATTCCCACGGTGGCCGGCGGGACGCACGAGAGCGGCCTGAAGGACGGCCTCTTCGCCGCCGTGAAGGGCTTCATCGAGCTGCACGCGCTGCAGCCCAAGGGCGTGAAGCTGATGCCCGAGGATGTGTTCTCGCGCGCCAGCTTCGTGCTGAGCGCGAAGGTGCTCGACCCGCAGTTCCAGGGCCAGATCAAGGAGCGGCTGAACAGCCGCGACACGCTGCGCCTCGTCTCCAACTACGTGCGGCCGGCGCTCGAGCTGTGGCTGAACCAGCACGTCGACGTGGGCAAGAAGCTCGCCGAACTCGTCATCCGCCAGGCGCAGACGCGCCAGCGCGCGGCGCAGAAGGTCGAGAAGCGCAAGGGCAGCGGCGTGGCCGTGCTGCCCGGCAAACTCACCGACTGCGAAAGCCGCGACCTGAACATGAACGAGATCTTTCTCGTCGAGGGCGACAGCGCCGGCGGCAGCGCGAAGATGGGCCGCAACAAGGAGACGCAGGCGGTGCTGCCGCTGCGCGGCAAAGTGCTCAACACCTGGGAGGTGGAGCGCGACCGGCTCTTCGCCAACACCGAGATCCACGACATCGCGGTGGCACTCGGCGTCGACCCGCACGGCCCCACCGACGATCCGGACATGAGCGGCCTGCGCTACGGCAAGGTCTGCATCCTCTCGGATGCCGATGTCGACGGCTCGCACATCCAGGTGCTGCTGCTGACGCTCTTCTTCCGCCACTTCCCCAAGCTCGTGGAGCGTGGGCATGTGTGCATCGCCAAGCCGCCGCTCTACCGCATCGACGCGCCGGCGCGCGGCAAGCGCCCGGCGGCCAAGATCTACGCCCTCGACGAAGGCGAGCGCGAGGCGGCGTTTGACAAGCTGCGCAAGGAAGGCGCGCGCGAAGGCAGCTGGACCATCAGCCGCTTCAAGGGCCTGGGCGAGATGAACGCCGAGCAGCTGTGGGAGACGACGCTCAACCCCGAGACGCGGCGGTTGCTGCCCGTCGGTTGGGGCCAGAGCGAGGCGAGCACCTTCGAGGCGACGACGAAGGTGCTGACGCAGCTCATGGGAAAGGGCGAGGCCTCGGCGCGCCGCGACCTGATGGAGCTGCACGGCGACGCGGTCGAAGTGGATGTCTGACCGCGACGCGCCCGCGCACGGCGCGCCCCCGCACCGGTCTTCGCCGCCGCTGCGGCTGCGCCCGACGATGCTCTCGGACCTCGAGTTCGTGCAGACCGTCGAGACCGACGCACGCAACCTGCCCTTCATCACACCGTGGGAGCGCACGCAGCACGAGGCGGCAGTGCGCATCCCCGACTTCCGCCACTTCATCGTCGAGGACGGACCCGACGGCTCGCGCGGCGGCTTCGTCATCCTGCAGGGCTGCCGCAACCCGAACAAGAGCGTGGAGCTCAAGCGCATCGTGCTGCAACCCGCCGGCCACGGCCGCGGCCTTGGCCGCGCCTGCGTGCGCGTGCTCAAGCGCCTGGCCTTCGACGACCTGCGCGCGCACCGCTTCTGGCTCGACGTGAAGTCGCTCAACACGCGTGCCCTGGCCCTCTATGCCAGCGAGGGCTTCGTCGAGGAGGGCCGCTTGCGCGAGAGCGTGCGCATCACCGGCCTGGGCGAAGACGCCGGCTACGACACGCTCATCGTCATGGGCCTGCTCGACCGCGAGTACCGGGCCCGCGTGGCGCTGGGCCTCGAAGGCCTCTGACGGAGCGCCCTCGTCAGGCGCTCAGCGAGGCAGCCCCACGTCGGGCAGTGCCGGCCGCCTGGCCAGCGCCTCGCCCATGACGCGCTGCACGTGCGCCAGGTCGTCGCCCTGCAGGGCCAGCCGGGGCGGCCGCGTGCGCCAGGTGCCGCGGCCCATGCGGTGCTCGCACCACTTGATGCACTGCACGAGGTCGGGCCGCGCGTCCAGGTGCAAGAGCGGCATGAACCATTCGTACAGCGGCATCAGCTCGGCATAGCGGCCGGCGCGCGCCAGCCGGAAGAGCGTCTCGCCCTCGCGCGGGAAGGCGTTGCTCATGCCGCTCACCCAGCCCACTGCGCCCATGGCCACGCTCTCCACCACCACGTCGTCCAGGCCGGCGAAGAGCACGAAGCGGTCGCCCACCCGCGCGCGCGTGTCGATGAAGCGCCGCGTGTCGCCCGAGCTGTCCTTGAAGCAGACGATGGTGTCGCAGTCGGCCAGGTTGGCGAGGATGTCCGGGGTGATGTCGTTCTTGTAGATGGGCGGGTTGTTGTAGACCATCACCGGCAGGTCGGTGGCCTTCGCCACGGCGCGGAAGTGCGCCGCCGACTCGTGCGGCTTGGCCGAATACACGAGCGCCGGCATGACCATGATGCCGTCCACCTTGGCCTGCCGGGCGGCCTTGGCGGTCTCGATGGCGAAGGCGGTGGTGAACTCGGCGATGCCGCAGATCACCGGCACGCGGCCGCGCGCGACGCTGACCGCCGCCTCCATGACCTGCACCTTCTCGGCCCGCGCGAGCGAGGTGTTCTCGCCCACGGTGCCGCAGACGATGAGGCCGGAGACCCCGTCGCGCACGAGTGCGTCGATGACCTTGGCGGTGGCGTCGATGTCGAGCGAGAAGTCCTCGCGGAACTGCGTGGTGACGGCGAGGAAGACGCCGTTCCAGGAGATGGGTGCAGACATCGTTGATCCTCTCGTGTGCCACGTGCCTCGGGTCCCAGGTCTCGCGCATGCATCTCGCGCACTCGCCGGCGGCCTGACGTAACGGCCGATCAACGATCGTACATTTGCGCTCGCCACAGCCCGCACGCCTTGCCATGAGTCCCCACCCGATCCCATCACCGACCCGCATCATCGATTCGCACACCGGCGGCGAGCCCACGCGCCTGGTGGTGAGCGGCGGCCCCAACCTCGGGGCCGGCACGATGACCGAACGGCTCGCGTGCTTCCGCGCCGAACACGACGATTGGCGCCGTGCCCTGGCCACCGAGCCGCGCGGCAACGACGTCATCGTCGGCGGCGTGCTCACCGAGCCGGTGAACCCGGGCAGCCATTGCGGCGTCGTCTACTTCAACAACGTCGGCTACCTCGGCATGTGCGGCCACGGCACCATCGGCCTCGTGGCCACGCTCGCCTTCCTCGGCCGCATCGGCCCGGGCACGCATGCCATCGACACGCCGGTGGGCACGGTGCGCGCCGAGCTGCATGCCGACGGCGGCGTGACGGTGGCCAACGTGCCCTCGTACCGGCACCTGAAGCATGTGGCCGTCGACGTGCCCGGCCACGGCCGCGTGCATGGCGACGTGGCCTGGGGCGGCAACTGGTTCTTCCTCTGCCACGACCACGGCCTGCCGCTGCGGCCGGACCACATCCCGGCGCTGCAGGCGCTGTCCGATCGCATCCGCCACGCGCTGGGGGCCGCCGGCATCACCGGCGCCGGAGGCGCGGAGGTGGATCACATCGAGTTGCTCGGCCCGGCGCAAGCCGCCGGCCACCAGGGCCGCAGCTTCGTGCTGTGCCCGGGCGCGGCCTACGACCGCTCGCCCTGCGGCACCGGCACGAGCGCCAAGCTCGCGTGCCTGGCCGCCGATGGCGAGCTCGCCCCGGGCGAGGTGTGGCACCAGGAGAGTGTCATCGGCAGCGTCTTCGCCGCGCGCTACGAGCGATCGATGGGCGGCTCGGACGCGAGCAACGCCGTGCTGCCCTTCATCCACGGCCACGCGCACGTGACGCTCGACGCACAGGTGGTGTTCGACCCGCGCGACCCGTTCGCCTGGGGCCTCGGTTGAGCGTTGCGGCGCCGGAGCTTCCTGCCGATGCGCCGCTGCCAGGGCTCGGCGCGGCGCAGCTCGCGGCAACGCACGACGTGGTGGTCATCGGCGCCGGCGTCATCGGCCTGTCGATCGCCCTGCGCCTGCTGACCGCCGAGCCCACGCGCCGCGTGCTCGTCATCGACCGCGAAGGCGTCGCCGCCGGCGCCAGCCGCGGCAATGCCGGCGCCTACGCCTTCTCCGACATCCAGCCGCTCGCTTCGCCGGGCATCCTGCGCCAGGTGCCGCGCTGGCTGCTCGACCCCCTCGGCCCGCTGGCGCTGCGCCCTTCGTACCTGCCGCGCATCGCGCCGTGGCTGTGGCGCTTCTGGCGCGCCAGCCAGCCGGCGCGCGTGGCCGCCGCCATCGCAGCGCAGGTGGCGCTGAACCGCCTCTCTGCAGAGGCCACGCCGCGGTTGCTGGCCGTCATCGACGCGCTGCCGATGCTGCACGAGGACGGCAACCTGCACCTCTACGAAAGCGAGGCCGAGTGGCGCGCCTCGCTGCCCGGCTGGCAGCAGCGCGCCGAGCATGGCATCGCCTTCGAGCATGCGCATGGGCCGCAGGCCATCGCGAAGTGGCAGCCCGGCCTCAGCGCGGCGTTCGTGGCGGCCACCTTCGTGCCCGGCTGGGCGACGATCGAAGACCCGCATCGGCTCGTGCGTCGCATCGCCGTGCGCTGCCTCGAGCGTGGCGCGGGCCTGCATCGCGCCTCGGCCGAGGCGATCGAGCCCGACGCCGAGGCCGTGAGCGTGCGGCTGGCCGATGGCCAGGCCCTGAAGGCTCGGCGCGTCGTTGTCGCCGCAGGCGCGTGGTCGCACCAACTCGCCCGCACGCTGGGCGAGCGTATCCCGCTCGAAACCGAGCGCGGCTACAACACCACGCTGCCGCCTGGGGCCTTCGACCTGCGCCGCCAGCTCACCTTCCCGAACCACGGCTTCGTCGTCACGCCCATTGCCGGCGGCGTGCGCGTGGGCGGCGCGGTCGAGTTGGCCGGGCTGCAGGCCCCGCCCGACTACCGCCGCAGCGACGCGTTGCTGGCCAAGGCGCGCCGCTTCCTGCCCGCGCTGCGCACCGAGGGCGGCACGCGCTGGATGGGCTTTCGCCCCTCGCTGCCCGACTCGCTGCCCGCCATCGGCCCGGCGCGCGTCGACGCCCGCGTGCTCTATGCCTTCGGGCACGGCCACCTCGGGCTCACGCAGTCGGCCGCGACGGCAGAGGTTGTCGAGGCGCTCGTCGATGGGAGGGCGCCGCGGGTGGACCTGCGCCCATTCAGCCCGCAGCGATTTGCCTGATCCGAGCGGTGCGCGAGACCGGCGGTGGGATCTTTTGCGCGCTGATCGTCGGCGGACTCGAACGCGGCCGGGTCTCGCCCCGGCGGGCGACCTACTTTCTTCTTGATTAGCAAGGAATTTCAGCGGTAGCTCAGCTGCTGAGCCGGTGGCGACCGAAGATGGGGTGAACCCCAACGGAGGTGGTCCATGGCGATGAACCGTGTGCAGTTTCAACCCGGGCTGTCGATGCCCGAGTTCATGC
>JAEUPE010000056.1 GCA_016790435.1 Rubrivivax sp. | reverse complement strand
CAGCCGTTGCGGCTCGACCCGATGCTCGCCGCAGACGCCGGTGACCTGGATGCCGTTCTCGCGCAGCAGCGGCACCGCCGCGCCCCGCGCCAGCAGCGTGACGCCCTGCCCGGCCACGGCGTAGCTCGCGGCGATGGCGAGCCCCACCGAGCCGCTGCCGAGCACCGCCATCCGCAAAGGCCTGATGTCCTTCACTCCTTCACTCCAGCCCCTGAACCGACACCAGCCGCGCCGAGCTGCACTCGTCGCGAACCGCTTTCAGGCCCTGGTAGGTGGGGCCGTTGTAGAAGGCCTCCCAGGCCGCGACCGACGGAAACTCGAGCAGCACGATGCGCCGCGGCGCCCAGTCGCCCTCGTAGACCTTGTGCGCGCCGCCGCGCGCCAGGTAGCGTGCGCCCGCGGCGTCCAGCGCCGGCTTGACCCCTTTCATGAACGCCTGGTAGCGCTCCATGTCGCGGATCTCGACGTCGAAGATGACGTAGGCGCTCATTGAAGAATCCTCCGCACTGCGTGCTCCGGAACGAGCGCTTGGGAGCGGCCCGGCGCGCTCATGGCACCAGTCCGTCGAGTTCAGGCAGCATGACCACGCTCTCCTGCGCCGTGGGTTCGTTGCGCACACCGATGAAGACCGCGGGCGAGTTGCCGCGGTTGACGGCCACGTGCGGCAGTTTGGCGGGAATGAAGAGATAGTCGCCGGCGCGCGCCGTCTCGCGGTGTTCGAGGCGCGCTCCCGTGCAGAGCTCTACGGACTCGCCGCTCAGCAGATAGAAGGCGGACTCGTGGAACTCGTGCAGGTGCGCCTTGGTGCGGCCGCCCGGCGGGATGGTGACCATGCCGAGGAACACGGCCTGGGCGCCCACGGTCTCGGCACTGATGCCCGGCGCATAGACCGAGCCCTGCTGGCTGGTGTAGCTGCCGGCGCCCTGGACGACGCGACCCCGGTTCGAATGGGAAACAGCATGCATGGATGACCCTCGCGCCCCTCATGGCCCGGCCGCAATGCTTGCGCAGCGTGCAGCCCGTGGCCACATGGCCCGCTAAAGCAAGCTAAATCCAGGGCGGCCACGGTGGGGGCCACGACGGCCGCCACGAAGTCGGTGATCACGCCGCCCGGCGAATCGGCAGCGCTTATCGCGCCACCTATCGCGCCACCTATCGCGCCACCTATCGCGCCACCTATCGCCCCGTCTATCGCACCGCGTCAGCCGCCTCGGGCGGGGCCAGCCCGGCGGCCACGCGCAGGAAGGTGTGCGCGCGCGTGAGGTAGTCGGGGTTGGTCGAGAGCCAGCGCCCAGACAAGCGCGTGGCCGCCAGCACCGGCGCGGTCTGGTTCAGGATCGCGAAGGTCGCGGTGGCGGTCTCGAGGTCGCCGGTGCCGACCTGGGCAATGGTGGCCAGCACCAGCGGTGGGGCGGCATTGACCATGCCGAGCCGGGCCGCCTGCGCCGAGGCGGCTGCACCCGCGTAGTTGCGCGCGGCGAACTGCGCGAACCCCAGTGCGCAGAGCATCTCGCCGCGCGCGGGGTCGCGCGGGCTCAGCCGCAGCGCGGCCTCGGCCAGCGGCACGCCGCGAGCGGCCTCGCCATGAAGGGCTTCGTTGAGGCTGAGCCAGGCGAGCGTCACCGCGCAGTTGGGGTTGAGCTCGTGCGCATGCCGCAAGGCGGCGAGCCCGGCGCCCTGGTCCTGCGCCATGAAGGCCAGCAACCCCTTCTGCCGCCACGCATGGTGGTCCTGCGCGTCGATGGTTATGGCGGCGTCGGCCGCCTCGCGCCCTGCGGCCACGGTGGCGGCGAAGTCGCCGGTGGTGCCGTGATAGGCATGCCACCACTGCACGGCCGCGAGCACGCGCCACGCCAGGCCGCAC
Source organism: Rubrivivax sp. (assembly GCA_016790435.1). GTDB lineage: Bacteria > Pseudomonadota > Gammaproteobacteria > Burkholderiales > Burkholderiaceae_C > Rubrivivax. Next base: position 11,379 of record JAEUPE010000056.1, on the reverse strand, counting down.
GAGGGGTCGGCGGCCAGCGCCTCGCGGGCCATCGCCGCCGCGCGGTCGCGCGGGCCGGTGTCGAAGGCCATTTCGCCGGCCGATACCACGGCCCACGCGGCCTGGGCCTGCCCGAAGGCGCTGAGGTCGGCCGGCGGCGCACGGCGCATGCGCGTCGCCTCGGCCGCGTCGATCTGCGGCGCCAGCGCCGTGGCAATGCCGGCCGCGATGCGCGTCTGCATGGCAAACAGGGCCTGCGGGTCGTCGACGACGCCGTCGATGTTCTCGGCCCAGACATGGCTGCCCGAGGCGGCTTCGATCAACTGCGCCGTGGCGCGCACGTGCGGGCCGACGAAGCGCACGCTGCCCTCCACCACGTAGCGCACCCCGAGCGCGCGCGCCACGCTGCGCACGTCGCGCCCCACTTGCCCGCTTTCCACCTGCCCGCGCCACGCGAAGGCCGAGTTGCGAGCCACCACGAAGAGGTCGCGAAAGCGCGAGAGCGCCGTCGTCACGTCCTCGACGATGCAGTCGGCAAACCACGCCCAGCGCGGCCCGGCGCCCGGGTCCGTGAAGTCGGTGGGGTCGGTGAAGTCGGTGAAGGGCAGCACCACCACCGAGGGCCGGGCTGGCAGCTCGGGCACGGGGTCGGCGTCTTCCACCAACCGCACCCGGTGGCCGAAGCGCAGGCCCCGGCCGGGCACCGTGATCACCGCCTCGCGGCCCAGCAGCTGGCGCAGGGTGGCCACCTGCACGTTCAGGTTGTTGTCGCCGACGACCGTGTCGCCCCATACCGCCTGCATCAGCTCGTCGCGCGGCACCACGCGCTCGGCCTGCGTCAGCAGGCAGAGCAGCAGCTCGTAGGCACGCGAGCCCAAAGCCAGTGGCGCGCCACCGCGGCTGAGCTGGCGCAGCGAAGGCCGCAGGGTGAAGTCGAGAAACTGAAAGGCTGAAGAACTCACCGACGGGTTCCGGCTCCACGGGTGCGTGGGCCGCAGGGGGCAGCCCAACCCGCAAGGATGCCAGATGCAGGCCGCCCGGCCTCGGCCGGCCCCGGCCGACCTCGGCGGCGCGCTCAGTGTCGCGCTCAGTGTCGCGATCAGTGGCGTACTCAGCGCCGCGCTCAGTGCCGCGCGACAGGCTCAGGCGGCTGCCCGAGCCTCGGCGGCAACGAAGCTGAGCTCGACGCGCGCGCCGTCGGGGTCGGTGAGGAAGATCTGCCAGGTGTCGCTGTCGGCCAGGCGATGGCTCTCGAAGGGCTGGCCGGCGGCACGCAGCCGGTCTTCGAACGCGGCCCGGTCTTGGGCATGGAGGGCGAAGTGATCGATGGCCTCTTCGGCATCGTTCCTTGCCGCGGCCGTGCGGGGCAACACGTGCACCACCGCCTCGTCGCCCACGTAGAACCAGCGCCCGGGGATGCGGATCGCCGGGCGCGGGCCGACGCGCATGCCCAGCAGGTCGCAGTAGAAGCGCTCGGTGCGCTCGAAGTCGGCGCTGAGCACCGTGACATGGCCGAGGGACAGCAGCATGGTGGTGCCCGCGGCGCTCAGGGCTTCTGGGCCGTGTGGGCCGTGCGGGCCGTGGTGGTGGCAGCCGCCGGGCTCGGCGCAGCGGCTGCCGCCGCGCCGGCGGCGCCGGGCTTGGGCCCCCAGCGCTTGATCTCGTTCTGGATCACCTGCGTGAACCCGGCCGCGTTCTGCACGCCGGGCATCGCGCCCAGGGTGGCCAGGCGTTCCTTGAGGGCCGGCGCGGCCATCGCCTTCTGCAGCTCGGCCTCCAGCCGCTGCAGCACGGCCGGCGGCGTGCCGGCCGGCGCCAGCACGCCGAACCAGGACAGCGACTCGAAGCCGGGCAGGCCGCTCTCGCTGACGGTGGGCAGCTCGGGCGCCGCGGCGGCGCGGTTGGGGGAGGTCACCGCCAGCGCACGCACCTTGCCGGCCTTCACCATCGGCAGCGCCGCCGCGATGTTGCCGAACAGGAGCTGCGTGCGCCCGGTGATCACGTCCGGCCAGGGGTTGCCGGGGTTGGGCACGTGCACCATGTCCAGGCCGGCCATGCTGTTCATCAGCTCGCCGGCACGGTGCTGCGAGAAGCCGATGCCGCCCGACGAGTAGCTGAACTTGCCCGGCTGGCTGCGCACCAGCGCCACCAGCTCGGCCACGTTGCGCGCCGGCACGTCGTTGGCCACCACCAGCACGTTGGGCGTGATGATCAGCTGCGCGATGGGCGCCAGGTCGCGCAGCGTGTCGTACGGCGGCTTCACGCCGTAGGCACCGCCGGTGAGCACCAGCGCGGCGTCGCCCGACAGCACCAGCGTGTGGCCGTCGGCGGCCGACTTGGCCGCGCGGTCGACACCGATGGTGCCGCCAGCGCCGGGCACGTTCTCGACCACCACGTTGACCACCATCGACTCGCTCAGGGCCGGCGCCACCAGCCGGGCCAGCACGTCGGGGGCGGTGCCGGCGGCGAAGGGCACCACCAGGCGGATGGGCTTGCTGGGGTAGGCGCCAGGGGCCGAGGGCTGGGCGGGCGTTTGCGCCACGGCCAGGCCCGGCACGGCCGCCAGGGCCAGGGCGCCCGTCAGCATCGTCAGCATCAGGTGGGTTCTGCGGTTCATGGGGTCTCCTCGTGTGGCAGTGCTGTCATGGTGGTCCAAGGCCCGCCACGGGGCCTGAGGCGGCGCTCAAGGAGTTCTCGGGGTTTTCTCAGGCTGGCCGCCGTCGCCGCGCCGTGGGCGCAGTGTCCGCGCTGGCGACGCGGCTGTCCTAAAGAGGCGCCAATCGTTCTAAAGCGGGCGCGGCCGCGGGCGGACGCGGGCCGACTTGCGGCAACATCGCGGGCTGTCATGCGCCTGCCCACCCCGCCCCTGCCCGACCGCTTCACCCTGGGGCCGTGGCAGGTGAGCGTGTCGCTGGACGAGGTGGCGGGCCAAGGCTCCCAGGGCACGGTGGCCGGGCAGGTGCACAAGCTCGAGCCGCGCGCGATGCGGCTGCTGGTGGTGCTGGCGCAGGCCGGTGGCGAGGTGGTGCTGGCCGACGACCTGCTGGACGCCGTCTGGCCGGGCCTGGTCGTCACGCCCAGCTCGCTGTACGACGCGGTGGCGCAATTGCGCAAGACGCTGGGGCCGGACCACATCGCGACCGTGCCGCGCAAGGGTTACCGCTTGGTGACGCCGGTGACGCCGGTCACTCCGGTGCCTGTGGCCGCGGCCCGGGCCCCGGCTGCATCGGTCACGCCGGGCGAGCCTGATGCGCCCGCCTCCACTGCGCCCGTGCCGCTGGGCCCGGCCCCGGCAAGGGCGGGCGCGGCGGGTGCGCCGATGGCCGAACCCGCGGAGCCGCGCCTCGGCCCGCGCTCGGTGGCCGTGCTGCCCTTCGTCATGCGCGGCCTGCCGGACGCGCTGTCGTTCCTGAGCGAAAGCCTCACCGGGGCGTTGATCTCCGAGCTCTCGCGCCAGCCCGGCCTCACGGTGGTGGCGCTGGGCACCATGCTCACGTTCGGCCAGCGCCATCCGCCGCCGCAGAAGCTGGCCGAGGATTTGGGCGTGCGCTACGTGGTGGACGGCCAGCTCGAGCAACGCGGCGAGACGCTGCACGTGGGTGTGCAGGTGGTCGATGCCCGACGCGGCACGCAGACCTGGGCCGACGAGCTGACGCTGCCGGCCAACGCCTGGCATGCCACCGCCACCGTGGTGGTGGGGCGCCTGGCGCGCGCGCTGCGCTTCGAGCTCAACGACCTGGCCAGCCAGGAAGCGCCAGTGGCCGCCAGCGACGCCGAGGTGCAGGCACGCGCCTTCGCCGCGCAGGCCTGGGTGCAGCTGTTCGCCCGCGCGCAGACGCCCGAGACCAACCAGCGTTCCACACGGCTGGCCCGCTCGGCCGTGGCCCTGGCGCCCGAGCTGAGCCAGGGCTGGATGTGCCTGGCCTATGCCGACTGGCGTGCCGGCAATTACCGCTGGAGCGACGAGCCGCGCGACGAGCAGCTGGCGCGCGCGCTGGCCGAGGCCGAACGCGCCGTGGCGCTCGACCCGCGCGACCCCGACGCGTACTACGTGCTGTCGCTGGCCGCCCGCCACTACCGCGGGCAACGGCAGCGCGCCGACGAAGCCTTGCGCCACTGCTTGCGGCTGTCGTCGTCGTACGCGCCAGCGTATGGCCTGCTGGCCTTTTCGCTGGAGCGGCATGGGCGGCACGACGAGGCCCGCGCCTACTGCGACAAGGCCTTCGAGCTGAGCCCGCTGGAGCCCCTGCGCGTGATCTGGCATTTCGTGCGGGCAGAAGGCAGCCTGGCCACCGGTGACCCGCAGGCTGCCCTGCAGGAGGCGCAGCGCGGCATGGCCGTCAACCCATCCTACGGGCAGCTCTTCCTGGCCGGCACCATCGCCGCGTGGCGGCTGGGCGCCGTGGAGCAGGCGCACGACTGGGTCGCCACGCTGCGCCAGCACCCCGCCTTCTGCAGCCTGGCGGCCGTTCGCGCGACCATCGAGCCCACCTACGACCCGGCCTGCATCGGGCAGCTGGAGCGGCTGCTCGACACGCTGCGCGAGGCGGGGTTGCCGGCGCAGTAAGGGGCTCGGACCGGTGCCACCGAGCACGGGCTCGCGCCGCCGCCGACGCCCGCCGCGTTGAGAAATCCCTCGGGCGATCTTCAACCTGGCCTCAGCACCTTGAGCGCGAGCGCTCCGACGATGTGGGCTCTACCACACAGGAGCCCCTCATGCCCTTCTCGACGACCCACGCCGCTGTCCGCTTCTCCCGCGGGCTGTCCGCCATCGCACTCGGCATCGCCGCGGCCGCCTGTGGCGGTGGCGGCGGTGAAGAAGGCCGGGCCGTGGCCGCCGCCGACTCTTCGTTGCAGGGGGTGCAGGCGGTGCCAGCGGCGTCCGTGGTGGCCGCCACCCACAAGGTGGCGGCACCCATGTCCGTCATGGTCGAGGGCTGCGTGCTCGACCGCCACTACATCCCCACCACCGGCACGCCGGTGCGTGCGCTGGCGGCCGACGGGCGGCTGCTCGGCAGTGCGCAGAGCGACGGTCAGGGCCGCTTCACGCTGAGGCTGCCGGCGCGCACCGAGGTGCTGCTGCAGGTCGACCGGCCGCAAGGCGAGTCGTTGGCGATGCGGGTGGAGGCCGCTTCGTCGTACTCGGGGACCTGCCTGCTCGACGACCAGGCCTGAGAAGGCAGGGCCTGAACGTGGCTTGATCGGCCACGACGCGCCAGCTACCATACCGGCCGTATCATCGGTATGGGTCACCCATATGAAGACCACGATCGAACTGCCAGACGACCTGCTCGAGCGCAGCAAGGCGGTGGCGCGGCGCGAGCACTCCACGCTGAAGGCGCTCATCGAGGAGGGCCTGCACCTGGCCCTCCGAGAGCGCGCGCGCTCGCGCAAGCGTGCTGCGCCGTTCGTGGTGCAGCCTTTCCAGGGCGACGGCTTGTCGGCGGAGTTCGCCGGTGCGGGCTGGGAGAGGATTCGCGACGAGATCTACCGTGATCGCGGTTGACACCAACATCCTCGTTTACGCGCACCGCACGGACTCGCCTTTCCACGAGCGCGCACGATCGTCCCTGGAGTCACTCGCCTCCGGAACGCGGGAGTGGGCCATCCCCTGGCCCTGTGCGCACGAGTTCTTCGCCATCGTGACGCACCCCCGCATCTACAAGACCGCCACACCGCCCGAGACGGCGTTTGCTCAACTGCGCGCCCTGCAGACGCTGGCCAACCTGGTGTTCATCGCCGAAGCCGATGATCACCTGCAGCGCCTAGAGCCGCTGGCGCTCGCAGCCAAGGCGCAAGGCGGCGCCATTCACGACGCGCGCATCGCGGCCATCTGCCTTTCGCACGGCGTGGCCGAGCTGTGGTCGGCCGACCGCGACTTCTCCAGGTTTCCGGCGCTGGCCGTGCGCAACCCTTTGGTCGGCTGAGCGAGTCACGCTCAGTCGGCCCGCAAGCCCAACCGCTCCACCATCCGCGCCCACTTGTCGGCTTCCGTGCGCAGGCGCGCTGCCGCCTGCTCGGGCGTGTTGGGCACGAACGCCTGGTCCATCGCCAGCATCCTGGCGCGCACCTCGGGCTGGGCGAGCGCGGCACCGAAGGCCTCGTTCAGGGCGGCCACCACCGCCGGCGGCGTGCCCTTGGGCGCCATCAGCACCTGTCCGAAGCTGGCCTCGAAGCCGGCGACGCCCGCTTCGCTGACGGTCGGCAGTTGCGGGGCCACGGGCGAACGCTGCGCGGAGGTCACAGCCAGGCCGACCACCTTGCCGGCCTTGACCTGCGGCATGGCGGACTGCGTGGCCAGGAAGCCGCAGTGCACGTTGCCGGCCATCACGTCCTGCAGCGCCGCTGCGGGCCCCTTGTACGGGATGTGGGTCATGCGCACGCCCGTGGCCGAGAGGAACATCTCGGCCGCCAGATGGCCCGGCACGCCCTGGCCGCCGGAGGCATAGGACAGGTCACGCGTCTTGGCCAGCGCCACCAGATCGGCCACCGACTTCACGGGCACCGACGGGTGACATACCAGCGTCTGCGCCGTGCTGAACAGGTAGATCACCGGCACGAGGTCCGCATCGGCCTTGAACTTGAGGTTCGGGTACAGGCGCGGGTTGACGGTGGCCACCGTGTCCACCGTGACCAGCAGCGTGTGGCCGTCGGGCGCGGCGCGCACCACGGCCTCGGCGCCGAGGTTGCCACCGGCACCTGGGCGATGTTCGATGACCAGGGGTTGCTTGAACGCCGCCTGGAACGGCCCGTCGACCATGCGGATCACGGGGTCGTTGTTGCCCGGCGGGAACGCCGAGATCACGGTGACGGGCTTGCTGGGCCAGGCCTGCGCCCAGGCCGGGCCGGCGGCGGCAGTGGTACCGATAGCGGCCAGCACCATGGCCGCGGCGAAAACGAATGAACTCGAGCGCATGGGCGTCTCCTTCGGGTTCGGTTGGAGGTCTCGACGACGGGGCGCAGTAGAGCAGCGGGACGCGCGCACCGTAAGATCGCCGCGACACAAGGGCCATAACCGGGAGCTATAGGTGCGGCTGACGCAGGTTCGCGACTTCCTGGCCGTGGTCGAGTGCGGCAGCATCAACGCCGCGGCGCGCAAGCTCGGCGTCTCGCAGCCCGGGCTGACCAAGAGCCTGGGCTCGCTGGAGGCGGAGCTTGGGGCGTCGCTGCTGAGGCGTTCGCCCTCCGGCGTCACGCTCACGCCGCAGGGCCAGGCCTTCCACGTGCGCGTGCGCGCGGGCTACGCCGAGATGGCGAAGGCGCAGGAGGAACTGGCATTGGGAGGCCAGGCCCAGGTGGCGCTGGGATTCGGCCCGTTCTTCGCGCTTCAGGTCGTGCCGCAGGCGGTGCTGCGCTGGCGCGAGAGGTTTCCCGACGTGCAACTACGCCTGGTGGAAGGCCTGCGGCACGCCACGGGGCCGATGGTGCGCGACGCGACGCTGGACATGAGCCTGGCGCCGCGCCCACCGAAGGGGCAGGACGACCCGGCGATCCGATTCAAGCCCATCGCGCACCTCGATCAGATCGTCGTCGCGCGCCGGGGCCACCCCTTGGCAAGAGCGCGAACGGCGGCCACGTTGGTCTCTCAGGAGTGGCTGAGCAACATGCGGCGCGACGTGACCGCTGCGGCCCTGCGCGCCATCGGCGCCCCCGAGCCTCGCCGGATCACCGAGTGCGAGTCGTTCAGCGCCATGCGCACGCTGCTCGCCGGGTCGGACATGCTGGCCGTGGTGCAGCACCCCTTTCTCGACATGCCGCAGGTGGCCGAGGCCGTGCAGCGCATACCGATCGCGGAAAGCCTGCCCGGCATGACGGTGGGCCTGCACACGCGCGCCGATGCGCCGTTGACGCGGCCCGCCGCGGCCCTGGCAAGGCTGCTCGCGGATCTTGGACGTACGCTGCTGCAGAAGACCTGAGTCGATGACCCCTCCCCCCACTCGCTCCGCCTTGCACATCGCCACCGCCGCCGCGCGCGAGCAGCCGGCCAGCCCCGAACATCGCCGCTTCAAGACCCTGCTGACGAAGATCGAGGCGGCGCGCGAGCGTCTGGCCGCCTGGCATGCGCAGGCGCCGGTGTTCGCCCGCACCCACGCCCAGCGCGTTCAGCCCGAGCACGAACGCCTGCGTGCGGCGCGCCGCGCCTGGGCGCTGGAACTGGAGCGCATCGCGCTCGGCGACTGGGCCAAGCCCGACCGCGAGACGCTGTCGCGCATGGTGTGCGAGCTGTGTGGCGCGCTGCTGGAGGCGGGCGAGCCCGACGCGGCACCGGACGAAGAGATCAAGGCCGTCTACAACCGCTTCTCCGAGGTGGACTACGACACCGAGGCGCGGCTGCAGGTGCAGGCCATGAGGGCGAGGCTCGAGGCCATGGGCGACATCGACCTCGGCAGCGAGCCGGTGCACTCGGTGGACGAGTTGATGGAACGTGTGCAGGCCGAGCTGGCGCGCCGGCGCGAGGCCGGCATGGACGATGCCGGCATCGGCGCGGCGGGCTCGGGGCCGCACCACCGCCGTGCCGCGCCCAAGACCAAGACCGCCGCGCAGCGGCGCGCCGAAGAGGACGCGCGGCGCATCTCGCAGACCGTGCGCCAGGTCTATCGCAAGCTGGCCGCGGCACTGCACCCCGACCGCATCGACACCGAAGCCAGCGCCGCCGAACGCAGCGAACGCACGGCGCTGATGCAGCGCGCCAACAGCGCCTACGAGGCCGGCGACCTGCTGGCGCTGCTGACGCTGCAGCTGCAGATCGAGCAGGTGGACGTGGCGCACGCCGCCAGCGTGGCCGCGAGCCAGGTGAAGCACTTCAACAAGGTGCTGGCCGAGCAGCTGCGCGAGATCGAGGCCGAGATCGACGAGCGGCAGCTGGCCTTGTGCAGCAGCTACGGCCTCGTCGTGCAGCGGCGGCTGAAGCCCGAGCAGCTGGGCGCGCTGCTGAAGGACGAGCTGCGCGAGATCGCCGCCGCCGCGGCCGAGCTGGCGAGCGAGCAGCGGGCCCTGCGGGGTGCGCCCGAGGCGGCGCGCCGCTGGCTGAAGCACAAGCGCGCCGAGATGCGCTTCGAGGAGCAGATGGGCGAGTTCATGAACGAGCACTTCGCGAAGAGGGCTGGGCAGGCCGCGCAGGCGGTGCAGGCTGCAGGCCCGTCGCCCAAGCGCAAACGCCGCTGAGGGCCCGGCCCTCGAGCACGGTTCAGCTCTCGAATGTCTCGGTGTCCACTTCGCTCGAGGACTGCGGGCTGTAGCGCGGGCCGGACACTGTGCGCTGGTTGATGAGCGCGCCGGCGCGCTCGATCATCGCCGCCGGCAGCGCGAGCTTCGCGGCGCCGAGGTCGTCGAGCAGGTGGTCGACGCGCGTCGTGCCGGGGATGGGGATGACGTCGTCGCCTTGTGCCAGCAACCAGGCGAGCGCGAGCTGTGCGGGCGTGATGCCGGCCTCGGCAGCGAGCGCGAGGTAGCTCTCGCGCAGCTTCAGGTTGGCCGCCCAGTGCGCGGGCTCCATGAAGCGCGGCATGCCGCGGCGGATGTCCTTGGCATCGAGCGTGGCCACGTCAGGCGGCTCGGCCGTGAGGTAGCCGCGCGCGACCGGGCTGAAGGCGACGAAGGCGGCGCCCAGCTCGCGGCAGGCGGCGAGCACGGCGATCTCGGCGTTGCGCGTCCACAGCGAGTACTCGGTCTGCACCGCGGCGAGGGGGTGCACGGCGTGCGCGCGGCGCAGGGTCGCGGCCGACACCTCCGAGAGGCCGAGCGCGCGGATCTTGCCTTCGGCCTTGAGGCGCGCCATCTCGCCCACGCTCTCTTCGATGGGCACGGGCCGCAGCTTGTCCCAACGGTGCAGGTAATAGATGTCGATGACCTCGGTGCCCAGGCGCTTCAGGCTCGCCTCGCAGTCGCGGCGAATGGCCTCAGGCCGGCCGTCGATGACGCGCTTCATGCCGTCAGCGAATTGCACGCCGGCCATGCCGCCCTTGCTACACAGAACGATCTTCGAGCGGTGGGCCTTCAGCACGCGGCCCACCAGCGTCTCGTTGGCGCCGAAGCCGTAGAGCGCCGCAGTGTCGAAGAGCGTGACGCCGGCGTCGAGTGCCGCGAGAAGCACGCGCTCGGCCTGCTCGGGCGGCGGCGGCGCGCCGTAGGCGTGGCTGAAGTTCATGCAGCCCAGGCCGATGGCCGAGACGGTGAAGGGGCCGATGCGGCGCGTGGGCAGTGGGGTGCGGGCGGGTGTCGTGTTCATGGTTGAGGCATTGTGGCGAAGCGCAGCGGAGCTTCTTGTGGCCGCGCCTCTGCGCGTTGCCGCCGAGACGGCAAGGCCACGCGCGCCGGGGCAATTCTCCGGGGCTTCAGCGCAGCGAAGGCGGCGCGTTCGGCATCTCGCCCATCGCCGCGCGAAAAAGCAGCTCGTCGGTGGCACGCAGCCGGCGGCTCAGTTCGCGGCCGAGGTTCATCTGCAGCAGCGCGTACTGCTGGAGATCGACCTCGTACAGGTGCAGCATCTCGTCCGGGCCGAACTCGATGGCCAGGCAGGGCTCGAGCGCACGCACCGAGGCGCTGCGCGGGTGCAGGTCCATCAGCGCCATCTCGCCGAAGCAGTCGCCGGGGCCGAATCGGTTGAGCTCGATCTCGCGCCCCTGCCAGAGGCGGGTGACGATGGCGCGGCCGGTTTCGATGACGTACATCGAGCGCGCCTCGTCACCCTCGCGGAAGAAGTACTGTCCGGCGCCCACCTCGACGCGACGGGCATCCTTGGTGGACCGTCATTGCCCACCAGACCGCCGTGCCGCGGGGGCGCAGGGCGGACGCCGGGGAGCCCCGGGCCTAGCGTGCTTCGGCCGGGGATGGCGCCGCGTGGAGCGCGTCCGACCGTGACTCGCCCGTGAGGTCGGCGCGACCCGGGCCATCCGCCGGATCGCACTCGACCCGGTCCCGGCCGCCCGCCTTGGCCCGGTACAGGGCCCGGTCGGCGCGCGCCATGGCGGCCTCATGGCTCTCGTGCGCCATGCATTGCACGAGGCCGGCGGAGAACGTCACGCCCGCACCGCCGAGCAGCGCCTCAAACCCGGCGTCCGACAGGCTGGCGCGCAGGCGCGCGAGAGTGCGCTGCGCGTCGGCCGGCCCGGTGCCGGGCATCAGCAGCAGGAACTCCTCGCCGCCCCAACGCACGAGGGCGTCGCCGGGCCGCAACTGGCGGCCCAGGGTGAGGGCGAAGCGCTGCAGGACCTGGTCGCCCACGTCGTGGCCATGGCCGTCGTTGATGCGCTTGAAGTGGTCGATGTCCAGCAGCGCCAGGCCGAGGGATCCCTGCCCGCGCGCGACCCGCGGGTGCTCGCGAGCCAGCACCTCGTGGGCGGCACGCCGGTTGAGCAGCCCGGTGAGCCCGTCGCGCGTGGCCAGCTCGCGGTTGAGCTC
>JAEUPE010000018.1 GCA_016790435.1 Rubrivivax sp. | reverse complement strand
AGGCGCTGGAGGCCGCGGTGAAGCTCAGCCACCGCTACATCCCGGCGCGCCAGCTCCCCGACAAGAGCGTGAGCCTGCTCGACACCGCCTGCGCGCGTGTGGCGGTGAGCCTGCACGCCACGCCGGCCGAGGTGGACGATTCGCGCAAGCGCATCGAGGCCCTCAGCACCGAGCAGGAGATCATCGGCCGCGAAAAGGCGATCGGCATCGACACCGCCGCACGCGAAGCCGACGTGAATGCCCAGCTCGCCGCCGAGCGCGAGCGCCTGGCCGGTCTGGAGAAGCGCTGGAACGACGAGAAGGCGCTGGTGGACGAACTGCTGGCGCTGCGTGCCAAGCTGCGCGGCAGCACCGGCGTGGTGGAAGGCACGGGCAGCAAGCTGGAAACCGAAGCCAAGGAGGCCGCAAAGAAGGCCGCCCAGGCGGCGCCGCCGGCCGCTGCCGCCCCGGCGCTGACCGACGCCGAGCGCGAGGCCACGCTGAAGCGCCTGCGCGAGGTGCAGACCCAGCTCACCACGCTGCAGGGCGAGAACCCGCTGATCCTGCCCACGGTGGACCAGCAGGCGGTGGCCAGCGTGGTGGCCGACTGGACCGGCATCCCCGTGGGCCGGATGGCGGCCAACGAGATCGAGACCATCCTCAACATCGCCAAGCGCCTGAGCGACCGCGTGATCGGCCAGGACCACGCGATGGAGATGATCGCCAAGCGCATCCAGACCAGCCGTGCCGGCCTGGACAACCCGAGCAAGCCGATCGGCGTGTTCATGCTTGCCGGCACCTCGGGCGTCGGCAAGACCGAGACCGCGCTGGCGCTCGCGGAAGCGCTCTACGGCGGCGAGCAGAACCTCATCACCATCAACATGAGCGAGTACCAGGAGGCGCACACCGTCTCCACGCTCAAGGGCGCGCCTCCGGGTTACGTCGGTTATGGCGAGGGCGGCGTGCTCACCGAGGCCGTGCGGCGCAAGCCCTACAGCGTGGTGCTGCTCGACGAAGTGGAGAAGGCCCACCCCGACGTGCACGAGATCTTCTTCCAGGTCTTCGACAAGGGTTTCATGGAAGACGGCGAGGGCCGCTTCATCGACTTCAAGAACACGCTCATCCTGCTCACGACCAACGCCGGCACCGACCTCATCGCCGGCCTGTGCAAGGACCCCGAGCTGATGCCCGATCCCGAGGGCATGGCCAAGGCGCTGCGCGAGCCGCTGCTGAAGGTGTTCCCGCCGGCGTTGCTGGGGCGGCTCGTGACCATTCCGTACTACCCGCTCTCCGACGAGATGCTCGGTCGCATCGTCAAGCTGCAGCTCGGCCGCATCAGCAAGCGCGTGCAGCAGCGCTGGAAGGTGCCCTTCGAGGTGGGCGACGACGTTGTCAAGCTCGTCGTCAGCCGCTGCACCGAGAGCGAATCGGGCGGCCGCATGATCGATGCCATCCTCACCAACACCATGCTGCCCGACGTGAGCCGCGCCTTCCTGGAGCGGCTGCTCGAGGGTAAGGCGGTCGGTGGCGTTCAGGTAGGCGTCGCCGACGGCAACTTCAGCTACCGCTTCGACTGACGCCGGCAATGAAGGTGCGCAAGACCCCCACGGCCGCCGCCGCGGCGTCCGCCGCCCCCGCGGCGACCGGCCCTTTGGCGGAGCTGTCCGCGGCGCTGGCAGGCGCCATCGAGCTGCTGCGCGACGAGCGCATCGACGAGGCGGAACCGGCGCTGCAATCGATCCTGAATCGCTGGCCGGGGCAGCCCGACGCGCTGCATTACCTCGGCGTGTTGCGCCACACCCAAGGCCGCCTGGACGAGGCGGTATCACTCATCCGTGATGCCCTGGCCGCCATGCCGGAGTTCCCCGGCGCCTGGAACAACCTCGGCAACGTGCTGCTGCTCGCTGGGCGCGGCACGGAAGCCGCGCAGGCCTACGAACGCGCGGTCCAGTTCGCCAGCGGCGTGAAGAACAGCGCGGAGGCCGTGCGCGCTTTGAACAACCTCGGTGTGCTGCATCGCAAGCTGCACCAGATCGAGCGCAGCGAGCTCGTGCTGCGCGAGGCCGTGCAGCGTGACCCGGAGTTCGCCGACGCCTGGTACAACCTGTCGATCACGCTCATCGAGATGGGCCGCATCCCCGAGGGCCTGGTCGCCCACAGCAAAGCCGTGGCGCTGTGGCCCGAGGAAGCGCAGTCGCGGCAGGAGGTGATCCGCGCGCTCACACGCCTCGGCGAGCACGAGCGCTGCGCGAAGCTGCTGCGCGAGTGGCTGGCCGAGGACCCCGGCAATGCCGTGGCCGAGCACATGCTCGCCGCCTGCCTGGCGGGCGATGGCGCCGAAGCCGTGCCGGCACGGGCCAGCGACGACTACGTGCAGCAGGTCTTCGACGGCTTCGCCGCCTCGTTCGACGCGAAGCTGGAAGCCCTGAACTATCGCGCCCCCGGCCTCGTCGTCGAGGCCCTGCGGGCTGCCGTCGGCGCGCCCGAGGGCCGGCTCGACATCGTCGATGCCGGCTGTGGCACGGGCCTGTGCGGGCCCGGGCTGAAGCCTTTCGCGCGGCGGCTCGCCGGCTGCGACCTTTCCGAAGGCATGCTGCGCCGTGCCCACACGCGCGCGCTGTACGACGTGCTGCATCAGGCCGAGCTGATGCACTACCTGCGCACGCAGCCGGCGGCGTTCGACGCCGTGGTGTCGGCCGACACGCTGTGCTACTTCGGCGCGCTCGAAGAGGCACTGGCGGCAGCACACGCCACGCTGCGCCCGGGGGGCACGCTTGTCTTCACCGTCGAGGCGCTGCCGGAGGGCAGTGCAACAACGCATCGCCTTCAGGCCAACGGTCGCTATGCGCACGGCCCGGACTACCTGCGCACCGCCCTCGCCGCCTCGGGCTTCGAGGCACGGCCGTTGCAGCCGGAGACGTTGCGGATGGAAGGCGGCGAGCCCGTGCGCGGCTGGCTGGTGACGGCCCTGAAGCCTGACACGGGGGGGGGCGCGGCGGCATGACGATCGAACTGCGAGTCCCGGGGCGTGCGCAGGCCACGCAGATGTCGTGCTGGTGGACCTGCATGGCGATGGTGCTCGAGTACTACGGCCGCGACTACGACCTGCCATGGCAGTACCGCTCGGAGTTCCGGCGGCCACTCTCCTTCGGGCCACGCGGCGCGGATGCCGAGTGGCACGTCCCCAGCCTCGACGAGGCCCTGGCCCGCGACGGCACGCTCGCAAGCACGGGCGACATGATCTATCTCGCGCCACACGAGTGGTATGAGCGCGGCCTGCCGGCCCACCGTGCCGCGTTCGACCGGCTGGCGTCGATCACCGAGTTTCGCGGCCTCCCCAGCCGCCCCGCATTCGGCGAGTGGACTGCAACAGACGTGGAAGATCGCTTGCGCGCCCATGGTCCGTACGTCTTCTTCGGCTCGTGGAACAACTTTCCGCATGCCATCGTCATCGCGGGGCTGATCCCTGGCTCCAAGGGGCCGCAGGTGGTGACCATCGACCCGGTGCGGGGCTTTCCCACGCAGGTCGACCTGCTGGCCTTCAACAAGCAAATGACCCAGCGCATGGCGGACTTCAACTTCGACGACCTCAACCCGATGTACCTGCCGCAGGAGAACCCGGTGCGCGGGATCATCAACCACGACGAATGATCCCTCGGTGTCGTTGCCACCGGCCGCGATGCCATGAGACCCTGCGGAGAAGGGAAAGCGCTCGCGAGCGCATGGCCGAACGCTCCGACGTTCGGCATGACTTTTGGCGCTGGTCCCCCTCCCGGCCCTGGCCGAGCATGAGTTCCACGGCCTGAACACGCGCACCTACGCCGAAAGCCGCCATGCCATCGCCCATCACCTTCACCTGTCCGCTGCCCGCCGACGACCTGCGCTTCGAGTCGATGACGGCGTCGCTGGGCATCTCGGCGCTGGACGCGATCGAAGTCACCCTCGTCTCCAGCAAGCCCGACATTGCCGCCGAGAAGCTGCTCGGCGAGAAGGCCGGCGTCGAATTCCTGCTGCGTGAGGGTGCCAAGCGGCATGTCAACGGCATCGTCGCGCGTTTCGGCATGGGCAAGAGCGGCCGCGGCCGCAACTACCGCTACCACGCGACCATCCGCCCGTGGCTGTGGTTCCTCACGCGCACCTCCGACTGCCGTGTCTTCCAGGACATGACGGTGCCGGAGATCGTCGAGAAGGTCTTCGGCGACCATGGCGCGATCGCCAATTTCGAGTTCAAGCTCTTCGGCAGCTATCGCAAGCGCGTCTACTGCGTGCAGTACCGCGAGAGCGACTTCCAGTTCGTCGCCCGCCTGATGGAGGAAGAGGGCATCTACTGGTTCTTCGAGCACAGCGAAGGCAGCCACAAGCTGATGCTGGTGGACGACATCGGCGCACTCGGCCCCGCCACCGGCGCCGAGACGCTGCAGTTCCACGCGCTGGCCGGCTCCGCGCCTCCCGACGTGGACTACGTGAGCGGCTGGACCGCCTCACGCGAGGTGCGCACGGGCAAGTACGCGCTCACGAGCTACGACTTCGAGCGCCCATCCACCGCCCTGCTGGTGGAGCAGAGCCACCCGCGCCAGCACGCGCTGGACGACTACGAGCAGTTCGATTTCGAAGGCGACTACACGCAGAAGCCCGACGGCCAGCACATCACGGACGTGCGGCTGGACGAGCAGCAGGCGCGCTTCGAGCGGCTGGCCGGCAGCACCAACGCGCGCGCGCTGGCGGTGGGGCACCTCTTCAAGCTCGAGCGCCACCCGCGCGCCGACCAGAATGGCGAGTTCCTGTGCGCGCAGCTGAACCTGACGGCGCACCTCGCGGCGTACGAAAGCGGCGGCGCAGCGGGCACTGGCGGCGGCTCGGCCGACTTCCAGTGCCAGTTCGCAGCCGCCCCGTCGTCGCAGGCGTTCCGTCCCGAGCGACGGACTCCGAAGCCCATCGTGCAAGGGCCGCAAACCGCGGTGGTGGTCGGCCCCTCGGGCGAGGAGATCTTCACCGACAAGTACGGCCGCGTGAAGGTGCAGTTCCACTGGGACCGCTACGGCAAGAAGAACGAGAAGAGCAGCTGCTGGGTGCGCGTGTCGACGCCCTGGGCCGGCAAGAGCTTCGGCTTCGTCCAGATCCCGCGCATCGGCCAGGAGGTCATCGTCGACTTCCTCGAAGGCGACCCCGACCAGCCCATCATCACCGGCCGTGTCTACAACGCCGAGCAGATGCCGCCCTGGGAGCTGCCGGCCAACGCCACGCAAAGCGGCGTGCTCACGCGCAGCAGCAAGGGCGGCGCCTACGGCAACGCGAACGCCATCCGCTTCGAGGACAAGAAGGGCTCGGAGCAGCTGTGGATCCATGCCGAGAAGAACATGGACATCGAGGTCGAGAACGACGAGACCCACTGGGTGGGCCACGATCGCACGAAGACCATCGACCACGACGAGACGGTGCTGGTCAAGCACGACCGCGTCGAGACGGTGAACAACAACGAGACCATCACGATCGGCGTCAACCGCACCGAGACGGTGGGCTCGAACGAGACCATCAGCATCGGCAGCAACCGCAGCATCACCGTGGGTGGCAGCGAGACGGCCACGGTGGCGCTGCAGCGCACGCATGCGGTGGGCGTGAACGAGAGCATCGCCATCGGCGCGGCGCAGGAGGTGGCCATCGGCGCCGCCCAGGCCATCACGGTGGGCGCCAGCCAGTCCACCAGCGTCGGCCAGAACCAGTCGGTGAGCGTGGGGCAGAACCACGAGACCACGATCGGCAAGGACGAGACGCGCGACGTGGGCAGCAACCGCACGACGAATATCGCCAAGGACGACAAGCTCGTGGTCGGCAAGAAGTTCGTGCTCGAGGCCGGCGACGAGATCACCATCAGGACCGGCGACGCCAGCATCACGATGAAGAAGGACGGCACCATCCAGATCAAGGGCAAGGACATCACCGTCACAGGCAGCGGCAAGATCGGCATCAAGGCCTCGAGCGACGTGGTCATCAAGGGCAGCAAGATCGCCCAGAACTGAAGCCCTGCCCACGTCCGCCCCGAGCCCCGTATCCCGCCATGCTGCAGGTCGACAACCAGACGCCATTCGCCGCCGCGCTGTCGGTCTTCCCCGACGCGCAGGGCGTGGAGTCGGCATACCTCGTCGTGAAGGCCACGTTCGCCTTCACGGCCGAGGCGCCGACGCTGGCGCCCGTGCAGGCGGCACTGCTGGCGGCCGACGTCTTCTGGGGCGATCCGATGCAGACCAGCCTGCGCGCGGCGGGCGAGTTTGCCTTGCCCAAACCCGCGACCGACGTGCTGCTCAGCGGCCGTGCCGTCGCGCCGGCGCCGGGCACGCGCGTGGCCGATGTCAGCCTGCGTGTGGGGCCGGTCTTCAAGGCGGTGCGCGTGTTCGGCGACCGCCGCTGGGAGCGCAACGGCAACCGTTGGCAGCCCGGCGAGCCGGGCCCCTGGGAGCGCATGCCCTTGCGCTGGGAACTGGCCTTCGGTGGCGTGGTTCGACAGCATGGCGCGGCCGACTCACCCGTGCGCGACTGGGAGCCCCGCAACCCCGTCGGCCGTGGCCTGTTTGACACCGATGCGGCGCAGGACGGTGATCAGATGCAACTGCCCAACCTGGAAGACCCGTCCGCGCCGATCGAGTCCGACGCCGATCGCCCTGCTCCCGCCTGTTCTGCGCCCATCGCCCCGACGTGGATGCCTCGGCGAGGCTTCGCCGGCACCTACGACGAAGCCTGGACGCGCTCGCGCGCGCCCTACCTGCCGCAGGACTTCGACCCCCGCTACTTTCAACTTGCGCCGGCCGGCCTCGTCGCGCCCGGCTACCTGCTGGGCGGCGAGCCGGTTGAATTGAAGGGCTTCACGCTCGACGAACCGCTGCGCTTCGAGTTGCCACGGCTGACGCTCGATGCCAGCTTCGACTTCGACGGCAAGCCGCGCAGCCGCCCGTTGCACCTGGAGACCGTGCTCTTCGAGCCCGATGCCGGTCGCCTGCAGATGCTGTGGCGCGCCGGGCTGGCGGTGGACAAGAAGTTGCTCAAACTGCGCACGGTCAAGCTGCGCTGCGCTGAGTACGGCAAGGACGGCCGCCCGCCGCCGCCGCTCGGCTCGTCCCGCGGCCTGCCGGCGCAGTACGCGGCGGGCGCTGCACGCCCCACGAGCCCCACGACCCCCGCGAACGCCTGAGCCATGGCCAGCCCCGACATCGTCATCGCCAGCGCCGGGCTCGTCACGCCGGTCGGGCTGAGTCTCAGGGAGACCGCAGCGTCGGCGCGCGCGCGTGTGGCGCGGCTGCGCGAGATCGACTGGCGCGACCGCCGCTTCGAGCCCTTCGTCGTTGGCACCGTGCCCGACGACGGGCTGCCGGACCTGGCGGCTCCGCTCGCCGAGCTGCCCCTGCAGACGCGCGAAGCGCGCATGTTGCGCCTGGCGCACGTGGCGCTGGAGGAGGCGCTGGCGCCGATGGTCGAGACCCAGCAGCGCGTGCCGCTGCTGCTCGGCCTGCCGGAGCACCACACGACGCAGCCGCTGGACCCGAAGCGCTTCCTCGCCCGCCTGGACCAGCAATGCCCGGGCCGCATCTACGTGGCCACCAGCGTCGCCGCGCCGCGCGGCCGTGCCGCCGGCCTGATGGCCCTGCGCCAGGCGCAGCGCTGGCTCGCGACGGGCGCGCACGAGGTCGTGCTGATCGGTGGCGTCGACAGCCTCGTGGACCTTTATGTGCTGGGCACGCTGGACCTCGAACAGCGCATCCGTGGCGAGACCGTCAGCGACGGCTTCACCCCCTCAGAGGGCGCCGCCTTCCTGCTCCTGACCACGGCCGCGCACGCGCGCGCGCAGCGGCTGCCCACGATGGCGCCGCTGCTGGCCGCGGCCAGCGGGCAGGAGGAGGGTCACCTCTATGCCGAAGCGCCATATCGCGGCGACGGCCTCGCCGCCACGTTCGCGCAGCTCTTCGCGCAGGCGCCGCCGCCCCAACCCGTGGCCACCGTTTACTGCAGCTTCAACGGCGAACGCTACTGGGCACGCGAGTTCGGCGTCGCCCGCACGCGGCAGGCCGCGGCCTTTGCGCCCGAGGCCGCGATGGAACACCCGGCCGAGGTCTTCGGCGACCTGGGCGCTGCACACGGCCCGGCCCTCCTGGCGCTGGCCGCGCACGCGATGCGCGAGGGCTACCGCGCCTCGCCCTGCCTGGTCTACGCGTCATCGGACCACGCCGATCGCGCTGCCGCCCTGCTCGCGCGCGCGGCCTGAAGAGACGCCGCGACATCCCGAACAACACCTGTCAAGGATCTCCACGATGCCCTGCACCGTTCACAACATCACCGGCTTCGCCCACAAGGGCAGCGGCGGCATGAGCATGGTGTTCCCGGACGTCTGCAAGACACCGGCGCCGCCGGCCGGGCCCATCCCCATCCCCTACCCGAACATCGGCAAGTCGAGCGACACGTCGCAAGGCACCACGCAGGTGAAGGCCGACGGCCAGATGATCATGGTCAAGGGCGCGAAGTACATGATGAGCGCCGGCGACGAGCCCGGCAGCGTGGGCGGCATCATCAGCAGCACCTTCAAGCAGGAGTGCGAGTACCTGATGTACTCGTTCAACGTGATGCTCGAGGGCAAGAACGTGTGCCGGATGGGCGATCCGCTTTGGCACAACAAGAAGAACATCTGCGGGTGACATCAAGGAAGGGGCACAAATGACACAACTGGGAGAAGCAGTGGCGATCGGCGTCATGTCCGAGGCAGATGTCCCCTGCCCCTTGGATCACGATGACATTCAGCCGATCAAGAGCGAGAACAACTTCGTGGGTGACGGCGGCGTGCTTGGCAGGAACATGGAGAACGCCAAGAGCAGCATCACCTACGGGCCGAACCAATCCGGCAAGCCTGGGGCGCGTCAGTACCCGACTTCCTCGGCCGACACCGACTGGCCCGTCACCGTCGATGGGCACGCCTACCCAGTAACCTGCGCGGCGCATCACCTGATTCCAGCTCAAGCCTCCCTGAAGAAGGCCACGGCCCTGCACAAGTGGATGGTCTACAAGAAGAAGCCCGAGCCTGTCGGGGGCGCCGGTGGGGGATCCGTCAGCGGGTCAGTCTGGGCGGATGTGGGCTATGACGTTAACGGCGTGGAAAACGGTGTCTGGCTGCCTGGGAACTACGCCGTCGGCGGTGCCGGCACGGGGGATTGGACCTCGGCCCCCAGCGCCCTGGACAACGAGTCGTCCAGCGCGAAGAAGGCGCCTGCGGCACCTGCAGACAGCACAAAGCTCAGCGGCCTTCGCCACAATTTCGATACCGACAACCGGAAGGGTCAGTACGTGGCCGGCGCCACGTACGTCTTCAATGCGCAGTTCCACGACAGCCATGGCAACTACAGCCTCCTGGTAACGAGCATGCTCGACAAGATCGCGCAGAAGTACCAGGAGCTGAAGCTTGATATCCAGCCCTCGTGCAGCAAGTGCAAGCAGCGGCGCGACAAGGCAGCGGACGAGGGCATCCCGACGCACTTCGGGCTGGCTCATCGACTCAACTCAGTGTCGGATCGACTGTCAAGGTATTTGATTGGCCGCCGCGGTCACCCGGAGGTGTACACGTCCGACTGGGGCCGCGCTGCACACATGCAGGGCATGCATCTGGTGTCCAGCTACGCTCCGCCGATCCTGGAGTCCTAGGCTGCCTCCAACCGATGACCTATCGAGACACGCGATGTACTGGATGCTCCGTTGCGAAGCGCCGATTGGCTCTCAACCCGCACTTCCAAGCTACTACCCTGACGACATGGGCGATGGGGAGCTCAGGAGTTGGAAGTCAGCCAGACGTTTCCCCCAACCGCCTCCGAGCCCGATTGAGGTCCATATCGACGAAGGTGAGTCGGGCTTGGTGCTTGAGTTGTACGACGCGAACATTGCGCTTATGTCAGGGCGCCTGGCAGCCGCGCTGAAGGGCGCGGGAGTCACCAATGTCGATTTCTACAGCGCGGTCGTGATCGATCACGACAAGGGCACGCGTCACCTTGATCACGTGGCCTTCAACGTCGTCGGTGCGATCGCGCTCGCCGATCTGCGGCGGTCGACCTTCTCGGCGCACGACGGGTTGACGGTGTCCGTGGACTTCGACCGCCTGGTCCTAGCCGAAGCGAGGGCGCGCGGCGCGCTGTTCTTCCGACTTGCCGAGTCGGTCAATGGCATCGTCGTGCATCAACGTGTGCGCGATGCCGTGCTGGCCGCCGGTATCGACACGCTCGCATTTGGCAAGCCCGAGAACTGGGTAGGTTGAACATGACGAAGAGCAAGGTCTCGGCCCTGGGCCGCAAGGCGGCGATTGACAACGCAAGAGCCCTGCCGGCTTCGATTCGAGCCACGCTCGACCACGTGGACGAACTGGGACAGTTGGTCGTATCGACGCCATGGGGTCAATGGGCTTGTGAAGTGCTTGACCCGAGCGCCTCTTGGACCAGTTGGAACCCTGGCGACCGCGTCCTAGTCTTGCCTCCGGAGGGCAACGAGCGAGCAGTGGTGCTGGGAAAGCTGTCGCTCGTCCCAGTCGGCCCAGACGAGGGCGTCCGCTGCATTGAAGCGCCTCAACGCCTGAGCCTCAAGTGCGGCGAATCCTCCATCGACCTGCGCGCCGACGGCAAGGTCATGATCCGCGGCGAAGACGTGCTCGTGCGCGCCAAGGGCACCAAGCGCATCCGCGCAGGCACCGTCTCCATCAACTGAAGCCATGCCTCCCGCGGGCCTCGGCCCGCGGCCCGCGATGTCCACGCCCCGCGCCCGCCACATCCCGCAGCTGCTGGACACCCACGCCGAGGATCTGGCCTTCCTGTGGGCACAACGGCGCATGGTGCTCGACTCGGCGGAGCACACGCTGCGCGACTTCGCGCACCTCACCGAGCGCATCGAGGCGCATGTGCAGGGCCTGCTCGTGGCCCCGACACCGGCGTTGCGGCAACGGCTCGAAGTCGCGCTAGGGGGAGGCGAGCGCGACGACATCTTCGCTGCGGCCATCGCGGTACTGCGTTGCGAAGACGCCGCTGCGGTGCGCTGGGTGTTGGCCGAGTTCTCGCGTGCTGCCGGACCGACGCTGGACGGCCTTCGCGACGCCATGGGCCAGGCGCCCGCGGCACTCGTCGGCGAAGAGTTGCGCCAAGCGCTGGCGCGTGCCAAGCCCGCCACGGCGGCCGCGGCGGCCACGGCGCTGGCCAACCTGCGCCTTCTGAACCCCGAGGCGCCCGGGCTTGCGCGTTTGCTTGTCGAAGACGAAGCGGCCGCGTGCGCGCTCGGCTGGCGTGCCGCGACGCGCGCCGACTGCCTCGGCGCAGCACCCTCGGCGGCACGGCCGCATCGCGAGGCCCTGGCGCGGCCAGAACCCGCCGTGCGCCACGCGGCCTGGGCCAGCGCCGCTTGGCTTGGCCACGCGCCGCTGTGGGTGCAGCTTCGCCGGTCCGTCGCCGAAGGCGACGCCGTGGCGACTCACTGGCTGTGCGTGCTTGGCGCCCCTGAAGACAGCAAGGCGCTGGGCACCGCGGTGATGGCACTGCCCGAGCCCGACCAACGTTGCGCCGCGCTGGCCCGCTTCGGCCACCCGGCGGCGCTGCCGACGCTCGTGCGCTGGATGGAGGGCGAAGACGCCGTCACGGCGCATGCCGCCGGGCTGGCTTTCACCCGCATCACCGGCGCCGAGATCCAGGGCGAACGTCGTACCTTGCCGGTCCCCGACGACGCCGACGAGATCGACCGCGAGATGGCCCCGCTGGTCTGGACGCCAGACATCGCCAAGGCCCGTCGGCTGCTCGAGGAGCAAGGCGCGCAGTGGAGCACCGCCACACGGTGGTGCGCCGGGCGTCGCATGGACATGGCTTTCGCCGCCGACGACTTGGCAGCGCTCGATCTGCAGGCGCGCTGGGATGTGGCGGCCCGGGCCGCCCTCGCGGGCCGACCGGTGAGCGCCCCGCCGCCGATCGTGTGACCTGCTGCGGCGCCGACGCCGCAGCGGCTCGGCGCGGGGGCCTTGGCAAACCACTTCGCGCTACGGTGGTGCACCCACCCAGGCCCGGATCGCTCGGGGCGCCGTGCAACCCGCCTCGCAATCAAGGCCCTTGCGCAGAGGCGTCGATTGAAAAGCGCCCCGGTCCGCCGCACACTTCGCCGCGAAGAGGCAGCCAGACTCTGCCGCGTGTCGAGGAGGAACACCCATGCATCGCCGTCGCGGCCCGCAGCCGCCCCACGCCGCCACCCCTTGGCCGCTGGCCGTCGCGTCACTCGCGAGCGCCGTCGCGCTCGCCGGCTGCCTCACCGCCGCCAAGCCCACGGCCACGGTCCACGTCTACACCGCACCGGTCTCGGCAGAGGTCGCCGCGGTGCGCTCGATCGCCGTGCTGCCCTTCGAGCAGGACCGCAGCGAGAGCTTCACGCGGTCGGTGGAGACCTCCATCGCCAGCGCCACGCTGGTCGACAAGAACCAGAACCGGCAGGCGTCGATGAAGGTGGTCGGCACCGACCGCACGCGCGGCATGTCGCGCAGCATCGGCCAGGGCAACCTCGCCGGCGAGGCGACGCGCCAACTCGGGGTCGACGCGGTGCTGGCCGGCGAGGTGGTCACCGCCTCGGCCACCAGCGAGCCGTGGAGCCGCTCGCGCTCCGAGTGCGCGGCCTACAAGACCGAGAAGGACAAGAAGGGCAAGGACGTCAGCGTCTGCGCCAACTACCGCGATGTGCAGGTGCCCTGCGTGAAGAACATCGGCACCGTGGCAGTGAACTTCCGTCTCCTGGCCGCGGACGGCCAGGCGCTGCTGCGCAAGACCGTCAACGCCTCGGGAACCGACTTCGCGTGCGAGGGCAAGCGCGTGCGACCACCCAACGCCTCGGGCTTCGGCCTGGACCCCGGCGGCCCGGTCACGAGCCCGGCCGAGCTGCTGCGGCGCGCCTTCGAGCAGGCCGCACAGCAGGTGCGCGACCAGATCGCGCCGGGCCAGAAGGCGATCCAGGTGCAGTGGCTGGCCGATACGGCGGGCATCAAGAGCAGCGCCGCCAAGGACAAGTTCGAGGGCGCGCTCAAGTTCGCCGGCGCCGGCCGGCCCGACCGCGCCTGCGAGGCGCTGCGCGAGATCTATGTCAGCGAGCAGCAGTCGATCTCGCTGCACCACAACGTGGCCCTGTGCGACGAGATCGACGGCCAGGTCGACGCGGCGCTGAAGAAGTACCAGATCGCCGACAGGATGCTGACCGCGCCGCACGCGGGCATTTCCGCGAGCCTGGCGCGCGTGAAGGCGCAGGTCAGCACCATCGAAGCCATCGCCGAGCGACGGCCCGAGTTGCTGGACGCGCCGGCCGTGCCGCGCACCGGCGAGCGCGCCACGGTGAACCCGATCTCCGCCACGCGCGCCGAGATCGACCCGCGCATCCTGGAGGCGATGAAGAGCGAGCGGCGCGTGGCGCTGGTCATCGGCAACGGGCAATACCGCCACGTGGCCGCCTTGCGCAACGCCACCAAGGACGCGCGCGACATCGAGGCGGCGCTGAAGGCGGTGGGCTTCAACGTCATCAGCGGTTTCGACCTGAACCACCAGCAGACGCTGCAGCTGCTCAACCGATTCCGCTCCAACCTGCGTGCCGGCGACGTGGGGCTCGTGTATTTCGCCGGCCACGGCATCTCCATCGACAACAGCAACCTGCTGCTGCCCATCGACTTCCAGGCCGCGCACGCCAGCGACGCGGCCGCGGCGCGCAGCAACGCCATCGACATGGAGCAGACACTGGCGCCGCTGCTCAAGGGCGCCGGCGTGCGCTTCTCGATGGTGGTGGCCGACGCCTGCCGCGAGGTGCCGCAGCTCGCCTCCTCGTCGCGCTCCATCCGCCGCGGCCTGGCCGCGCCCAAGGCGGTGGCCTCGGGCACGTTGATCGTCTACGCCGCGGGTGCCGGCCAGACGGCCGACGACGGCGCCGGCGACAACGGCCTGTTCACGGCCAACTTCCTCAAGGCCATTCGCACGCCCAACGTCAACATCCGGCAGGCGATGGAGTGGGTGGCCTCCAGCGTCTCGACCGAGACCGGCGGCAAGCAGATCCCGTCCGTCTACGCCGAGCTGGTGGGCGAGTTCTACTTCGCGGTGCAGTAGCCGCGAGGCGTCGCAAGGGGCGCCAGCCGCGCGAACAGGTGCCACGCATGGACCCCCGCCTCCTCTTCCCCTGGCTCGCGCTCGGGCTGCTGCTCGCCGCCTTGTGGCGCTACTCGAAGACACGACAGTGGCGAGGCGCGCCCTTCACCTGGGCCCTGATGGCAGGCATCTTCGCCGCCGTCTCGGCCTGGCTGCACCACGGCCCGTAGCGACACAGGGGCGCGACGGGCCGGCTTCAAACCCTAGCGAAAGCCCGCCGTCACCTCCACGGCCTCGAAGGGCTTGCGCAGCCCGTCGAGCTTGAACACCTTGCCGTCCTGCGCCAGCAGGTAGATCACCGCATCCGGGCCGTTGCCGAGCTGGATGTGGCGGATCTTCGTGCCGCCCGGACCGCTCAGGGGCGCGGGCCGGCGCGCCGGCTGGCGGATCTGCCGGCCCGTCAGGGGATCGATGGTGTCGTAGGCCGGCCCCCAGGCGAGGACGCTGCCATCGTCGAGCAGCGCGATGGCCTGCACGGCACCGTCGGTCACGAGGTCCTGCACGACCACGTTGCCCAACGGCACCGTCGTCGGCACCAGCTTCGGCGTGGCCGTGCCGTCGCCGAAGCCGCCGTCGGCATTGCTGCCCCAGCCCACCACCAGGCCCTTGGTCAGCAGCGCGAAGGTGGCGTCACGCGTGCCGCCCACGCTGCGCACGGCCTTGAGGCCGCTCACGGCTGCTGGCACGTCGCGAGGGGCCGTGACGTCGCCGCCGAAAGCCATCGCCGCACCGCTGCCCCAGCCCCAGAGCAGGCCGTCCGGGCGCACGGCATAGAAGGTGGCGCCGCGCACCACGTGCAGTGACACCGTGTCCTGCAGGGCGGTCAGGCGCTGCGGCGTCAGCACGGTCAGCAAGGGCTTCGTCTGGCCCGGGGGCATGCAGTCCACGGCACCCGGCGGGCGCGGCCCGAAGCCGAGTGCGCCATCGGCGTTCGAGCCGAAGGTGAAGACCTGGCCCGCCGCGTCGCGCGCCGCCACGGCATAGGTGCCAATGGCGATGGAGGTGAGCTTGGCGAGTGCCGGGATGGGCGTCGGCTTGTCCACCACACCGGCGAGCACGCCGGTGCCGAGCATGCCGCACGTGGCGTTGCCCCAGCCCAGCACCGTGCCGTTGTTCTGCAGCAGGAAGCCCTGGTAGCCGTTGCTCTGCAGCTGGCGCACACCGGTGGCGAAGCCCCCCTGCACGGTGGTCTTGCTCGTCTGCTCGCAGCGCGGCGGTGGCGTCTTGCTCTCGCTGTACTCGACGCGCGCCACACGCACGCTGCCGTCCTTCAGCAGGCTCACCTGGTCGCGCCAGCGCGGGCACTCGTTGTCGTAGGTCGACCACTGCTCGCCGACCTCGCTGATGTCGGGCACCAGCGGGTACAGCGTCGGCACCCCGAAGCGCTCGGACTGCTGGTTGGCCCCCATGGAGAGGTCCACCGGCAGGCGGATCGGGTCGTACACCGGCGAGTCCTTGTCGGAGGCCAGGCTGCCGTCGAGCGCATAGCCGTCGATCGTGCCGTCGGTGAGGTCGCGCGCGATCTGCTCGGCCAGCAGCAGCGCCGGCGGGCGCTCGTCGGTCTTCTTGAAGAGGCCCGCTGCCGCGACGAGGCCACCGGTCACCGCCTGCTGCCGGCCATAGCGCGAGAGCTTCAGCGCGTCGCTCGCCGCGCCGCCGTCCACGGGCGTGGGCAGCGCCTTCAGCGATTCGAGTGCGTAGATCTCGGGCAGGCGGCTGTTGATCTCCTTGAGGATGCGCGCGTTCGCGGCGCGGATCTGCGCGGCGGTGAGCCGGCTGAGTTCCTGCGCGGTCGCCGTGCGGCGCAGCGGCTCCAGGCCGTCGGCCACGCGCTGGGGGTCGACGATGAACTGGTTGATGGCGTAGCGGTAGGCGGCCTCGGTGAGCGGCGTCACGCCGAGGTTCTCGTCGAGCTGGTCGACGAGGGCGTGCAGTTCCTGGTCGGCCCCGAAGGGCAGCATGGCTTGCACCGGGCTCACGCCTTGCGCCACGCGGCCCTCGTCGTAGTAGCGGGCCTTGTCGTTGCCACGCAGCGTCAGCAGCAGCGGCGCGGCGCCAGGGCCGGCCTTGATCTTCACGAGGCCGCTGGTCGGGTGCGTCAGGGCCTGGCCGATGAGCGCACCGTCGGTCAGCCGCGTCACGGTGAGCAAGGCGTTCACCGTCTTGCCGAGGCCACCACCACCGTCGGTGCCGGCGCCATCGCCGCCGCCAGGCGAGCCGCCGTCGCCGCTGCCGCCGAAGCTCTCGAGCTGGCTCGTGTCGGCGCTGGTCTCCACGCTGCCCCAGCTCACCTGCAGCGCGGCCGCGGCGCTGAAGATCGTGCCCACGGGCGTGGCGACCTTGGCGCGCAGGTGCGTCGCGTCGTCGCCGATGGCCACGGCGGCGATGCTGTAGCTCGCACCGGTGGCCCCGGTGATTGCCGACCACGGCCCACTGCCGCTCGGACTCTTCTCCCATTGATAGGTGGGCGTGGCGCCGGTGGCCGTGGCGGCCACGCTGAAGCTGGCCGCCTGCCCCACGATCTTCGCCACGCCCACCGGCTGCCCGGTGATGACAGGCGCCGTCACGTTGGCCTTCACCGTGAGCGTGGCGGGCTGGCTCGTCACCGGGCCGGCGCCGTTGCTGACGACGGCGCGGAAGAGCTTGCCCGAGTCGGACAGCTGCACGCCGGGCAGGCTCAGCGTCGCGGCATTGGCGGCGACACCGCCACCCACGGCAGACCAGCTGATGCCGCTGTCGGGGCTCACCTGCCATTGGTAGCTCGGCGCCGTGCCGCTGGCCGCGACCGTGAAGACGGCTGTTTGGCCCTCGTTGACGGTCTGGCTCGTCGGCTGCGCCGTGATGGCCACAGGCACCACCACCGCCGTCACCGACAAGGTCGCCGCGGCACTGGTGATCGAGCCCAGGCTGTTGCCGATGACGGCGCGGAATCGCTTGCCGTGGTCACTGAGCGCCACGTTGTTCAGCGTGATCGTCGATGCGGTCGCCCCGGGCAGCGGGGCCCAGGTGAGGCCGCCGTCGGTGCTCGCCTGCCATTGGTAGGTGAGGTCGGTGCCCAGCGCCCCGACGCTGAAGCTCGCACCCTGGCCCGGGTTGACGTTCTGGTTCGCAGGTTGCGTGGCGATGGTGGGCGCCACCGGCGCGGGCGTCACGGTCAGCCGGGCACTGTTGCTGGCCGCCGAGCCGGCCCGGTTGCTGGCCACGGCGCGGTAGCGCTTGCCGCTGTCGGCCAGTGCCACGTTGGGCAGCACCAGCGTCGAACCCGTCGCGCCGGCCACGGGCAGCCAGGTGGCGCCGCCGTCGCTGCTCAGCTCCCACGTGAACGCAATGGCGTCGCCGGTGGCGGCCACCGTGAGCGTGGCGCTGGAGCCTTCGACGGCGATGACATCGGCCGGATGGGCCGTGACGAGAGGCGCCGCGACCGGCGTTTCCACCGTGAGCGTGAAGCTCGCGCTCGTGACCGAGCCGGCCGCGTTGCTGACGATGACGCGGAACTGTGTGCCGCTCATGGCGCCGCTCACGTTGCTCAAGGTGAGCGTGGCCCCCGAAGCGCCGGGGATGTCGAGCCACTGGCCGGCCTCGAACTTCTGCCACTGGTAGGTGGTGGCCCCGCTGGCGCCGACGCTGAAGGTGGCGCTGCCGCCAGCCAGCGCGCGCTGCGGGCCGGAGTCCGTGACGAGCGTGGGGGGTGGGTCCTGCTGCGGTGCCGGCTCGCCGCCGCCCCCGCCCCCACACGCGCCGACCAGCGCCACCAGGCCGAGCAGCACCACAAGCGCGAGTTGCCGCGCCCTTGCGCCGGCCGCGCGCCGTGGGGGTGTCATGCGATCAAGAACGAGAGCGAGTGACATGGGGGAGATCTCCAGGGGCATTCGGATCGGGTGCAGGCCGCGTCGGTCGCTGCCGCTCAAAGGCTGCCGCCGCGCAGCGGCGCGGCCGCGGCGAGGGTGGTCGGCGGAGCTGCCGTGCCCACGCCGTGCACTAGCGCCGGCGTGAGCACGGGCGTGGGCGCAGGTGCGGGCGCGGGCGCGGGCGAACGCCAGGCTGGCAGCGCGAGTCCGTGGCGCGAGTCGTCTTGCAGCGCCCTTCGCGCTCCGACACGTTCTGCGCGCAGCAACGCGAGCGTGAAGTCGGGCAGCCCGGGTGGCGGCGCGATGACGACGGGTGTCTGCCGCCCGCCGGTGAGCTTTTCGACCTCGGCCGAGACGTAGTAGCCCAGGCCCTGGAAGGTGACGCGGCCCCGGCCCATGAGGTCGGCGCCGCCATTCAGGCCGGCCACGATGGCCCGCGTGAAGGCGCCGTTGCCCCAGGCCCGGCTCTCCAGCGAGAGCTGGCGGCCGGTGCTGGAGGCGAAGACGATGACGCCGTTCTCCGGCGAGGCCAGTTCGTTGGCGAGACGGGCGAGATCGCGCGAGCCGGTGCGGCCGCCGGCGCCGAACACGTTGCCGGCATGGCAGGTGTCGACGAAGAGCACGGCCCGCCCCTTCAGGCGCGCCAGCGTCGAGCGGATCTGCGCCTGCGCCACGGCGGTGGCCGCGAGGCGGTCGGCCACCGTGTCGTGGCCGAGGAAGTAGTAGCCACCATTGGCGTGATTGAGCGCGTGCCCGGCGATGAACAGCACGCCGAAGTCGCGCGGCCCGACCGAGCGCGACAACCACTCGAGCCCGGCGACGATGGCCGCGCGCGTGGCCTGCCCGTCGGTGAGCACCCGCGTCTGCACGCTGCGGTAAGCGCGCCCGCCCTGGCTCTCGAGCACACGCGCCAGATCGTCGGCGTCCTTGCCGGGCAGGTCGAGGCCGTTGATCGCCGGGTCGGCATAGCGGCCGACACCGACCAGCAGGGCGAAGAGCCGGGGCTTGTCGGAACCGACATCCGCCGGTGACGCAGGAGGGACCGGGCTTGGCGCGGGTGCGGGCAGCGCCGCCGGAGCGGGTGGCAGGCCGAGCGGCAGGGGGGGCGGAAGCGCAAGCGCGGCTGCAGGCGGCACCGGCGAGGACGGCGCTGCCAACGTGGACCCGATGCCCGGTGCGGCGGCAAGATGCGTCGTCGCGGGCGATGTCGGCTCGCGCCGAACCTTGAACGCGAGCGCATCGGAAAACCCATGCGCATTGGCCGCGCTCACGTGCACCACCGAGTCGCCCGGTGGCACCTGCACGGTCACGCGCACGGGAGCCGTGCCATCCAGCGCGGGTGGCAGGCGCACCTCGGCGTCTTCCTGCAGCACGCCGTCGCGGCGCACGACGAGCGACGCCAGGGCCTCGTTCGCCGCCAGCCGGATGCCGAAGTCGAGCGTGACCTGCGCGACCTGCGTCGTGATGGCCGGCGCCTGCTTGTAGACCAGCACCGGCGGCAGCACGGCGTGCAGATCCACGGCGGCTGGCGCCGGTGCCGGCGTCGATGCAGGTGCCGAGGCTGCGGCGATGGCGGCCTGCGCCATGGCCGCGCCTAGGTCGCCGTCGGCCCGCATCGCCTCGGCGCGCCCGAGGTCGGCGCGTTGCAGGGCCACGCGCTCGTCGAGGTCCACGAGCAGCCGGTCGATGACATCGGGGCGGTGGAAACGCTCGCGAAAGCGTGAGATGGACACGAAGCGGTCGCCCTCTCCGGCCGCTCCGCCGCGCGCGGCGTCGGCGGCCAGCAGCCATCCCAGCATCGGCTCGGCGCCGGCACTCGCGTCGTAGTACCCCGCCGGCGACCACAGGACCCACCGACGAGGGTCGAGCACGAAGAGCGACAGCAGCAGCGCGCCATCGCGTGCCCGCAGCCACCGCAGCGTGCCGTCGGACAGGGCGGCCACGACGAGGCGGCCGTCTTCCGTCGCGTGCACGGCTCGCGTCTCCGTGCCCGGCTTGTGGCTCCATACGAGCTTGCCGCCCGAGGCGACCCGGGCCACGCGGTGACCGGTGCCCCAGACGACGTCTTCGGTGCCCGGGATGCGCGCCACGGCGCGCGAGATCTCGCCCACGTCCAGCAGCACCGCGCCGCCGAGCAGCGTGGGCACGGCATTGGCCACGCTGTCCCAATCGCGCGTGCCGCTGAAGGCGCCGGGCTCCTGCGGCTCGCGGGCCTGGGCGACCGCGCCGGCACGCGCCACGCGTTCGACCAGGTTGAAGTGGCTGGGCGCGTCGGCCGCCGCGCCCTGCCACTGCAAGACTGGACCGGGCGCGAGCCACAGGCGGTCGGGGCGGCGCACCGCGTCGTGCCGCGGCCCGGTCGGCAACGCGGCCTGGCCAGTGGTGCCCCAGCGGCCGTCGAACGACGCATAGGCAAAGCCGCCCGCTGCCATCGCCTGCAGGTCGGTCACGGCATCGGCGGCCACTTCGTGGAGCGTCGTCGCGGCACCGGTGCGGGCATCGAACTCCTGCACCACGCCGCGCACGGCATCGATGGCGGCGCGGCCCACGACACCCTCGGCACCACTCACGCCGCCCACTGCGAGGTGCAGGCCATCGCGCGACCAGGCCACGGCCTGGAGGCGGCCGCGCGTCAGGAGCGGCGCGCGCCAGGTGCCGAGCACGGCCGCGCCGCGCGCGTCGATCAACGTCACCGTGCCCTGGCGCGCCGGGTCGAAGTGCACCACCGCCAGCCGATCGCCCGTGGGTGCGAAGTCCACCGCCACGGGCGCGCCGCCGAGGTCGGCACGCCCCTGCGACGCCAGGCGCCCATCGGCGCCCAGGGCGAAGAGGTGCAACGCGCCCGCGGTGTCCGTGACGGCCACGGACCCGCCCGCATGCACGGCCAGGCCGTAGCCGTCGCCGCGCAGAGGCACCTCGGCGGCCAAGCGGCCATCCTGCGAGAAGACCCGCGCCGCGCCGGGCGCCGCGAAGGCGGCCAGCAACCAGCGCCCGTCGGCGCTCCACACGAGCCGCTTGATCTCGCCACGCCCGGCTTCGACGGCGCGCACGAATTCGCCCGAGCCCGCTGCGTGCAGGTGGATGGTGGCCGTGGCTCCGGCAGCCCCGGCAGTTCCTTCGGTTCCCGTGCCGCCGATGGCCACGAGGTCCGACTGCGGGTGAAACGCCACGCCGTACATGCGCCCCTGTGCGCCCGGCCCCGGCTGGCCCCGCAGCACATGCAGACGCTCCGCGGTATCGGCGCGCCACAGCGCCACCGTCTTGTCGTCGGACGCCGTGGCGACGAGTCGCGCGTCGGCGCTCAGCGCCAGGCGACGCACCGGGGCGGTGTGGAAGCCGGGGTCGACGACGAGGGTGGGTAGGCGGGCAGGCGCAGCCTGCGCCGCCTGCAATGCCCCGTCGGCCAGGATCCAGGCCACGACCAGCAGCGCCACGCCGAAGAGGCGCCAGGCACGGCGCATGGGCCCCTGCCGGCCTCCCAGCGCGGCACGCTGCTCGCGCCGCACGCGCGTTGGGTCGTTGGACTGAAGGCGAAATGGCATCGAGGACTCCCGTCGACACGGTGACACGCGCGGCCGCCCGGGGCATCCGCTCGATGCGCGACCCTGGCCGCCAACGCTCCACCCGAGGACCGAGGGCGGCCCCCCCGTTGGGGCGTGCTGCCGTCGTGATCCAGTGCGGCCCGGCCGCGGCGGCCAGTGACTTTGGTCGGTTGCCCGGCACAGGCTGCCAAGCCGACGATGGGGCGCGCCCCAAGCTCCCCTGGGCCGAGGGCGCGGCCAGCGATGGCCGCCGCCACAATGCGCGCGTTGCGCGCGCCTGCCCGAACCCAGACATGATCCTCACGCTGCTGGCGGTCTCCCTCAACGACCAGGCGCTCTCGCGCCCCATCACCGCCAGCTTCGATGCCACCGGGGGCACGATCGGCCGTGCCGACCACAGCACGATGGCGCTGCCCGACCCCGAGCGCTTCATCTCGCGCAAGCAGGCCGAGATCGCCTTCGTCGGCAACGGGTACACCATCCGCAACGTGGGCGCGGCCAACCCCATCACCGTCGCGCAGCGCACGCTGGCGGCGGGCGAGGCGGCGCCATTGCGCCATGGCGACGAGGTGCGCATCGGCGGCTACCTGCTGCGCGCCGAGTGCCGGCTCGACACCGCCGGCACGAGCCCGATGAGTGCCGATGTCGCGGCGACCGTGGTGTCGTCGGCGCAAGCACCGGGCCTGCCGGTGCGTGGCGGTCCACCGCCGCGGGCGCCCCTGGCGCCGCGGCCGGCCAGCGCCCCTTCGGCGGCCGCGCCGGCCGCGTTTTCGACCTCCGCGCCGCTGGCCAAGGACAACCCGTTTGCGGACCTGTTCGGCCCGGCCGCGCCCGGCGCCCCTGCGGCACCGGTGCCACTGGCGCCGGCGGCCATCGACGATGACCCCTTCGCCGGCCTGATGCCCGGCCCGGCCGGGCTGGACCCGGCCCTGGGCGGCGTCGCCCGCAGCGCACCGGCGGCGCAGCCCAGGCTGCCCGACGACTTCGATCCCTTCGCGACGATGGACTCGGCGCCGCGCAAGGCAGCAGGCCCGGCGGCACGCCCGCCGGTGCCGGCCGCGGCGGCGGGGACGGCTGGGCCGGCGTTCATCCCGGACGACCCGGTCGGCGCGACGCCCTCTGGCGCCGCCGACGATCCGTTCGCCGACCTCCTCGGCACCGGGGCAGGCGGCGTGGGCGCAGGCACGCCCTCGATCGACCAGGCCTTCGGCCTCGGCTCGGCCGACACAGGTTCGGATGCGTTGGCGCGCTTCCTGGGCGACCCGGCGCCTGCCTCGCCGGCCGCCGGTGCCGGCTCGGCCGGCGGGCTGCCGACCGACCCACTCATGCTCTTCGGCGAGGACGGCGCCGCGGCGAGCCCCAATGCAGGCTCCGGGTCAGGGTCCGGCGCCATGCCCGCAGGCAGGCCCGGCTCGCCACGCGCTGGCGACCCACCGGCACTGCCCGACCACCTGCCCGCGCTGCATGGCGCCTTCGCGCCGCCTCGGGTCGCCGCTCCACAGGCTCCTGCGGCGGCTGCCTTGATTCCGTCGACCGTCGTCGTGCAACCGACACCGGCGCCGGTGCCGCGCGGGGAACCACCCGCTGCGCAGGCAACGCCGGCACCGCGCCGGGCCGCCGCCCGCCCGCCCGCAGCGCCAGCGACACCGGGGGTGACGCCAGCGCGTGCGCAGGTACCAGCCGCACCGCCGGCCGCCGCAGCCCGCGCAGACACGGCCGCGCTCTGGCGCGCCTTCTGCGAGGGCGCCGGGGTCGACCTGCCCGCACCTGCGGGCGAAGGCGAAGCCCTGATGCGCCATCTCGGGCGCGTCATGCGCTCGGCCGTGGAGGGCACGCTGCAGCTCATCGCCGTGCGCGCCAGCACCAAGCACGAGATGCGCGCGGCGGTGACCCAGATCCGCTCGACGATGAACAACCCGCTGAAGTTCTCGCCCGACGCCGTGAGCGGCCTCGAACAGCTGCTCTCGCCGCCGCAGCGCGGCTTCATGGACGGCGCCAGCGCCATGGACGACGCCATGCTCGACCTCGTCGGCCACTCCATCGGCACCGTGGCCGGCATGCGCGCCGCCATCGAGGGCATGCTCGGCCGCTTCGACCCCGCCGCGCTCGAGGCCAAGCTCGGCGCCGGTTCGCGCCTGGCCAACCTGCTGCCGATGAACCGCAAGGCGCGCCTGTGGGAGCTCTACCTGCAGCACCACCGCCAGATCCGCGACGAGGCGGAGGAAGACTTCCACACCCTCTTCGGCCGCGCCTTCGTCGCCGCCTACGAGCAGCAGGTGGACCGGCTGGAGCAGGAGCAACGGCAGCGGCAGCGCGCCGCGCGCCGTTGAAAACCCGCGAAGAGAGGACTCCGGCGCGCGCGCCGACAAGCTGGGTGCTTGCCCGGGTTACCGCTTGTCGTCGATGATGATGCCAAGCCGCCGATCCGGGTCTGCCTGATGGGCACGCGACACCGTAGCCGCCAAGAACACGCAAAAAGAGAACCGCCAGACCATGTCGCGCCTGCGCATCGCCAGTTGCACCGATCCCGGCGCGCGCGGCGGCAACGAGGATGACCTGCGCCACGGCGAAGGCCCGGCCGGGCACTACGCCGTGCTTGCCGACGGCGCCGGCGGCCACTCGCGTGGCGAAGAGGCCTCCTACCGCGCCGTGGAGAGCATCGCCCGCGCGCTGGCCGCCGCAGAGGCCGAGTTCTCGCCGGATCACCTGACACGCGTGGTGCGCGACGCGCACGCCGAATTGCTGCAGGAGCAGCATGGGCAGCGGCGCCCCGAACACCGCATGCACACCACCGTCGTCGCGCTGTGGGTGCACCCGTCGCTCGAGCACGCGCTGTGGACGCACGTGGGCGACTCGCGCCTGTACCGCGTGCGCCACGGCCAGGGCGAGCTGCTGACGCAGGACGACAGCATCGTGCAGCACATGGTGCGCTCGGGCATGTTGAGCGAGGAACAGGGCCGTTCGCACCCGCAGAAGAACCACCTGCTCGCAGCACTCGGCATCGAGGGCGACGTGACGCCGCACACCGTGGTGCGGCCGGTCGAGCTGATGGAGGGCGATGCATTCTTGCTTTGCAGCGACGGCTGGTGGGACAGCTTCGAGCCGGACGACATCGCCGCCGCGCTGCACCGCTCCGACTCGCCCGAGGAGTGGCTCGACGACATGCGCAAGCGCATCGCCGAGCGCGCTGCGCCGCGGCAGGACAACTACACCGCCGTGGCCGTCTGGGTGGGCAACCCGGGCGAGATGACGATCGCCCGCTTCGAAGACACGATTCCGCGAGGCCTGCGCTGAGCCGCACCGTGCTCTTCGAACCCGCGCGCCACGAGACCCTGAACGAGCCTGCCGGGCAAGCCTGGAGCGAAGAGCGGGCGCGCGAGGCCATCCAGGCGATCGTCGACGGCATCGGTCGCGACCGGCGGCCCGAGGGCCATTGGCCGGTGCACCCGCTCGACGCGGAGGGCGAGGCACCGCGCACCGGGTTCAAGACGCTCTACCTCGGCAGTGCCGGCGTGCTGTGGGCCGTGGACCACCTGCGCCGCCAGGGCGCCATCGCCGACGCGCCGCCCGAGCTCGACGTCACCGCGGGCATCGAGCAAGCGCTGTCCGACTACCTCGCCGATCCGGACACCGGCGAGGTCGTGCCTTCCTACTTCCTGGGCGAGGCGGGCCTGCAGCTCGTGCGCTGGCGCATCACGGGCGCGGACGATGCCGCGGAGCGGCTCTTCGCGGCCGTGCAAGCGAACATCCAGAACCCGACGAACGAGGCGCTCTGGGCGGCACCGGGCACCATGGTCGCGGCCTGGCACCTCTGGCAGGCCACCGGGGAGGCGCGATGGCGCCGACTCTTCCTCGACAACGTGGAGCAGGTGTGGCGCACGTGGCTCTTCGACGAGGACGTGGGCTGCCACCTGTGGACGCAGGACATGTACGGCAAGGTCGTGCAGTACTTCGGTGCCGGGCACGGCTTCGCAGGCAATGCCTATCCGCTGCTCAAGGGCTCGGCACTGCTCGATGCCGGGCGGCGCGAGGCGCTCTTCGAGCGATGTCTGGCGACGCTGCGCGCGATGGCCGTGCGCGACGGCGATGCCGTCAACTGGCCCTCTGGCACCTTCACGCCGCGGCCGGGCAGCACGCGCATGCTGATGCAGTGGTGCCACGGGGCGCCCGGCGTCATCACGGCGCTGGCCGATTTCCCCGTGGGATGGTCGCGCGAGTTCGACGAATTGCTGATCGCCGGCGGGCACGCCATCTGGCGCGCCGGGCCGCTCGCCA
Source organism: Rubrivivax sp. (assembly GCA_016790435.1). Taxonomy (GTDB): domain Bacteria; phylum Pseudomonadota; class Gammaproteobacteria; order Burkholderiales; family Burkholderiaceae_C; genus Rubrivivax. Next base: position 1,493 of record JAEUPE010000018.1, on the reverse strand, counting down.
AGGGATTTGGCCTTTGCCACGGCACGGCCGGCAACGGCTACGCGCTCCTGAAGCTGTTCCGGCGCACCGGTGATCCGCTCTGGCTCGAGCGTGCGCGGGCCTTTGCGATGCACGCCGTGGGGCAGTGCGAGCGCATGCGCGAACAGCACGGCCACGGCCGGCACACGCTGTGGAACGGCGACCCGGGACTGGCGGTCTATCTCTGGCACAGCCGCGATGGCGCGGCCGACATGCCTGCGCTCGACGTGATCTAGGTGGCCGGCCCCGCCTCAGGGCTCGGGCCCGAGCATCGAAGCAAACACCGCCACCGTCGGCAGGCCAGCCACGACCCGGCACGTGCTCTCGCCGCCCTGTGGTTTCCAAGACCACCACAGGCTGTGCCCGCGCAGCCGCCGCCCCCAGTCGGCCGCCGCCAGGCCTTGCACGAGGTCGAGCGGGGTGCATGCGGCCGGCAGGCGGGTTGCTGCTGCCGGGACCGGCGTCGCCGCCTCGGGCCACGGTGCCGGCCACCCTGGAGCCTCGTGCGCGACCGGCCACGGCGGAAGCGCCGCCAGCGCACGGTCGAAGCGTTCGACATCGATCTCGTCCGACAGCGTTTCCAGCGCCGCTTCACCGACCCCTTGCCACCACCGCTCCAGGTGGTCCAGGCCGACACGGTCCGTGGGCGGCGCCGCCCGCCCCTGCAGCACGACGAGCGGGAAGTAGCGCCCGACGTTGTCGCAACTGGGCATGAGCGCGCCGAACCACCATGCGCCGTCGATGACCTCGGGGCCGATCACGAAACGCTGCAGCGGCGAGTCGAGATAGCGCTCCAGCCAGTCCTCGCCGAGTTGCTGCCGGCTGCCCGCCACCACCGCGGAGAGCCAGTGGTCGAACGCCTGTTGAGCGGCCAGCGGCAGCCGCCGCGACGCGAAGTCGCCCAGCGTGCTGAGCTTGCCGTACCAGCCCGGCGGGCCGGCGTTCGTGGCAGCGTCCATGCCCATCGACAACCGCCTCGGCTCGGCGTCGCTCAGAGCCCGTTCGGGCACTGGAACGAGCGCACGTCGGGCAGGCGCAGCGGATTGCGCACGCTGCTGCTCGTGGCATCGAAGATGGCCTTGCGGCCGTCGATGTCGAAGGTGGCGCGGAATTTCTCCGGCGAGTTGCCCGGCGTGATGGTCACGCGCTCGAAGAGGCGGAAGAGCGCCCACGGGCCGTCGTTGACGAGGCCGCTGCCGCCCGCCGGCTGCACGGTGACGCGCACAACGCCGCTGCCGCGCGGCCCCGGCCACTTGATCTCCACCGGGATCTGCGGGCCATGGTCATAACGCAACAACTGGCCGTCCACGTCGAGCAGGAACTCCTTCAGCCGTGCGTCCATCTCGAACGGCTTCATCACGAGGCGCACGCCCGGCAGCGGCCCGCCCGCGGCGAAGAAGGCGTCGCGGATCTCCTTGGCGCGCTGGAACTGCGGCAGCGTGCCGAGGTCGGTGCCGAGCGGCGCGCCGTCCACC
>JAEUPE010000037.1 GCA_016790435.1 Rubrivivax sp. | reverse complement strand
CGGGCCACGGCCATGCCGAGCCCCATCACGTGCCGGCGGCGCAGCTGCGTTGCCAGCACGTCGAGGCCGGCCAGCGCCACGACGGCGCCGTCGCGCTCGGCCACGAGGTGGATGTCCGAGCGGCCACGCGCCTGCCACTCGACGAGCACGTCGCGCAGCGCGGTCTGGTTTGGAAACGGCATCTGCAGCAGGTTGCCCTGCACCTCGGGCTCGGCATAGATGCGCGCAATGGCCTCGGCGTCGTCGGCCACGACGCGGCGGATGAGGGGCGGGGCAGGGGTGGCGGCCACGGGGTGTTCCTGCGACCCGATTGTGCAGTGCGTGCCGAGTGTCCGTGCGTGCGGCGCCCGCGATCCGCATGTGCAGCGCTTGGCCCGTGCGGCCGGCTGCTGGCCGCCGGGCGTCGATGCCTTGCCGTCGGCATCGACGCCGGGCGCGCCTTCACAATTCGCGCCGCCATGGTCTCACCCAGCACCGCCGCCGCGTTCGCCGAACATATGCGCCAAGGCGCCGTGGCGCGGCAGCGCGGCGACCTCACACAGGCCACGGCCGCCGTGCAGGCCGCGCTGGCCCTCGTGCCCGGGCAGCCCGAAGCGCTGCGCTGGCTGGGCGACCTGGCCCGCGCGCGCGGCGACGACACGGCGGCAGAGGCTGCGTGGCGGCAAGCGCTGGCCGCCGCCGAAGCGCAGCCTGCGGTATGGAACAACCTCGGCAACCTGCTGGCGCGCACGGGGCGCGCCGACGAGGCCTTGGCCGCCTTCGCGCGCGCCATCGCGCTGACGCCGGACTACGCCGAGGCCCACTACAACCAGGCGCGCGTGCTGCACCGTGCCGGCCGAGGCGTCGAAGCCGCCATGGCTCTGCAGCGCGCCCTGGCGCTGCCCGGTGGCCCGCGCGAGGCCATGCTGCAGCTGGCGGCGCTGCTGCACGAGGGCGCCGGCCACCTCGAACCCGCGCTTGCCGCGCTCGACCTGGCGCTCGAGCTCGCGCCCACGCGCGCGGCGTTGCACCACAACCGCGCCGTGCTGCTGCAGCGGCTGCATCGCAGTGTCGAGTCGCTGACGGCGCACGAGCAGGCCCAGGCCCTCGGCGCCGTCGGCGCCGACGTGCACTACAACCACGGCAACACGCTGCAGTCGCTCGGCCGCGGCGAAGAGGCGCTTTCGGCCTACCGCCGTGCCCTGCAGGCCGATGCGCGGCACGGCCTTGCGCTGTACGACCTGGCACGGCTGCGCTGGCGCCTGGGTGATGACGATTTCGACAGCGAGCTGCGCCACCTCGAGGCGGCCGACACGGCATCGAGCCTCGGCCCGGGCCTGCGCGCGCACCTGCTGGCGCGCGCCGAGCGCCCTGCCGAGGCCGCAGCCGCGTTCGCCGAAGCCTTGCGGCGCGAGCCGGCCGCGGCCGGCTTCCACGATGGCCTGGGGCGCATGCTGAGCCGCCAGGGCCGGCACGACGAGGCGCTGGCGGCGCACGAGCGCGCCGTGGCGCTGGCGCCGCGCGATGGCGACCTGCACGCGCACCACGCCGCGGCCCTGCTGGCCGCCGGCCGCGTCGAAGAGGCGCTTGCCGCGGCCGAGCGGGCGTGCACGCTCAACCCGCAGGACCAGCATGCCTGGGCGCAACGGGGCCTCGCCTGGCGGCTGCTCGGCGACCCGCGTGCGCAATGGTTGCACGATGCCGAGCGGCTCGTCGGCGTGCAGGACCTCGAGCCGCCGGCGGGCCATGCCGACATGGCGAGCTTCAACGAGGCGCTGGCGGTGGAACTGCGCGCCCTGCACCACGACCGACGCGGGCCTGTGGACCAGACGCTGCGGCATGGCACGCAAACGCTCGGCAACCTGCTCGACCAGGGCCACCCGCTCGTCGACGCGCTGAAGGTTCGCATCGAGGCGGCGGTGACGCGCTACATCGCCGGCCTGCCCGCCGGCGACTCGCTGCACCCGCTGATCGGCCGCACGGCGGCAACGTCGGCAACGGCGGCTGTGATGGCAGCCGGTGGCAGCGCCGGCAGCGGCTGGCGCTTCACCGACAGCTGGTCGTCACGCCTGGGCCGAGGCGGCTTCCACACCCACCACGTGCATCCGCACGGGTGGATCAGCTCGGCCTACTACGTGACGCTGCCGCCTTCGGTCCTTGGCCGGAGCGCCGGGGTCGGCGAGCCGGGCGAGCAAGCCAGCCCAGGCGCGCACGCGGGCTGGATCCAGTTCGGCGAGCCCGACCGCGACCTGGGCCTGCCGCCCCTGCGCCGCGTGCAGCCGCAGGTGGGCCGGCTCGTGCTCTTCCCGTCCTATCTGTGGCACGGCACGTTGCCATTCGACGACGAAGCCGAGCGGCTCACCATCGCCTTCGACGTCGTGCCGGCGGGCTGAGCGCGACGCGCATCTGCCCCACCCTGGCCCGAGCGGGCCGGCCAAGCGCACGGAAACGGCGCCCTTCGCGCACCCTGCGCCATCGCTTGGGGCACTCCGGGCCCCATCGCCCGCCAGATGGCTCCGAGCCTCCAGGCCGCTGACGGATGTGGCCCAGGGCGATCTCTTTTTTGCTCCACGTCTGGCAGAAAACACTTCTTGCGAGATCGCCTGACGACCAACAGAATGTTCTTCACCCAGGCCCAGGTGGAGCAAACACACCCATGAACCCGAACCTCGATCAGAACCGCCGTCGCATGCTGGCCGCCTCCGTGGCCGCTGGCGCCGTGGCGGCCGGTGGCAGCTTCCTCTCCATCGAGGCGCGCGCCGCGGGCAAGCACAAGATCAACATGCAGCTCGGCTGGTTGATCGGCGGCAATCAGCTCGGCGAGATCGCGGCCAAGAAGCTCGGCTACTACGAGGCCGAGGACATCGACTTCCAGATCCAGCCCGGCGGCCCCAGCATCGACGGCGTGGCCATCGTCGCCTCGGGCCGCTTCGAGCTCGGCCAGGTGTCCTCCAGCCCCTCGCTGATGCTGGCCGTGTCGCAGGGCCTGCCGATCAAGTGTTTCGCGGTCGGCATCCAGAAGCACCCGTACACCTTCTTCTCGCTGAAGAAGAACCCGATCCGCACGGCCAAGGACATGGTCGGCAAGAAGATCGGCATCCAGGCCACCGGGGTGATCCTGCTGCGGGCCCTTCTGGCCAAGAACAAGATCGCCGAGAAGGACGTCACCATCGTCACCATCGGCGCCGACATGACGCCGCTCATGACCGGCCAGGTCGACGCCGTCACGGGCTGGCTCACCAACACCACGGCACTCAAGGTGCTGGGCGCCGAGCGCGTCGACATGACGCTGTGGGACACCGGCGTGCAGCTGTACGCCCTGCCCTACTACGCGACCACGAAGACGCTGCAGGAAAAGGGCGACGTGCTCGCCGCCTTCCTGCGCGCCTCGGCCAAGGGCTGGGCCTGGGCCGACAAGAACCGCGACCAGGCCGTCGACCTGCTGGTGAAGGAGTACCCCAACCTCAACCGCGCCGACGAACGCGTCGCCGCCGACGTGATGCTCGGCTACAGCTTCGGCGACACCGCGCGGGCGCAGGGCTGGGGCACGATGGACCCGGCCAACTGGGCCGAGCAGATCTCGCTGTACAGCCAGCTCGGGCAATTCACGGCGCGCACGCCCAAGGTCGAGGACGTCATCACGCTCGACCTCCTCAAGGCAACGCAGGCCGCACGCCAAAAGGCCTGAATTTGGCCGCGCCTGAAGCGCCCTCTTCGACTTCCCGAGTCCTCCAAGAGGACTCCTTGAGTCCTCGGGGGCAACGCCCCTGGACCGGCAGAGCCGGATCCACGGCGTCCGCTGGGCTGTGATGCTCGAGCCCGGTGTGCAGCCGGCCGTCAGCTGCCGCAACGTGCAGGTGCGCTTCTTCACCGAGCGCCGCACGGTCACGGCGCTGCAGGGGCTGAACCTCGACGTGGCGCAGGGCGAGTTCCTGACGCTGCTCGGGCCTTCGGGCTGCGGCAAGAGCACGCTGCTGCGCGTCGTGGCCGACCTCATCGCCCCCAACGCCGGCGAGGTGACGGTGTTCGGCCAGAAGCCCGAGGCCGCGCGCCTGCGCCGCGACATCGGCTTCGTCTTCCAGGACCCGGCGCTGCTGCCCTGGCGCAACGCGCTGCAGAACGTGGAGCTGCCGCTGCAGGTGGCAGTGAGCCGAGTGCGCCGTGCCAAGGCCTCGCCGCGCGAGCTGCTCGAGCTCGTGGGCCTGAAGGGCAGCGAGAAGGCCTACCCGCACGAGCTTTCGGGCGGCATGCGGCAGCGCGTCTCCATCGCGCGTGCCCTGGCGAGCGATCCGAAGATCCTGCTCATGGACGAGCCTTTCGGCGCGCTCGACGAGATCACGCGGGACCGCCTCAACGAAGAGCTGCGCCGCGTCTGGCGCGAGCTCGGCATCACGGTGCTCTTCGTCACGCACAGCATCCACGAAGCGGCCTACCTCGGCCAGCGCGTGCTGATGATGGCCGCCAACCCAGGGCGCGTGCGCACCATGGTGCCGGTGGATCTGCCGGCCGACCGCACGCTCGCCACGCGCGAGAGCGCGGCCTTCGTGGCCCTCACGAGCGAGCTGCGGCGCGTGCTGGAGACTTGCTGATGAGACCTCGCAGCTTGAGCTGGAGATGCGACTGATGAGGCGCCACGCATGAACACGCCGCTGGCCGCCGCGATGGACCCCACGCCGCCCGCGCTGGACGAGGAAGAGGCTCGCTGGCGCGAAGCACGGCGCCGCGAGCGCCGCCGCCGCCGGCTGACGCCGGCGCTCGGCATCGTCGGCCTGCTGGCGCTGTGGTGGGGCCTGGTGGTCGCCTTCGACGTCAAGCCCTTCATCGCCCCCTCGCCCTGGGCCGTGCTGCAGACGCTGTACGCCAAGCGTGCCGTGCTCTTCGACAACCTCGTGCCCACGGCGCTGGAGGCGCTGGGCGGGTTCCTGCTCGGCAACCTCGTGGCCATCGCGGTGGCGACACTCTTCGTGCACTACCGGCGGCTGCAGGAGATCTTCTTCCCGGTGGTGGTGATGTTCAACTCCATTCCGGTGGTGGCGAAGGCGCCGATCCTCGTGCTGCTGATGGGCAACGGCGTCGAGCCGAAGATCGCCATCGCGGCGCTGGTGTGCTTCTTCCCCACGCTCGTCAACAGCGTGCGCGGCCTGGAAGCCGTGAACCCGCAGGCGATGGAGCTGATGCGCGTGCTCTCGGCGAGCCGGCGCGAGATCTTCTTCAAGCTGCGCGTGTACGCGGCGCTGCCGTACCTGTTCTCGGCGCTGCGCATCGCCGCTTCGATGTCGGTGATCGGTGCCGTGGTGGGCGAGTGGATCGGCGCCACGCAGGGCATCGGCGCCATGATCATCCAGGCCACCTACAACTTCGACTCGCCGCTGCTCTATGCGGCCATCACGATGAGCGCCTGCCTCTCCGGCGCCTTCTTCCTCGCGGTGGTGGCGCTGGAGCGCTTCGTCATCCGCTGGCAGCCCGAACACGCCTGAACGTGCCAGCCACGCGGCCCTGGCCGCGGTACCGGGCACTCCTCGACCTTCCACCGACCTCTCGACAAGGACAACCCCATGAGCACCCAGCCCGCAACGATGCGAGAACCGGCGCGCGACGTGCCGGTGGTGGCCGAGGCCGACGTGGTGGTGGTGGGCGGCGGCCCGGCCGGCATGAGCGCGGCCATCGCGGCGGCGCGCAACGGCGCGCGCACCATCCTGCTCGAGCGCTACAACCACCTCGGCGGCCTCGCCTCCGGCGGCATGGTGCTCGTGCTCGACGACATGTGGGACGCGCCGCTGAACGAGATCTCGGTGCGCGGCGTGTGCCTCGACCTGATCGGGCGGCTCTCGGCGCGCGGCCTGGCGATGTTCCCGCGCCAGCACGAGTGGGGCAAGGACGCCGACGCCATCCGCCGCTGGACACGCTGGGGCGCGTTCGACTTCCACACGCAGGACAAGCCGCACCCCATCGTCTTCGCCGCCGCCTTCGACCCCGACGGCTGGAAACGCGCCGCGCTGGAGATGGTGGCCGAGCAGAAGGTGGACCTGCGCCTGCACTCGTGGTTCTCGCACGCGCTGGTGGAGGACGGCCGCATGCGCGGCGTGGTCTGCGACACCAAGAGCGGCCGCCAGGCCATCCTCGGGCAGGTGGTCATCGACGCCACCGGCGACCTCGACGTGGCCGCCTCGGCCGGCGCGCCGCACATCGGCGGCGCCTACATGCTGACGACCGTGTTCCGCCTCGGCAACATCGACACCGACGCCGCGGAGCGCTTCGAATACGAAGAGCCCGAGGCCTTCGCGCGCGTCGACAAGGACATCAAGCGCCTGATCGGCGGCAGCTGGGCGCACTGGTGGCTGAAGACGCCGCTGCCCGGCGTGGTGTGGTGCAACTGCCCGCACATGACCGGGCTCGACGGGCTGAAGGTGGAAGACCTCACGCGCGCCGAGATCCAGGGCCGCGAGCACATCCACCAGGCCGTCGACCACGCGCGCCGGCACATGCCGGGCTTCGAGCGCGCCGTCGTCATCGACGTGGCGCCGCAGACGGGCGTGCGGCAGACCCGCCTGCTCGACGGCGAGTACGTGATGACCAAGGAAGACCTGGCGGCGCGCACGCGCTTCGACGACGCCGTGGCGCGCGGGCGCGACTACACGACGCCCTACCGCGCGCTGCTGCCCAAACAGGTGGAGAACCTGCTCGTGGCCGGCCGCCACTACTCGGCCACCTCGACGGCGCAGAAGATGTCGCGCGAGATCCCGCCCTGCATGGCCATGGGCGAGGCGGCCGGTGTCGCCGCCGCGCTGGCGCTGCAGGCCAACGTGAACGTGCGGCATGTGGATGTGCGACGACTGCAGGACACGCTGCGTGCGCAAGGCGCGGACCCCGGCGACCAGTCCGACGCCAATCCGGCCGTGCCGGCTATTGCGCCTGGAGAAGCCACACCGCCCGCGGCGGCGACCACGGCCCGCATCGACCAGCGCCGGGCCGCCTGAATCGCGGCATGAGCAAACCCAAGAGCGCCCACCTGAGCGACCCCATGAACGACATCGACTCCACCGCCCAGCCCAGCCTGCCCCTGGCGGGCATCCGCGTCATCGACTTCACCCAGGTGATGATGGGCCCGGTGTGCACGCAGATGCTCGGCGACTACGGCGCCGACGTGATCAAGATCGAGCGCGCCGGCGCGGGCGACCTGAGCCGCTCGACCTTCCCGCCGCAAGACGGCATCGACAACCCGGTGTTCTGCAGCCTCAACCGCCACAAGCGCAGCGTGGCGCTCGACCTGCGCGACGCGGCGCAGATGGCGGCCGTGAAAGACCTGATCGCCGGCGCCGACGTGGTGGTGAACAACTTCCGCGCCGGCGTCATGGACCGCATGGGCCTGAGCTACGAAGACTGCGCCAGGCTCAACCCGCGAATCATCTATGCCGTGGGCACCGGCTTCGGCGAAACCGGTCCGTATGCGCACAAGGGCGGGCAGGACGTGCTCGCACAGGCGATGAGCGGCGCCATGGCGCGCAAGGCCGACCCTTCGCACCCTCTCGCCACCTACCCCACGGCGCTGGCCGATTACTCGGCCGGCATGCACATGGTGCAGGGCATCCTGATGGCGCTGCTGCACCGCGTGCGCACGGGCGTGGGCCAGAAGATCAGCGTCTCGCTCTACAACTCCATGCTCGCCATGCAGATGCAGGAAGCGGCCATGATCCTCATGCGCGACACCGAGGTGAACTGGGCCGCCATGCCGTTGTCGGGCGTGTTCGAGACCGCCGACCACCCGCTCGTGCTCGTCGGCGCCTTCAAGGCCAACCCGCTGCGCGACATCTGCGCTGCGCTGGAGCTGCCCGATCTCTCGCTCGACCCTCGGTTCACCAATCTCGAGCAGCAGTTCAAGCACAAGGCCGAGCTGCAGCGGCAGTTCCGCGAACGCTTCAAGACGATGGGTCGCGAGCACTGGCTGCAGCGCCTGGAGGCGCAGGACCTGCTGTGCGCGCCCGTGCGCGACATGCGCGAGGTGCTGGTCGACCCGCAGACGTTGCACAACGGCATGGTCATGCAGGGCGACACGCCGGAGATGGCGCCTTACCGCTTCATCGCCAGCCCGATTGCGATGTCGGCTGCGCCCACCGGGCTGCGCCGCCCGCCGCCGCGCCTGGGCGAACACACCGAGGAGGTGCTGGCCGAGGCCGCGGCATTGAAGGCCGGCACGAAGGCGGCCGCGGCCGCGAAGGCGGGCCTGCGATGAGCATCGAGCTGAAGGTGGCCGCCCATGTGGCCACCGTCACCATCGCGCGGCCGGAGGTGATGAACGCCATCGACCTCGTCGCCGAGGCCGAGTTGCAGCGCATCTGGAGCGAGCTCGAGCAGCGCGACGACGTGCGCGTGGTCGTGCTCACCGGCGAGGGCGATCGCGCCTTCTGCACCGGCGCCGACATGAAGACGCCCTCCAAGGCCCCGCCGCTAAAGGGGGTGGAGTACTGGGCAGCGGCACGGCCGGGCGGCTTCGGCGGCATTGCGCTGCGCGAGACGCTCAACATCCCGGTCATCGCGCGCGTCAACGGCTACGCGCTCGGCGGCGGCTTCGAGATGGTGCTCGGCTGCGATCTCGTCGTGGCCTGCGAGGAGGCGAGCTTCGGCCTGCCCGAGCCGCTGGTCGGCCGCATGCCGCTCGATGGCGGCATGGCGCTGCTGCAGCGGCAGATCCCCTACCGGCAGGCGATGGCCATGCTGCTCACCGGCCAGCGCATCACGGCCAAGCGCGCGCTCGAGATCGGCCTCGTCAACGAAGTCGTGCCGCGCGCCGAGCTCGACGCCGCCGTGGCACTCTGGGTCGCGCAGGTGCTGGCCTGCGCGCCGCTTTCGCTGCAAGGCATCAAGCAGATGGTGCGGCTCACCGGCTCGATGACGCCCACGCAGGCGCAAGCCCTGCGCCTGCCGGCGCTGATGGCGGCGCTGCGCAGCGAGGATTCCGACGAGGGCGTGCGCGCCTTCCAGGAGAAGCGCAAGCCGGTGTGGAAGGGGCGGTAGAGGCGGCAGAGGCGGCAGCCTGCGCCGCAGGCCACTCGGCACCCCGTCCAGCCCGCACCCACCGTCGACACGCGTACGCGGCCGTACTCCCCGCTCCCTTCCGGTTCCCTCCCGCATCCCTTTCGCTTGCCAACTCGAAGGCCGTGCACGCCAGCATCCTGAAGTACTTCGTCGAGGTGGCGCGCTGCGGCTCCATCCGCAAGGCGGCGCAGAACCTCTTCGTCGCCTCGAGCGCCATCAACCGGCAGATCCGCAACCTCGAGCAGGAACTCGGCACCGAGCTATTCGACCGCCTGCCCACGGGCATGCGCCTCAACGCCGCCGGCGAGCGCGTGCTGCGCCACGTGCGCGGCACGCTGCACGACTACCACCTCACGCGCACCGAGCTCGACGCGCTCAAGGGCGAGCGCACCGGGCACATCGCGCTGGCCTCGATGGACTCGCTGTTCATCGACTTCCTGCCCGCCGCGGTGGAGGAGTTCGTCGAGGCCTACCCCGCCGTCACCTATCAGCTTACGGCGCTGTCGCCGGTCGAAGTGGCCGACTGGGTGGTGTCTGGCCGCTCCGACATCGGCATCAGCTTCCTCTCGCGCCTGCCTTCGGGGCTGAAGATCGTGGCGCGCGCACCTTTCCCGCTCGGCGTGATCATGGCGCCCTCGCACCCGCTGGCGCGCAAGGCGGCGGTGAGCCACGCCGACTGTGCCGGCCAGCCCTTCCTGCGCTCGAGCGGCCCCTCGCCCGTCAACAGCACGCAGTCGCCGGAGTTCGGCCGCTTCTGGGACGCGGTGTCGCCGCACATCACCTGCAACAGCACGCCGCTGCTGAAGCGCCTCGTCATCGCCGGCCGCGGCATCGCGTTCTTCTCCAAGATCGCCTTCATGGACGAGCTGGCGCGCGGCGAGCTCGTCTGGCGGCCGCTCGACGCGCCGAGCGTCAATGCGATGGAGGCCGGCATCTTCGTCGCCAGCCACCGGCCGCTCTCGCACGTGGGAGAAGCCTTCGTCGAGCGCATCTCGCGGCGCTTCCGGCAGATGGAGGTGGCGGCAGCGGGGTGACGCACAGTGCGGCGGGGCGCTGGCCGCTGGCCGCCAGCCGATCAGCCCGGGGGCTTGGCGCGGCCGGCCGCCGGCTTGGTGGGCACAGGCGGCGGCATCGCACGCTCGGGCATCGCGCGCACCTGCGCCACGAGCTGGTTGTGCGCGTCCAGGAACGCGGCGGCGATCACCTTGCCCTCGTTCGTGTTGCTCCAGCCGGCGCCCGCCGCGCCGCCGGTCTTGCCGAGCACGAGGCCGCCGACGCCGAGGTCGGTGACGCGCACCGAGCCCGTGGCCGCGGCCACCTGCTCGGTGGTCTCGTTGTCGGTGAGCAGCAGGGCCACCTGCGCCTCCTTCAGCTTCACCTGCTCGGCCACGCCGACGAACTTGTTGAGCACCGGGATCATGGCCAGGATGCCGCCAACCTCGCGACCCGCGTCGCGCTCGGAGAACGTGAGGCTGGGCGTGAGGGTGAACTGCGCCTCGTAGCCGCGGCCCCGCTGCACCGTGTTGCCCTCGCGGCGCAGCACACCGGCGTCGCGCAGCTCCTGCTCCTGCACGGTCCCGCGCAGGCCGGCCGCACGGTCCACCACGCGGAAGCAGTTGCTCTGCTGCGCCATCAGCCGCACCAGCGGCAGCGGCGTCGGCGGCAGCTGGTAGCTGCCGGCGTAGGTGTAGCCGTGCGGGTTCTCGGCCAGCGCCAGCGTGGCCACCGGCGCGGCACAGTGCAGCAGTTCGCGCGCCGCGTTGTGCGCACCGGCCGGCCCGGCCGAGCCGCTGACGACGCTGCCGCCCTGGCCCAGCTCGGTTGGCTTGCGGTCACAGGCTGCCAATGCAACGGCAGCAAGCAGCACAGCAAGGACCGGACCGCGACGACTCCCCATATCGAGACTTCCTTTCGGGCCGCGAGGGCCCACAGCGAGACAGCCACGATGATGCCGTGCGGCGCACACAAGTCGCACCGCGGTGCAGGCCCGCCACGCGTTCCCCCTTTGGACGAAGGAGGTGCGCGGCCTGGCCGCGACACCCGGGCCCGCTGCCCTCGCGCTGCGCCCGTTTGCGCTCACCACGCTCGCCACGCTCGGCGGCCTCGCGCCTCCCGCCTGACGCCGCCCGCCTGCGGCGGCTTGCCGACTCAGAGCGCCCAGCTCGCCGCCATGCTCGGCCGCTGGCTGAAGCCGGCGTACCAGGCGGCGACCGCGGGGCAGCGCGCGCGCCAGCCGAAGTCGGCGAAGCGCAGGTCCGCGTACCAGAGCGCGCAGCCCACGGTGATGGCACCGATGTCGACGCGGCCCGCCAGCAGCGCCGGACGCGCCTGCAGGTGCTGCACCGAGGTCTCGATCTTGTCGAGCTGGCCGGCGCGCCACTCCGGCCAGCGGATCGCCTCCGGCCGAGCCGCGTCTTCGTAGCGCGCGAGCAAGGCGGCGTCGAGCATGCCGTCGCCGAGCGATTGCAGCGTCAGCGCCTCCCAGCGCGCCGGGCCCGAACGCGGGAAGAGGCTGCCGCCGGCCAGTGTGTCGAGGTACTCGCAGATCACGCGGCTGTCGTAGAGCACCTGGCCATCGTCGGTGAAGAAGGTCGGCACCTTGCCGAGCGGATTGCTCTGGATGATCTCGCGGTCGCGGTTGATCGGGTGCGCGTTCGAGGCCTGCAGCTGCAGGCGGCCGTTCAGGCCCAACTCGTGCGCCACGACCAGGCACTTGCGGACATAGGGCGAGGTGGGCGAGAAGAGGAGCTTCATGCAGGGCGTCTCGTGCAGGAGGTTTCAGGCGGCGGCCGCCAGCGGCCGGGTTTCGGATTGTGAGGCGCCACCTCCGCGTGCGGCGATGGCGCCAGCGAGCGCCAGTCACGTGGCGTGCATCTCGACGTTGAAGCCCTCGGCCTCTTCGGGCGCCTGGAAGAACGACGAAACGTGGATGAAGTCGGCTTCGGTCAGGTGATGGGAGCCCTCCGGTCGCTCCACGTTGCGCTTGCCGATGCGCGCCAGGCAAGCCTCGTCCGAGGCGACCACGAAGTGCAGCACATGTGCCGCCCCCGCCTGCTCGAACACCGAGCGAAACCAGCCGCGGCCGGCCTGCGTGTTGGCCTGGAAGTCCAGCACGACCGACTGCCCCGCCTTCAACAGGTCCACGGCGAGCGGGCCCACCACGGCCTTGAGCTTGGCGGAGACTCGCACATAGTCATCGAAGGTCTTCATCTCATCGCCGAACAGGCGCAGGAGCCAGATGTCCTCGGAGATCAGCAACGCGCCGTGCTTCTGAGCGATCCGCGACGCGGCCGTCGTCTTGCCGGCCCCTGCCTTGCCGCAGAAGAAGTGCAGGGTCGGCCGCGCCCGGGGGGCCAGCGACCGTTCCGAGGCCTCGGTCGTCGTCATCGAAGCCCGATCATGCCGCCGTTGCAGAATCCATGCATCTCCTCCGCGCCCTGCCCCCGGCTTGTCGCGCCCTCGCCTCCACGAGCCCGCCCATGACCTCCATCCCCACGCTCGACACCTCCAGCACCGCCAAGGTGCACCTGATCGGCGGCGAGAAAGGCGGCGTGGGCAAGTCGCTGGTATCGCGCCTGCTGGCGCAGCACTTCATCGACGAGAACGTCCCCTTCCTCGGCTTCGACACCGACCGCTCGCACGGCACGCTGATGCGCTTCTACACGGGCTATGCCTCGCCCGTGGTGGTCGACCGCTACGAGGCGCTGGACACGCTCATCGAGGCCGCCATCGAGCAGCCGGCGCGGCGCGTGCTGGTCGACCTGGCCGCGCAGACGCACGAGCCGCTCGTGAAGTGGATGGAGGAGTCCGGCGTGCTCGACGTGGCCGACGTGTCGGGCGTGGCCCTGCACTACTGGCACGTGATGGACTCTGGCAAGGACTCGGTGGACCTGCTGCACCGGCTGCTGGACCGATTCGGCCAGCGGCTTCACTACGTGATCGTGCGCAACCAGTTGCGCGGCGACGATTTCAGCCTGCTCGAGCGCTCGGGCGAGTTGGCCAGGGCCCGCGGGATGGGCGCGCGCGTCATCGACCTGCGCCGCCTGCACGAGACGGTGGCGCAGAAGATCGATGCCACCAACTCCAGCTTCTGGCTGGCGCGCAACGGCAACGCGCGCGATGGCGGTCCGGCGCTCGGGCTCATGGAGCGCCAGCGCCTGAAGCTGTGGCTCGGCCACGTGCAGGGGCAGTTCGCCACGCTTTCGCTCTAGGGCACGCCGGCCACTCGCGCCTGCCGACGCTGCGTGCCCCGGCGCCCGGGCGCGCTCAGGCCAGGGGCATCCAGATCTCCGTGCGCAGATCCTGCGGCCGCACGTCGTCGGGGCTGTTGATGCTCACTTCCATCGGGGGCGCACGGCGCAAGGTCTCGCCCGAAGTCGGCAGCCAGTCGCAGTAGATGGCCTGCCAGGTGAGATGCAGCGTGTCGTAGGGGCCAAGGTGCGTGAACACCGCATGGCGCCCCGGCGCAATGGTCATCCAAGCCAGGCTGCCGGTGAGCGCGACCATGGGCCGGTGGCGGGGCCCGCGCTGCGCCACGAGGTCATGGCCGAAGAGCACGCCGGCCAGATACCGGCATTGCGCGTCGTTCGGGGCGTTCGGCACGTCCGGGAACAGGCCGACACGGGTGCGCACCTCGGGCAGCAGGCCGGCCCCGGCCACGGCCGTCATCAACTCGGTCTGGGCGCGCTGTGCCGCGCGGATGAAGTTGTGCTCGATCATCCCGCGCGCCGTGGCGGTCAGCACCTCGAGGGGCGAAGCGGGGTCGAGAAAGACGTGTCGGGCAGGCTGCATCGGCGGGCGGGGAGGTGGGGGCCTGAGGGTCGGTGGACAAGAAGGCCGGTGAGCCGGGCTGGCACGGCGATGCCAGCAAGCCTAACCCCAACGAACCCGCGTGCGCCTGACGATGCCCCCGGAGCGCGGTGGCGCGCAGGGCATGCGCCATCGGTCCCTTTCGCGGCGCTCCGTTGAGAAGCAGGTAACCTTTGCGCCGCGCCGGCGCGGGCCACGCCCCTGTGGCTCCGGGCGCCCCGTCCGCCGTCGCACGGCGATCGAGCCGCTTTCGCGAACGAAAGGAACGGACATGCTGCGCAACCTGACCCTCGAAGACACGCTGCCCCACGACGCCGAGCAGGCCGTGCTGGTCGGCCGCGCCTGGTTGCCCGGAGAGGGGGGCGGGCCGACGCTCGTCACCGTGCGCCAAGGCGCGCTCGTCGACATCAGCCCGCTGGCGCCGACGATGGCCGCGCTGCTCGAGCGCCCCGACGCGGCCGAGGCCGTGCGCGGCCACGCCGGCCGGTCGCTCGGGACGCTCAGCGGCTGGCTCGACGCCACCACCACGCACGGCCCCGACCCGGCGCACCGCCACCTGCTCGCCCCGAACGACCTGCAGGTCGTGAAGGCGGCCGGCGTGACCTTCGCGACCAGCATGGTCGAACGGGTCATCGAGGAGCAGGCGCGTGGCGATGCCTCGCGCGCGCAGGAGCTGCGGCAGCGCGTCGTGGCCGAGGTGGGCGATGACCTCGCCGCCATCCGCCCCGGCTCGCCGCCGGCGATGCGGCTGAAGGCGGTGCTGATCGAGCAGAAGCTGTGGTCGCAGTACCTCGAGGTCGGCATCGGGCCCGACGCCGAGATCTTCACCAAGGCGCCGCCGATGGCCTCGGTGGGCACGGGCGTCGAGGTCGGCCTGCACCCCGGCTCCACCTGGAACAACCCCGAGCCCGAGGTCGTGCTCGTGGTGTCGCCACGCGGCGAGGTCGTCGGCGCCGCGCTCGGCAACGACGTCAACCTGCGCGACTTCGAGGGCCGCAGCGCGCTGCTGCTCGGCAAGGCCAAGGACAACAACGGCTCCTGCGCCATCGGCCCGTTCATCCGCCTGTTCGACGCGCACGTCGGCGGGCACTTCGGCATCGATGACCTGCGCCGCGCCGAGATCGCGCTCACCGTGCAGGGCGGCGACGGCTTCGTGCTGAACGGCGCGAGCTCGATGTCGAAGATCAGCCGCGACCCGCTGGAGCTGGTGGAGCACGCCATGGGCCGGCACCACCAGTACCCCGACGGCATCCTGCTTTTCTGCGGCACCATGTTCGCGCCCATCCAGGACCGCGACGCGCCGGGTGCCGGCTTCACACACCACCTGGGCGATCGCGTGGCCATCGCCAGCGAAAAGCTCGGCACGCTCGTCAACTGGGTCGGCCACAGCGACAAGATCGCGCCGTGGACGTTCGGCGTCGGCGCGCTGATGCACAACCTCTCCCGTCGCGGGCTGCTCTGATTCACATCCGATTCGCGGCCGATCGCCGGCCGCACAAGGGCAGAGGAGGCCCGATCCCATGGGGCAGGTTCTCGGACTCGGCGTTTCGCACTACCCGCCCCTGTCGGGCCGTGACGCCGACATGGCCAACATCCTGCGGGGCCGGCTGGCCGACCCCGACATCCCGGCTGCAGCCAAGGACCCCGCGAACTGGCCGCCCGCCATGCAGGCCGAGTGGGCCGATCCCGTGACCGCCGCAGCGCGCCACCGTGCCGCCATGCGCGCCGGCCTGCAGCGCGTGCGCCAGGCGCTCACCGACTTCCGGCCCGACTTCGTGCTGATCTGGGGCGATGACCAGTACGAGAACTTCAAGGAGAGCGTCGTACCGGCGTTCTCGGTGCTGGCCTACGAGGATCGCGAGATCCGCCCGTGGGCGCAGGCCAGCGCCTCGGCGATGTTCGACGCGAACACGCAAGACGAGTGGGGCGGCGGCCGCCCGAACGTCTGGGGCGAGCGCGGCGACACCACTCGCCTCGTGCGCGGCCACCGCGAGGGCGCCAAGCACCTGACCACGGCGCTGCTGGAGGCCGACTTCGACGTCGCCTATGCCTACGAGCCGCTGCACCACCCGGGGCTGCCGCACGCCTTCCTCAACGCCCTGCTCTACCTCGACTACGACCGCGAGGGCTTCGACTGGCCGGTGGTGTGCATGCCCATCAACTGCTACGGCCGCGCCGTCATCAGCTACAAGGGCTTCGTCAGCCGATGGGCCGACCGCGGCCGGCCGGCCGACCCGCCCTCGCCGAGCCCACGTCGCTGCTTCGACCTCGGCGCGGCCTGCGCGCGCATCCTGAAGGCCAGCCCCTGGCGCGTGGCCGTGCTCGCCTCGTCGAGCTGGTCGCACGCCTTCCTCGTCGACAAGACCTTCCGCATCGCGCCCGACGTGGCCGCCGACCGTGCGCTGTACGAGGCGCTCGTGAAAGGCGACTACGCCGCCTGGCGCAACCACCCGCTGGCCCAAGTCGAGGAAAGCGGCCAGCAGGAGGTGCTGAACTGGTTCGTGCTGGCCGGCGCGATGAACGCGCTGGGCGCCCGGCTCGAATGGTCCGAGTTCGTCGAGACCTGGATCTTCAACTCCAGCAAGGTGGCGGCGGTGTACGCGCCGGCCTGAGCCGCCGCGCGCTGGCACGGGCGCGGGCGCCTTCGTCGTCCCGGCGGCCTCGACAGCCGCCACCCGATCAACGCCCGGCGCCGCGCCGCTCGAAGCTCAGCGCGCAGGGCCGCACGGCGACGCGCCGACCCGAGCCGGTGCGCTCGTTGAACCTCGCCTCGACGACGTCGTAGCTGTAAGGCGTGCCGGGCCGATAGTCACCGGAGAAGCGAGGGTCGGCCGTCAAGCCGCGCACGTGCAGCGCGGCCGTTCCGTCGGCCTCGATGCGGCCGCTCAACGCAGCCGACCCGTTCTTGCCGGGCTCGCCGTGCTGGCCGCTGACCCGACCATCGCGCACTTCGGTCTGGAACTGCAGGCGGTAGCCTCGCACGCCGTTCGGCAGGTCGGCACAGACGATCGTGGTGAGCCAGGTCCCGTCGAACCCCGCGCCGCCGGCGCCCGCGCCTGGCACGGCCAGCGCCCGCAGGCGCTGGCGGGCGAGTTCGGCGAACGTGCCCGTCGGGAACTGGCGCAGGTAGGCCTCGAAGTCGGCGCCCTGGCGGCTGTCGCGGATGGAAGCCCAGAAGAGTGCGTCGCGATCGGCAGCGGCAGGGATCGTCGGCGCGGTCGGCCCCGGGGCGCCGGCGGCCGCGTGGACATTCACGGTCACGTTGATGACCAGATCGCCAGTGAGCGACGACGATTCCCACGGCGTCTGCGTCCCGTTGGACCGCTCGGCGACCGCCACGCGCACGCGCTTGAAGACCTCCTCGATCTTCAGCCCCGGCTGCTCCAGCGCGCGCAGCAACTCCTCGGTGTACAGGCCGTTGCGACCCCCGCCGTCGCTGGCCACCGACCCGGGCGCTGTGGCGTAAGCGATCAGCGTGCCGCGCGCCGCGTCCACCGCGGCCAGGCCCTGCGAGCGGCCGCGCAGCTTGCGCTCGAAGGGGTTGTTGCGGCAGGCGTCCAGCACGACCAGGTTCACGCGGTTGCGCGCCTCGGCGATCTGCTCGAGCAGCAGATCGAGGTCGACGGCGGCGACACGGGTCTTGGCCTCCTCGTCGATCTGCGCATCGGTGGGCACCAGGTAGTTGCGGCCGCGCACCTGCATGCCGTGGCCGGCGTAGAAGAAGACCCCGACGCCGCCTGCGGCGAGACGCCGGCCGTACTCGAGCACGGCCTGCTCCATCGTCGCCTTCTTCGCGTTCTCGTGCAGCAGCACGGTGAAGCCCATGCCGCGCAGCGTCTTGGCCATCGCCCGCGCGTCGTTCACGGCATTGCGCAGCGGTTCCTGGGCGTAAGCGCCGTTGCCGATGACCAGCGCCACGCGCGACTCGGCCGCAGGCGGCGCAGGGCCGGCGGCCGCGCCGGCCACGGAAACCCAGCCCAGGAGCAGGCCGGCCACCAGCCAGGCGAACGGCCACGGCATCCACCCCGGCCGGCGATTCCTGCCCAACCCGACGGTCGCCGCGCCGGCCCTCCACTCTTTCGTCCGCATGCAATGCTCCCTTGCAACCCTTCTGTCGCGGCCGCCAAGACGGGCCGCACGCTGCGCCGTAGTCTGGCGGGCGCCCATTAGGCAAACGCTAGCCACGGACTGGACCGGGGCCGGCGACGCCTGCGCCGGGCCGGGCACGGCTGATCAACAGGTCCCAGGGGCGTGCATCAGCGGACCGGGGGGCCATGGCGCCACGGCCGCCGCAGGCTCACTCGGGCCGGCCGGTCTCGATGAAGAGCTTCAGCCGCTTGAACTGCTCGCCGATGACCTCGTCCACCGGCGCGGCGAGCTTGTCCAGGCCCGCATCGGCGCCGCCGGCCACGCGGTAGGTCACGCGCAGCCGCGTCTGGCCGTCGCGTTTGGCCGTGCCAAAGGTGAGCACGCCCGCCACCGGCATCTCCTGCAGAGGCCCCAGCCACGCCTGCAGACGCAATGCCGACCCTGGCAGGGCCAGCAGAACGCGGCCGTGCATGGCCGATGGCCCCTCGCCCCAGCGTTCGCACCAGCAACCACCGGCCTGCGCGTCCAGCGTCATGTTCGATGACTGGCCCGACCAGGTGTGCGAAGCCTTCCACCAGCGCGGCAGTTGCGTGAACGCCTGCCACACCTGTTCCGGCTCGCCGGTCACGACGGCGGCGTGGGTCACGGTGAAGCCGCTCCCCGAGACCTGACTGGTCTCCGCGCGCACGGCCGACGTCGCCAGCGCCAGGCCGAGTGCCAGGATGGCCGAACGTCGCGTTGTCTTCTCGAGTTTCATCGACTTTGCCTTCGCCAAGACCTTCATTTCCATACCCCCAGCAGGCCGCCCATGAGCGTGTACGAGACGACCTGGTAGCCGCTGTTGATGAGCCACAGTTTCAGCGAACGCTGCTCGAAGAGGTAGATGACGCCGAGCGACATCGCCACCCAGCCGAGGCCGGCGGCGGCACCCGCGAAGAGACCGAAGCCCAGGCTCGCCTTGGGGCCGATGAAGGCGGCGAGGTTGAACGCCATCACGAGCGACGCGATGGCCGAGAGGCCGAAGATGCGGGCCATGGGCGCGCTGCGCGTCTGTTCCTCGGTGAGGCCGACTTCCTTCATCCAGGGCTTGGCGAACATGAGCGGCGAGTACCAGAGCCCGCCGATGGCAAAGCAGAGCGCCGCCGCGGCAGCCACCGCGGCAAAGTTGAAGCTGACGGATTCCATCGCGGTCCTCGCGTTAAGGTTGAGGGCTCGCAGACTGACCGCACCGCGCCCGCGGCACCAGGGCCGGGCCACCGAAGCAGGACAAGCGCTTGCCGAACCCCGAGATGACGCTGCCCAAACCGCCGCCCGAGCCGCCCGTGAAGGTGGACGACCGGCCGGTGATGGCCGTGGGCATCCTGGGCTTCGGTCTCTCGATCCCGTGGCTCAGCGGCCTCTACGGCCCGGTGACGCCGCGGCAAGGGCTCCATTGGGCCGGCACCGCGATGTTCGTCGCGCTGGCGGCGGCCATCTGGCTCGGCAACCGCTGGCTGCTGTTCAAGCAGCGGCAGCATCTGGATTGGTTCAACCAGCCGCTGCGCAAGCTCATGATGCTGGTGGTGGCCAACGTGCTGTACACGGCGCCGGTCACGGTGCTGGGGCTGCTGGCCTGGTTCCATGTCGCCGGGCTGCCGGTGGACCGCAGCGCCCTGCAGGTGGTGGTGCTGACCAACGTCATCTGCGTGCTCTTCGTGACGCACGCCTACGAGACGATCTTCCTCATCCGCGAGCGCGAGTCGGACCTGATGCGCGTGGAGCGCCTGGAGCGGGCGCGCACGCAGGCCGAGCTGGCAGCGCTGAAGTCGCAGGTGGATCCGCACTTCCTCTTCAACAGCCTCAACACGCTCGGCCACCTGATCGAGCACGATCCCGCGCGCGGGCGCGAGTTCTGCGACACGCTGGCCGAGGTCTACCGCTTCGTGCTTGCCAGCCGCGAGCGCGATCTGGTGCCGCTGGCCGACGAGCTGGCCTTCCTGCGCCGCTACCACCGGCTGCTGGAACTGCGCTTCGGGCCGGCCATGCCCCTCGCCGGCGCCGAAGCGGTGGAAGCCGGCGCCAGCGGCTGGCTGGTGCCGCCGATGGCGCTGCAGGGCCTGCTGGAAAACGCCTTGAAGCACAACCAGGCCAGTGCCAGCCAGCCGCTGCAGGTGCTGCTTTCGCTTGCCGAAGGCCAGGTGGCGATGGCCAACCCGGTGCGACCGCGGCGCAGCACCACGCCGTCATCGGGCCTGGGCCTGGCCAACCTCGACGAACGTTGCCGCCTGCTCACCGGGCGGCCGCTGGTGCTGGCGCGCAGCGACGAGCGCTTCGAGGCCAGGGTGCCGCTGGTGACCGCGGCATGAGCGGCACGAAGGCGGCGCTCAACGCCTTCATCGCCGAAGACGAGCCGCCGGCACGCGAGCGGCTCGTCGGCGCCCTGGGGCGTGTCGCGCCCGAGGTCGTGGTCGTCGGCCAGGCCGACAGCGTGAAGGGCACGCAGGCCTGGCTCGCGAGCCACGCCGCGCCGGACCTGCTGCTGCTGGACATCCAGCTCGCCGACGGCCTCTCGCTGGAACTCTTCAAGGACGGCGCGCTCGCTCTGCCCACGATCTTCACCACCGCCTACGACCGCTTCGCCATCGATGCCTTTCAGGCGCTCGCCATCGACTACTTGTTGAAGCCCGTGAACGAGGACGCACTCGCGCAGGCGCTGGGCAAGGTGCAGCGCCTGCGGCGCAGCTTCGGCGCCGACGTGGTGGCCTCGCTCATGCTGCAACTGCAACCGCATCCAGGGCTGCATCTCGGACCGCAGCTCGGGCCACGTCTCGGACCGCATTCAGGCAGCCTGCTGGCGCCACCCTGGCGCCAGCGCCTCGTGGGCCGCAAGGGCGCGCAGTTCCACGCCCTGCCGGTGGAGCGGGTGGCCTACGTGGTCTCGCTCGACAAGCTGGCCTTTGCGGTCGACGAGGCCGGCGAGCGCTACCTGCTCGACACGCCGCTGGCCGAACTGGAGGCCGAGCTCGACCCGTCGCAGTTCTTCCGCGCCAACCGCCAGCTGCTGGTGGCAGCGCGGGCAGTGGTGCGCTTCGGGCCCGTGGGCAAGGGGCGGCTGAAGGTGGAGCTGCAGCCGGCGATGACGGGCGACGTCGTCGTGAGCCAGGAACGCGCCGCGGCGTTCAAGGCCTGGTTGGGCGGCTGAGCGACTGAGCGGCGGCTCCCTCGGGCTGCCGAGCTTCCGTGCTCCCAAGCGGCCAGGGCGCCAGGCGTCATCCGGCGACAATGACCTCCGCCCGGCGCGTTGGCAACCGCCTCGGCAGCGGCGACGCGCCGTCAGCGCCTCGTACTTCCACGGGACCGACCATGACCCCCTTCAGCTACGCCGATGCTCCCACTCCCGTGCGTGCCGACATCGGCGCGGCGCACCGCCGGTACTGGCACACGCTGTCGCGCCCGGGCAGCTGGTGGACAGGCGCCGAGCGCGTGGCCATCGCGCGGGAGAGCCGCCTCGCCGTGGACTGCGCGCTGTGCCGCGCACGCAAGGCGGCGCTGTCGCCCCATGCCGTGCCCGGCACGCACGACCACGGCCCGGGCCTGCCCGCGGCCGCCGTGGATGCCGTGCACCGTGTGGTGACCGACCAGAGCCGCATCACGCTCAGGTACGTTGACGACAACGCCGCCCAGGGCCTGCTGAGCAAGGAGGCGTACGTCGAGCTGGTCGGCGTCGTCGTCGCCGTCTTCAGCATCGACGAGTTCCACCGCGCCCTCGGCCTGCCCCTGGAGCCGCTGCCCGCACCGCAACCCGGCGAGCCCAGCCGCTACCGCCCGGCCGTGCTGAGCGAGGACATCGGCTTCGTGCCCACCGTGCCGCGCGAGGGCGCCGTGGGGCCCGAGGCCGACCTCTTCAAGCACACGCGCGCTGCCAATGTGGTGCGTGCGCTGACGCTGGTGCCTGATGCGCTGCGCGACTGGCGCGAGCTCAGTGCCGCGCAGTACCTCTCGTTTGCCGGGATGGCCAACTACGTGAAGGATCCCGAGCGCGCCATCGACCGGCTGCAGATGGAACTGGTGGCCGGCCGCGTCTCGGCCGTCAACGAGTGCTTCTACTGAACGAACGCACACGCCACGATGCTCCGTGTGAGCTCGCAAACCACGGCCACCGAGATCGACCTGCAGGCCATCGCCGGCCGCGAGGACAGCGCCGCGCGCGGCATCTCGTTCGGGCCCGAGTTGATGCGCTTTGCCGAAGCGCTCGCCCGCCGCGACGCGGACGCGCTGGCGAAGAGCCGGCAGGCGCTGCTGCAGGCGGCCGGAGGGGCGGTGCTGGTGGACGCCGCCGGCGTGGCCGCCAACTTCCAGCGCATGGTGCGCATCGCGGATGCCACCGGCATCCCCGTGGACGACATGCGGTCCGAGCTGGGGCGCGCCGTGCGCGAGGAGCTGGGGCTGGCGCGTTTCGCTTCGGCGCAGCATTCGCTGCGCTGACGGCAGCCGCCGAGGCGTCCGGCGGGACCATGCCGTTGGCGGCGCGCAGGCGGCGGTCAACGGTCCGCCCGCTCTGAAGCTGCCCGGCGCCGACGGTGAGGGCCCAACCGTGGCAGTTGCCACGGAATGCGGTCTTGCCCACCCCCCGCTGTGATGGTGTCCGCGGTCGCCGCTAGCCTGCCCCCATCCGGATAATCCGCTGATCATTTCTTCCCGCGGATGCCCGGCACCGAAGCCTGGGCCAAGACATGAAATCGACCAGGGAGCCCGAGGCGCACAGACGCCGCATCCTTCAGACGCTGTGGGTCACCACGATGGCGTCGGCGCTGGCAGCGTGTGGTGGTGGCGGCGGTGACGCACCGGCGCCTGCCGCGCCCGTGCCGCCTCCGCCATCTCCTTCGCCCCCGCCGCCGGCGCCGCCGCCGCCCTCGCCGCCGCCACCCTCACCGCCGCCACCCTCACCGCCGCCACCCTCACCGCCGCCGCCACCACCGCCGCCGCCACCTCCGCCGCCACCACCTCCGCCGCCGCCACCACCTCCTCCGCCGCCGCCGCCACCTCCGCCGCCGCCACCTCCGCCGCCGCCACCTCCTCCTCCGCCGCCGCCACCTCCTCCTCCGCCGCCACCGCCACCTCCGCCGCCGCCTCCACCGCCGCAGCGACTGCGTGTCACGGTCTTTGGTGACTCGACAGCCAATGTCGGGCGCATCAGCGACAGCATTGCCGTTCCCATCAATGCCGTCGTGGCCACCGGCACGGACACGGTGGGCATCAGCGAGTTCGCGGTCTGGGCGCTGCCGACCCATTACCCGATGGCGCAGTTGATCGGCCACTTCGGCATCGACGGCCAGGACACGCTGCTGATGCTCGCGGACGACCGCACGGCCCCTTTCACCGGGCAGCCGATGGCGATCCAGGACGTGATCGACGCCGCGCCCGACCTCGTCATCCTGCGCGGCGGCTCGATCAACGACCTGCAGAGTGTCAGCGCCTCCAGCGCCAGCACGGCCGTCAGCAACTGCCTGACCAACCACCGCACGATCCTGCAGCGCATGGTC
Source organism: Rubrivivax sp. (assembly GCA_016790435.1). Lineage (GTDB taxonomy): Bacteria > Pseudomonadota > Gammaproteobacteria > Burkholderiales > Burkholderiaceae_C > Rubrivivax. The sequence continues at coordinate 43,570 of JAEUPE010000037.1, read as the reverse complement.
AACGGCGGGCTCAAGGTGCTCGACTGCGGCATCTTCGGCTACGGCGACGGGTCGCTGGCCAACAACAGCAATCCCACCGTCGTGCGCAACGCGCTGCTGCAGGTCAACGCCGGGCTGGCCACCATGGCCGGCAGCTTCGGCAGCTCGGTGCGCTACGTCTCGCCGCTGAACACGCTGCACGACAGCACGGGCCGCTTCCTGTCCGGCATGACCATCGACGGCCTGCATCTGAGCCTGGCCGGCGGGCTGGCGCAGGCCAAGCTCGAAGCGGACGCCATGACCGCCTGGCTCGGCGCGGGCACGGGCACGGCCTACCCGGGCACGAACCTGATGCTCAACGCGGCGATGACCGCCACCGGCGCGCCGGGCGTCACGCCCACCGGCTACTCCGCCGCCGGCTCCAACGCCGCCGTGAGCAACCAGCTGGTCGAAACGATCGGCGGCAAGACCTTCTTCACGACACGCGCGAGCCTCCCAATAGGCTCTTCGTCCGTCGTCATGCGGCTGCCCTTCAAGCTCTCCGGACTGGCCACCAATGAGGTGATCGGCTGCGAGTTCGACTTCCTCTGCGAACGGGTGTCGGGCAGCACACCGCGTCTGACCGAATTCGACGCGCGGCAGGAGTACGTGTGGTCCGGAGGCCGCATCACGCACTACGCTGGCTATTCGGCGCGCGCCACCAGTGCCGCCACCACGACCGCCGCTTCATTGACCGGCCGCGTCGTCTTCCTGCCTTTCAAGCTGCCCGCCAGCGGCGCGACGTTCGACAGCGCGAACCAGTCCGACCTGTGGCTGAACCTGGGCTTCGGCACGAGCGCCAGCAGCGTCGTCAAGGTCGGCGTCGGCAACCCCCGACTGGTCAGGGCCTGATCGGGCGGCGCTTCGATCCGGCCAAAGCGGACCGGGGGCCACTGCTCACATCGGCCCGCCGCGGGCCGATGCCGCCGCCCTGCTCAGTTCCGCGCCGGCGCCGGCTCCGCGTCGACATCCGGCTCGGCGCGCTCGGCCGTGCGCATCTCGTCGACCGGCCCGGGGTCGAGCAAGGCCTGCGGCTGCACGTTTCCTGCCTGCGCAGCGGATGACACCGCCGGCCCGGCCACGTCCTCGGCCAGGAAGCCGCCGCTCTGGTGCGCCCACAGCGCCGCGTAGTGTCCGCCGAGCGCAATGAGCTCGGCATGCGTGCCCTGCTCGACGATGCGGCCCTGGTCGAGCACGATGAGCCGGTCCATGCGCGCGATGGTCGACAGGCGGTGCGCGATGGCGATCACCGTCTTGCCCTCCATCAGCCCGAGCAGCTGCTCCTGGATGGCGAGCTCGACCTCGCTGTCCAGCGCCGAGGTCGCCTCGTCCAGCACCAGGATCGGCGCGTCCTTGAGCACCACGCGCGCGATCGCCACGCGTTGGCGCTGCCCGCCGGAGAGCTTGACGCCACGCTCGCCGACATGCGCGTCGTAGCCGGTGCGCCCCTTCCAGTCCGAAAGGCCCAGGATGAACTCATGCGCCTGCGCCCGCTTCGCGGCAGCGACGATCTCCTCGCGGCCGGCGCCCGGGCGGCCGTAGCCGATGTTGGCGGCGATCGAACGGTGCAGCAGCGAGGTGTCCTGCGTGACCATGCCGATGGCCGCGCGCAGGCTTTCCTGCGTGACCTCGCGGATGTCGTGGCCGTCGATGCGCACGCTGCCGCCTTCGAGCTCGTAGAAGCGCAGCAGCAGGTTCACGAGCGTGCTCTTGCCGGCGCCGGAGCGGCCAACGATGCCCACCCGCTCGCCGGGCTTCACGACGAGGGTCAGCGTGTCGAGCACCCTCTTGCCGTCCTGCCGGCCGTAGGTGAACGTGACCCCCTCGAAGCGGACTTCGCCCCGCACGCCGCCCTGCCCCACCTCGAGCTCGCGCGCACCGGGTTGGTCGGTGAGCGAGTGCGGCACGGCGATCGTCTCCATGCCCTCCTGCACGACGCCGATGTTCTCGAAGATGCCGGTCACTTCCCAGCTCACCCAGCCGGCGACGTTGGCGATGGTCCACGCCAGCGGCAACGCCGTGGCCACGGTGCCGGCATCCACCGCGCCGCGACCCCACAGCACGATGCCGATGGCGGCCGTGCTCACGAGCAGCAGGGCGTTGAGCGCCGACAGCGTCGTCATGAAGCGCGTGATGAGCCGCATGTGCGCCTGGATGGCGACGGTGTGCTCGTCGATGGTCTCCCTCACGTGGGCGTCCTCGTCGCGCGCCCGGGCGAACAGCTTGACGGTGAGGATGTTCGTATAGCTGTCGACGACGCGGCCCATGACGGCGCTGCGCAGCTCGCTGCTCGCCTTGGCCAGGTCGCGCATGCGGGGCACGAAGTGGCGCAGCACGAGCACGTAGGCGGCGAACCACAGCACGGTGGGCACGGCGAGCCGCCAGTCGGCCGCGCTCATGAGCACGAGCGCCGAGACGCCGTAGACGACGATGTACCAGACGCCGCGGATCGAGCTGACGACGCTCTCGCGCACGGCGTTGCTGGTCTGCATGACGCGGTTGGCGATGCGGCCGGCGAAATCGTTCTGGAAGAACGGCCAGCTCTGCCGCACCACGTGCCAGTGGCTCTGCCAGCGGATGAGGCTGGTGACGCCGGGCACCACCGCGTTGTTGCGCACGAGGCTGTCGGTCATCAGCGCCAGCGGGCGCAGCACGAGCACCACGGCGGCCATGCCCAGCAGCATGGGCAGCGCCTGCTCGACGGCCGTGACGCGGTCGGCGGACTCCATCAAGCGCACGAGCTTGCCGATGAAGATGGGGATCAGCGTGTCGACCAGCGCGACGGCCAGGCCGGTGAGGAACATGAGGCCGAAGAGGCCGCGCGTCTGGCCGACGAAGTGCCAGTAGAAGCCGAGCAGGCTCTGCGGCGGCGCGCTGCCGGCGGGGCCGGTCGACGCGGTGGGGCGGATGCGGCTTTCGAAGAAGGCGAACATCCGTGATTGTGTTCTGGCGGCTCCGGCGCCGCTTCCGGCGGGTGCCCGGCCGGGGTCGCGTGCCCCGGCGCGCTCACCGCCCCCAGTCGACGAAGTACGCCAGGCTCGCCGCACCCAGCAACAGGAACGGCGACGCCCAGAGCAAGATGCGGGTGGTGGCGCCCGGCGTGGGCGGCAGCAACCACGTGGGCTCCATGAAGGCGAAGGTGGCACCACGCCCCGGCCGCACGTCGAGGTTCCACACCAGGCCCACGATGATGTAGAGAATGGAAGAGGCGACGATGTTCGACCACCACGTGATCGGGTACATGCCGTCGCGGAAGAGCAGGTATCCGTCGTAGCACCAGCTGGCCGAGAGCATCCACAGGACCGCCGCCACCGCCAGGTGCGACGGCGGCGTGCGACGCCAGCGGTACAGCACCCCCAGCACCCAGGCGGCGGAGAAGAACGACAGCGTCGCCATCAGCGGCGCGTCGATGCGGTCCCAGGTCGGGTCGGTCGTGTACGGCGCCATCCACGTGATCAGCGCCGTGGCGAGCGCGAAGAAGCCCACCTTCCAGGGCGCCAGGAGAAAGGCGCCATAACCAAGGTAGGCCTCGGCGTACTCGCGCCGCTTCAGCCAGAGATGCGTCAGGGCCGACACGACAGCGAGCGTCCAGGCCGCGACGTAGGCAGCCATCACGGGCTCGAGTTCGAACCAAGGCGTGCGGATCATTGTCATGTTTGCACTGTCGCAGCCGACCGTTAGGCAGACGCTAGCGAATCCGTGCCGGCCCGTACCAGCCCGTGCGGGGCGCGTGGTGGGCGCGTGGTGGGCAAGGCGAGCAGGGGCTCGGCGAGCAGGGGCCTGTGCTATACGTGAGCGGCGGCCTACGACAGGCTGCCCCTGCGCCGCGGCGCAACAGAAGCGACAGGAGGACACCTTGGCTCCGTTCGAGCACCGCCGCCGGTTCGTGATCGGCTTGCCTGCCTTGCTCTCGGCGTGCGCGGCACCGGGCCCGGGGCCTTCGCCCGTCCGACCCACGGCGTCGCCGGCAGCGCCTGGCCCCGTGCAGCCGCCGCCACCTCCGGCGGCTCCACCGCCCGTTCAGGCGCCCACACCCGCTCCGGAAGCCGCGGTGACTTCGCCCGTGCCGGCGCGGCCGGGCGCACCTGCCGCAGCCGGCGCCCCTGGCGCACCCTCCGGCTCGGCCGTCACCTCGCCCGTGCCCGGCTCGCCTTCGCCGCCGGCGGGGTCGTCGCGCGGGTGGACCGACCATCCCGTCTTCTCCCTCGTGCGCGTGCAGATCCGCGACGAGCGCGCGTTCGGCGACTACCTGGCGGGCCACCTGCCCACCATCGGCGCCTTCGGTGGGCGGTTCCTCGCCGCCGGCGCGCTTCCGCAGCCCGTGGAGGGCGACTGGCCGATGCGCCGCATGATCGTGCACCAGTGGCCGAGCGCCCAGGTCTTCTTCCAGTGGTACGAGAGCACGCCCTATTCGCCTTGGCGGCAGATCCGCCAACGCGCGGCCGACACCGAGATGGTGCTGGTGCAGGGCATTGCATCGTCCGCGCCGGCGGCCACGCAGCGGCCAGCGTTGGTGGTCATCGATGTGGCGGTGCGCGACAGCGCACCCATGGCGCGCTATGCGCCGGGTCACATGCCGGGCCTGCGCGCCGCGGGCGGCGAGTTCCTCGTGGCGGGCGGGCACTTCCAGGTCATCGAGGGTCAATGGGAACCGCGCCGCCTCCTGCTGCAGCGCTGGCCCTCGGCAGCCGCCTTCCGCGCCTGGTACGACTCGGCTGCCTACCGACCGTGGCGCGAGTTGCGCTGGAGCGCCTCGCAGGCCGACATGGCGCTGCTCGAGGGCTTGAGCGAAGCCCAGAAGAGCGAACGCCGCATGCCCTGAGGCGGCGCCGGCGGGCGCCGGCACCACGGGTGCCGTGACGGGAGCGCGCGAATCCGCCGCGAAATCGGCCGCGAAATCTGCTGCGGATGCGGCTGATTCGACGAACCTGCCCCGCGCAACGCGCCTGTGCCAAGGGAGATGTCCCTATCCTCCCAACGGTCATTCAACCGCTCGCTCGAACGCCCAGTCGCGGAGGGGAACTCATGTCGTCATGGATCGTGGATGCCGCGCGCCGGCAGGCAGGCAAGCAACTCGCCGTGTCGGCGATCGTGCTCGGGGTATTGGTCACGCTGCTCGGCGCGAACTGGGGCTATGTGCGCGAGTACTTTCGTGGCGCTCATCCGGTCAGCGCGCAGGAACTGATCGGCGCCGCGCCGAGCACGCGCGGCTGGATCCGCGTGCAGGCCGACAAGCTGCATGCCACCGGCCTGCAGGTGATCACGGTGCGCAAGAAGCGCGGCATCGAGCGCAGCCGCAGCGTGTCGACCGAGTTCTTCGTCGCCGAGGTGGGCAACCGGCTGCTGCTCGTGAGGGGCGTGCCGGGACAGACCGCCCTCCTCGAAGGCACGCTGGCACCGCCGGACCCCGAAGCGATGTCGCGGCTGCTCGACAAGCCCGAATCGCGCGCGACGCTGAGCAGCCGCTTCCTGCCGCAGATGATGGACACCCACGACTACGCCGGCAGCGCCACGATCTGGCTGCCGGTGGGCGGCCTGCTCGCGCTGGCCGCCCTGGTGTGGGGTGGGTTGGGTCTGGCTCGCTGGCGCCAACCGACCTCGCATCCAGCGGTGAAGCCCTTCGTGGCGAACCAGTCCTTGCCCGCGGCGTCGGCCAGCATCGAGCGTGACATTGCCAATGCCAAGACGGTCAAGGTCGGCGCGACGACACTGACCCGGCGCTTCGTCATCACGCAGTCGCTCACCAAGCTCGATATCCAGCCTGCGACGCAGCTGCTCTGGGCCTTCAAGCAGGTGACGCAGAAGAAGATGTACTACGTGATTCCGGCCGGCAAGACCTACGCCGCCGTGCTCAACTTCGAAAGCGGCACCGTGACGTTGGGCGGCAAGGAGGCGGTGGTCGACAAGGCCCTGGCCTTCCTGACCGAGCACGCGCCCTGGGCGATGTACGGCCACTCGCCGGAGATCGCGGCCGTCTACAAGGACAAGCGGCAGCGCGAACAGCTGAAGGCTCACGTTCGAAGCGGCATCGAGAAGGCGCGCGCCGCAGCCGCCGCGGCCGCAACCACAACCGCCGCCACGCCGGCCGGTGCGGACGCCCGCCTCGCCTGAGCCATCGGACGGCCCGCACGCGGCAGCCCGTGGAATGACGCCGCAAGCCTAGCGCGAGCCCGACGCGGTTGGTTCGAGCCGCGTCGTCGCAGCCGGCTCGAAGGCCAGCTCCAGGTCCACCGTGTCGGTGGCGGCGGCCGCCGCCTTCGTCAACTCACGCGCGAAGTCGCCCGCCTCCTGGAAGCGCTCGTCGCGATGCCGGGCCAGCGCGCGGCGCATCACGGCATCGAGAGCTGTCGGCAATCCGCTCACCAGCGACGACACCGGCGCGAGCTCGAGGGACGCCGCGTTCTGCATCACCTCGAACGGCGTCCTGGCAGCGAACGGACTGCGGCCGACCAGCATCTCGTGGAGCATGACGCCTGCGGCCCACAGGTCGGCGCGGCCGTCGACCGCCTCGCCGCGCACCTGCTCGGGCGACATGTAGCTCGGCGTGCCGAGCAGCGTGCCCATCTGCGTGAAGTTGGCGCTCTCGATGCGCGCGATGCCGAAGTCCATCACCTTGATGCGCAGGCCGTCCATCACCATGACGTTGGAAGGCTTGATGTCGCGGTGCACGACGCCGTGCTGGTGCGAGTGGCCCAGGGCGTCCAGCAACTGCAGCAGGACGAAGACGGCGTCGTCGAGCCCGAAGCGGCCCCGCTCACGCATCAGCTGCCGAAGTTCCCGGCCGTCGAGGAACTCCATGGCGATGAACTTGATGCGGCCCTGCTCGCCGTATTCGTGCACCGCGACGATGTTCGGGTGGCGCAGGCGGCGGGTGGCTTGCGCCTCGCGCTCGAAGCGCGCGCTGGCCGAGTCGGCGCTGCTGTCGCCGAGGTGCTCGGCACGCAGGATCTTGATCGCCACCTTTTCGCCAGTGTCGGGGTCGAAGCCCTCGTACACCGTGCCCATCGCGCCTTTGCCGATCTCGCGGATGACCGGGTACTTTCCTATCCGCTTGGCAAGTGTCATGGTGCCTGCCGTTTGCCGCATTGCGCATCGATTGCGCGTGTCGCGCGGCCGTGCGCGATGCTTCGGCGGCACCAGCCCGTTGTCAACCCCTGGCGACCGGGGGTGGTGCACCGGTCAGGAGCGTGGCCGACTCGCCGCGCGACGGCGGCGAGCCCTCAGGCGCCCGCGAATCGCATCGCAAGCCAGGCCGGGATGCCGAGGTACAGCGCGGCCAGGCCAAGCTGCTCCAGCCGATGCCGGACTTCGAGCACGCGCGCCGGGCGCCACAGCACCACCGCCAGCGTGCTGCATTCGATCGCCGCGCGCAGCACGGCGGCCACCAGGACGACGCCGATGCCCCATGCCGCCCACCACAACGCGAACCCCTTGGCAAAGGCTGCCAGGCCGAACAGCTGGTACTCGCCCAAGCCGCCGCCGAAAGCGATGTGCTGGTGCAGCCGAAAGGCCGGTATCGCCAGCAGGAAAGGGAAGGCGACGAACTTGGCAAGCGGATGGTGAAGGAAGCGGCTGCCGCGGGGCGCCGTGACAGCCTGCGCGAAACAGGCCGCCCAACGGGGTGACACGGGTTGCACAGCGGCAGCAGTGCCGCCGATATCGGCGTCTTGCCCGGACGGAGCGGACGGCGGCGCCTGCGCCGCCAGTGCGGCCCGCAGCGCGAAGGCATCGATACCCGCCAGTGCGTAGCCCCACGTCGCGCCCGATGCCATCTGCAGCGAGACCCCGGGGCCGGGACTGGGCACGCGCCAGGCCCGCAAGGATGCCACCTCGCGCAGTGACAGCTCGATGCGGCGTGCGCCGCGGGTCAGCACCAGCAGGCCCGCTTGCAGCGAAAGCGTGACGCGGCTGGCCCACAGCAGGCCACGGGCCGCGGCTTCCGGGGCCAGCACGAGCGCCAAGAAGGCACGGACCTGGGCCAGCGTGTTGGTGGCCAGCGCCCCTTCGCCGGCCACCACGGTGGCCGCCAGCCAGAGCAGGCTGCCATACGCGAAGGCGCGCAAGGCGCCGGCGGTCCAGCGCACCGCCGGGGTCAACAAGGCCACTTGCTCGGGCAAGGCAGTTGCCCCCTCGGCCGCATGCGCTGGTGCGCTCATCCCCGGATGCTGCGCACTCCACGCCCGCCAGCCGGCCAGCACCGCTAGTGTCAGCAGGAACAACGCCCCCGCGCGGCCGACCCAATCGCCCCAGGCCACCATCAAGGTGCGCGCCGGTTCGCGCACGGGCAGCTCGCCGACGACGAGCGTGCGCTCGCCCATGCGCGTGTCGGCCAGCACCTCGCCGCTCGCATCGATCACCGCGCTGTAGCCGTTGGAGGTGACGCGGAACTGCGGCAGGCGCGTCTCGATGCTGCGAAAGGCGGCCACCGCCAGGTGCAGCTGCGCGCCCTGCGGGTGCCCGGTGAACCACGAGTCGTTGGACATCGTGAGGATCAGCATCGCACCCAGACGCGCGCCGTCGATGGCGAGGCCAGTGTCCACGTCGTCCAGGCAGATCAGCGGCAGCACCGGGATCTCGCGGCCGTCGGCCAGCCGCAGGGGGAACACGCGTGCCCCGTTGCCAGGGCGCCAGGTGCCGGCCCACGGCAACCAGCCGCGCACGAGAGGTTCGAGCGGCCCCTCTAGCCACGCCGGCAGGGCCTCGGTGAAGGGGAATAGCCGCGTCTTGCGATAGGAGCCCACGATGCCCGTGCCGGGCGCAACGAAGGCGGCGGCGTTGTACTCGCCCCCAGCCCCCTCCGGGTCACGGTCGTACGTGCCGAACACCAGCGGCACCCCCGCCGCATCGACGATGCCGAGGATCTCGCGGTCGAGCTCGGCGCCGGCTTCGCTCTTCGGGCGGCCGAAGGTGGTGGGGTAGACGGTCTCCGACCACAACAGGGCCTGCGCCTTCTGGCGCTCCACCGCGTCGTAGCTCATCGCATAGTGCGTGTCGAGGATCTCGCGCACGACCGCGCCGGCGCCCTTCTCTCGGCGCAGGCGTTCGTAGTCGACGATGTTGGACTGGACGAGGCCCATGCGTAGGCGCTGGCCCGCGGGCCCGGGCGGCTCCGGGGAAGCGGTGGGGTTCACGAGGCCATACGCGGCCAGCAGCAGCGGCCCCCCCACCGCCAGCGCCAGCGGCCGGGCGACGGCGCGGGCGCGGCCTGCGCGCCGCGCCGAGGCCGCCGAGATCGCAGATGGGGCACGCGAGGCTGCGGTGGACCATGAGACCCATGAAGCCAGGACCGCTTCGTTGGCCCACAGCAGCAGCAGCGTCAGGCCCGCAGCCCCACCGACATCGGCCGCCTGCCGCAGCAGCGCCGACGGGTACAGCCCGTGGCCCAGCGTGTCGCCCAGCAGCTTCGGCATGGCCCACTCCGTGGCCACCCAGGCCGCGCCCCCAGCCAGCGCCCCGATCACCGGGCCATGGCGGCGCCGCGCGAGGTGGCGCACCAGCGCGAACGCCAGCACCTGCGGCTGGAACACCGGCGCCAGCAACAGCAGAACGCCCAGGCCCAGGGCCTCGTTCACCTGCGCATAGCGGCCCATCGAGAGCCCGAACCAAGCAAACATCGCGGCCGTGAGGGCCACCGACATCACGCACGCGTTGCCCAGCGTGCGCGCCACCGAGGTGGCCATGGGTTTGGCATCCAGCGTGTGCAGCCACGGCACCAGCGCGACGAAGCCCAGCACCCACGCGACGCCTCCGCGTGCGTACAGGAACAGCATCAGGGCACTGGCGAGAACACCGGCCCAGAAAGCGATGACGCCGGCGTGAGCGCTGCGCCGGCGTGCGATACGCGGTTCCAGGGCGCGCCCTTACCTTCCGCGTTCGAGCACGGGCGGCACCACGATCTGACGGATGGGCAGGCCGGGTGGCACCAGGGCGGGCGGCACCACGCGGTCCTGCGGGCTCGCATCGGACGCGCCCGCAGCCCGGGCCGCTGCTACCGCAACCGGATGGTCGGGCGAGAACATCAGGATCGGCTCGATGCGCTGGCCGTCGTCGGTGACCTGGTGGTGCCGCACATAACCGGGCGGCAACTCGAAGTCTTCGCTCACCGCGATGCCGACGAGCGGCGGGCGCGTGCCCGGCGGGTTGAACGCAGCCAGCCCGCCGTTGACGCCGGCGGCCTGCAGCCTGCTGATCACTTCGGCCATGGTCGGCACTTCGCCATTGTTGATGAAGTCGGCAATGTCGGGCGTCTGGTCACCGTTCGGGTCCCGAAGGCGCGGAATCTGCGGCGCGGGGGCCGGTGCCGCTACCTGAAGCGGCGTGGCAAGCGCCGGCGGCCGCGCTGCCGCGGCCGCAGGCGTCGCCGCGGCGGCCGCAGGGGCCACGATCGTGCCATCGGACTGGGGCCGGACCGCGCTCGCTTCGGCGACAGCCACCGCCTTGTCCGCGGACGCGAACCAGATCCACAACAACGGCATGCCGGCACCGACCGCCAAGGCGAGGACCATGTGGACCCAGGACAGGGTCCAGGGCTTCGGTCCGCTGCCGCGTGGATGTGTCATCACCTGCCCGTATCGATCAAGCCGGCGCGGCTCGCTCCGCCTCAAGGCGCGACCGGGTTGGACACCGACAAGGCCCAGCCCATGCGCTCGTGCCCGAGCCGGTTCCAGATCGGGCTCTTGCCGCCGGTGAACGTGGTGTAGCGCGGCGCGCCCGAGCCCGTGGTGCCGCCGAACAGGCCTGCCGACACCGTGCCGCCGGTGTAGGTGGGGTGCGTGTCGTCGGACTGGATGTAGTCGTAGCTGCTGCTGGCCGAGACGAAGTGCGTGTTGGCATCGCGGATCGTCGAACGCAGGGTGCTCGTGATGCGCGTCACGTAGCTCGCCTCGCTCTCGCCGGCCACATAGCGCAGCGCGTCGGAGTCGATCTGGCCGTCGCCATTGCTGTCGTGGTCCGCGCCCATGTACTGCGCGAAGTTGTCCGCGCACTGGAAACCCTTCTGGCGCGCGTACTCGCACATCCAGTAGTTCATCTTCGCGATGCGTGGCAGCAGCGCCCCTTGCACGTTCACCGTCGCGCCCGTGCCTGCATCGCGGCAGGTGCTCTGCACGTTGTCGGCCGCATAGCCGGGGTAGTAGAGGTTGGCGATGATCTTCAGCTTCGTACCTGCGTAGGCGTTGGCGTTGATGTAGTCCATCGACGCGGCGACATACGTCTTGCAGTTGGCGAGCGCCGTCTCGAGGCCGGCATAGCTGCAGGTGCCGCTCTGGCTCTTGAAGGACGAGCGCGCCTGCAGGCCGTCGTTGCCGCACATCTCGAAGGAGACCACGCGCGTGGAACTGGCCTGCATGTACGAACGTTCGGCGACGATCTTGTTGTTGTAGATGTCCGAGGCCACCGCCCCGGACTTGGCGCGCCGGATGCTCTCGATGTCGGTGCCCCACTTCGCGGAAAGGTACTCCGCGTCCACCGTGGGCGCGGCGTACTTCGCCGCGTTGAGGACGGAACCGTTGTAGCCGGCGTAGATCGAGTCGCCATAGGCCACGATGCGGTACTTCGTGGAAGTGCCCGCGCGGTCGATGGTCCAGGAAACGTTCTGGGTCAGGGTGCTGGCCGAGGCCTGCGCGCCGAGAAGCGCCACGGCCATGGCCGGCAGCAGCGCGCGCAGCACCGCCCGGAAACGCGAAGTCATGCCTTGTCTCCTTTTCAGTGCCCGTGCAAGGCACCGTGGTTCTTGGAACACCTTCATCCGTACCGGTCGAACTCGCGCGCCATGCGCCTGTGCGAGACCCGCCAACACGCATGGAGATGTACCAGAAAGGCCCCCGCGATCCAAGGCGTGCAGATCCCGAGAGGCCCTCGATGCGGGGGCGTGTCGCGCCTCCAGTGCACGATGCCCTCGAGCCCGTTCGGGTGAGCGGGCGCCCGACCAGGCGGCGCCCGCTCCCCGCGTCCACGGGGGACGACCCGGCCGAGGGTGAGAACCTTCACGGCATGAGCCCCGCCACCCACCGCCTCGCGTGATGCCGCTTTGGGACCAAGACCGGCAGACTCCCTGCACACGGTGCGAGTTGGGTCGCGCCTTGAAGGGAGATCAAGATGATTCAGGTTCCTGCCGGCGTGCGGCAGCTCACGGCCCTCGCGGCCATTCTTGCGTTGACCGGGCCCGCCGCGAAGGCTGGCGTCGTCGCCATGCCGCAGTGGGGCGCCGCCCCCGGTGGGGCGCATCCGACCGCGGCCGATGCCGCGCGCTGCCTCGAAATCGAGGAAGTCACCGCACGCGGCCGCGGCGGCATGCGCTTCGAGGCCACGTGGTCACGCGATGCCGCCTGCCAGGGCAGCGCGGCCGCGGCCAGCACGCAGGGCCCCGCCGCGCCGGTTCCTCAAGGTGCCACGCCCGCGCCCGCGCCTGTGACGGTTCCGCAGATCCCTGCGATTTCGCAGAGCAGCGCCGGTCCGGCCGCGCCTGCGCCTTCGGCCGCCCCCCCGGCGCACACCGTGGCGACGCAATCCACCGAGGCACCAGCCGCCGCGCCTGCCGCGCCTGCCGCACCTCCCGCTCCCCCGGCGCCGCCGGGTTCCGCGATGCCGTCGCCGGCGCCCGCACCGCAATCCGCCGAGAGCCCGTCGGCCGCTTCGCCCACGCCGGCCACACCGGCTGCGCAAGAGCCCGCTCCGCCAAGGTCGGCCCCGGAGGCGCCGGCTCCCGAAGGCATCGTGAGCTCGCCCGAGCAGCCTCAGGAGACAGGTCCAACGCCTGCAGGCATCACGAGCCCGGCCAACGAGCTGACGGGCATCGGGCCCCGACCGATCGCCGAGGCGCAGCCGCAGGCGCCGGGCACGATCCCCGAGCCTTCCAGCCTCTGGCTGTTGGCCATGGGCGTGGCGGCCGCTTGGCGCGCTCGCCGGCGCTAGCGCAACCGGGCACCCCGCTAGCGGGGTTCGCGAGTCGGGGGCTGGCGGCTCAGGAGAGAGAGCCGGCCCCGCTCAAGCCCGCTCCGCCACCCACGACTTGACGCTGGCCAGCGCCTTCGGCAGCGCAGCGGCATCGGTGCCGCCGGCCATCGCCATGTCGGCCTTGCCGCCACCCTTGCCGCCCACCTGCTGGGCGACGAAGTTGACGAGCTCGCCGGCCTTGAGCTTGCCCACGCTGTCGGCCGTGACGCCGGCGGCGATCTGCACCTTGCCACCCTCCACCGCCGCCAGCACGATGGCGGCGGTCTTCAGCTTGTTCTTCAGCTGGTCCATCGTCTCGCGCAGCGTCTTCGCGTCGGCGCCCGGCAGCATCGCGGCGAGCACCTTGATGCCGTTCACGTCCACAGCCTGCGAAAGCATGTCGTCGCCCTGGGCGCTGGCGAGCTTGCCCTTGAGCGCGGCCACTTCCTTTTCCAGCGCGCGCACCTGCTCCAGCACCGCGGCAACGCGGCCGCCCACCTCGGCAGGCGTCACCTTCAGCGCGCCGGCCACGCCGGCCACCGTGCTTTCCAGGCCCTGCAGGTAGGCCAGCGCGTTGCCGCCCGTCACCGCCTCGACGCGGCGGATGCCGGCGGCGATGCCCCCTTCGGCGACGATCTTGAACAAGCCGATGTCGCCGGTGCGCTGCACATGCGTGCCACCGCAGAGTTCGCGGCTCGATCCGATGTCGAGCACGCGCACGGTCTCGCCGTACTTCTCGCCGAACAACATCATGGCGCCCGACTTCTGCGCCTCCTCCAACGGCAGCACACGCGCCTGCGTGGCCGCGTTGGCCAGGATCTCGGCGTTCACCAGCGCCTCGATCTTGGCGACCTGCGCATCGGTGACCGGGGCGTTGTGGCTGAAGTCGAAGCGAGTGCGCTCGGCGTTCACGAGCGAGCCCTTCTGCTGCACGTGCGCGCCCAGCACCTCGCGCAGCGCCTTGTGCATGAGGTGCGTGACGCTGTGGTTGCGCATGGTCCTGGCGCGCTGCTCGCCGTCGACGCGCGCGACGAAGCCGTCGCCCACCTCGACCTCGCCTTCGACGATGCGGCCCTGGTGGCCATGCACGGCGGCTTGCACCTTCACCGTGTCTTCGACGAGCACGCGGGCACGCGGGTTGCGCAGTTCGCCGGTGTCGCCGACCTGGCCGCCACTCTCGGCGTAGAAGGGCGTGTGGTCGAGCACGATGACCACGTCGTCGCCGGCCTTGGCCCTGTTCACCGAGGTGCCGTCGACGTAGATCGCGAGCACCTTGCTGTGTTCGCATACCAGGTGCTCGTAGCCATGGAAGGCCGTGTCGGCGCCCTGGTACTCGAGGCCGGCGGCCACCTTGAACTTGGCACTGGCGCGCGCCTGCTCGCGCTGGCGCTGCATGGCGGCGTTGAAGCCGGCTTCGTCGACCGACACGCCGCGCTCGCGGCAGACGTCGGCCGTGAGGTCGAGCGGGAAGCCGAAGGTGTCGTGCAGCTTGAAGGCGGTGTCGCCGTCGATGACCTGGGCGCTCTCCTTGCCGACGGTCGACAACGCGCCCTCCAGGATCTCCATGCCGTTGGCGATGGTCTGGAAGAAGCGCTCTTCCTCCTGCTTCAGCACGTCGGTGCTGCGCGCGGCTTCGCGCGCGAGTTCGGGGTACGCCTCGCCCATCTCGGCCACGAGCGGCATCACGAGCGTGTGGAAGAAGGGCTTCCTCGCGCCGAGCTTGTAGCCGTGGCGGATGGCGCGGCGCGTGATGCGCCGGAGCACGTAGCCGCGCCCCTCGTTGCCCGGGATGATGCCGTCGGTGATGGTGAAGGCGGTGGCGCGGATGTGGTCGGCGATCACCTTCAGCGAGGGCGAATCGGCCGGCACGTGCTTGCCGCCGGCGTACTCCACCCCGTTCTTCGCCGCCGCCAGCAGGCGCGTGAAGAGGTCGATCTGGTAGTTGCTGTGCACGTGCTGCAGCACGGCGGCCAGCCGCTCCAGGCCCATGCCGGTGTCGACGCTGGGTTTCGGCAGCGGGTGCATCACACCGTCTTCGGTGCGGTTGAACTGCATGAAGACGTTGTTCCAGATCTCGATGTAGCGGTCGCCGTCCTGCTCGGGGCTGCCGGGCGGACCGCCGGCCACGTCGGGGCCGTGGTCGTAGAAGATCTCGCTGCACGGGCCGCAGGGGCCGGTGTCGCCCATCATCCAGAAGTTGTCGGACATGTAGCGGGCGCCCTTGTTGTCGCCGATGCGCACGATGCGCTCGGCGGGCAACCCGATCACGTCCTTCCAGATGCCGTACGCCTCGTCGTCCTCCGCGTAGACGGTGGCCCAGAGCTTTTCCTTGGGCAGCTTGAAGTGCACGGTGAGCAGTTCCCACGCGTACTGGATGGCGTCGTGCTTGAAGTAGTCGCCGAAGCTGAAGTTGCCCAGCATCTCGAAGAACGTGTGGTGGCGGGCCGTGTAGCCCACGTTCTCGAGGTCGTTGTGCTTGCCGCCGGCGCGGATGCACTTCTGGCTGGTGGTGGCGCGCGAGTAGGGCCGCTTGTCGAAGCCGAGGAAGACGTCCTTGAACTGGTTCATGCCCGCGTTGGTGAACAGCAGCGTCGGGTCGTCGCCGGGCACCACGGGGCTCGAGGCGACCACGGCATGGCCCTTGGACTCGAAGAACTTCAGGAACGTGGAGCGGATGTCGGCCAGTTTCATCGGCGGCTTTCGTGGATCAGCGGGCGCGGGCGCCTTCGGGCAAGACCGCGGATTATTGCAGCGGCCCCTGTGGGCACCGGCCGGTCTTGCTATCGTGCGGTCCCGCTGCCGAGGAGTGACGAACGATGGACATGAAGACCTCACCCCTTTCGACGCTGGCCGATCCGAGCCTGCTCAAGACCGATGGCCTCATCAATGGCGAATGGGTGGCCGGTGGTGGCCGCTTCGACGTGCGCGACCCGGCCACCGGCCTCGTGCTGGCCCAGGTGGCCAACCTCGGCACCAGCCAGGCCGAAGCAGCCATCGCCGCCGCCGACAAGGCATGGCCGGCGTGGCGCCGCAAGACCGCCAAGGAGCGGGCCGCGGTGATGATGAAGTGGTACCACCTCATGAACCAGCACGCCGACGACCTGGCGCGCATCATGACGGCCGAGCAGGGCAAGCCGCTCGCCGAGGCCAAGGGCGAGGTCGGCTACGGCGCCAGCTTCGTCGAGTGGTTTGCCGAGGAGGCGCGGCGGATCTATGGCGAGACCATCCCCACCACCGACAACAACAAGCGCTACCTGGCGATCAAGCAGCCGATCGGCGTCTGCGCCGCGATCACGCCGTGGAACTTCCCGATCGCGATGATCACGCGCAAGGTGGCGCCGGCGCTGGCCGCCGGCTGCCCGGTGATCATCAAGCCGGCCGAGCAGACGCCGCTGTCGGCACTCGCCGTGGCCGAACTCGCGCAGCGCGCCGGCATGCCCGCCGGCGTGCTCAACGTGCTCAGTGCTGACGGCGCCAACAGCATCGCCATCGGCAAGGTGCTCTGCGCGAGCGACGTGGTGCGCCACCTCAGCTTCACCGGCAGCACCGAGGTCGGCCGCATCCTGAGCGCGCAATGCGCGCCGACGATCAAGAAGGTGAGCCTCGAGCTCGGCGGCAACGCCCCCTTCATCGTCTTCGACGACGCCGACATCGCCAGCGCCATCGAGGGCGCGATGGTCAGCAAGTACCGCAACGCCGGCCAGACCTGCGTCTGTGCCAACCGCTTCTACGTGCAGGATGGCGTCTATGACGCCTTCGTGGCGCAGCTGGCCGAGCGCTCACGCTCGATCAAGGTCGGCAACGGCTTCGAGGCCGGCGTGACGCAGGGCCCGCTCATCGACGACCAAGCCATCGCCAAGGTGCAGCGGCACGTGGCCGACGCGCTGGGGCGCGGCGCGCGTGTCGTCGTCGGCGGTGAACGCATCGGCGAACGCTTCTACACGCCCACCGTGCTCGCCGACGTGACTGGCGAGATGCTCTGCGCCCGCGAGGAGACCTTCGGCCCCGTGGCACCGGTCTTCCGCTTCAAGACCGAGGACGAGGCGGTGGCACTCGCCAACGCCACCGAGTTCGGCCTCGCCAGCTACTTCTACAGCCGCGACATCGGCCGCATCTTCCGCGTCGGCGAGGCGCTGGAGTACGGCATGGTGGGCGTCAACACCGGCCTGATCAGCACGGCTGAAGTGCCTTTCGGCGGCGTCAAGCAGAGCGGCCTCGGGCGCGAGGGCGCGCACCAGGGCATGGACGACTACGTCGAGGTCAAGTACCTCTGCCTGGGCGACATTCAGAAGTAGGCCCGATCGACGCCGGGCTCGGCTGGCCCGGTCCGGCCACCTACAGCAGTGCCTGGTTGGCGGCCTGCGGCACGGCTGCGTGGGCCGCCGGGGTCGACAGGGAGGCGAGCGCCGTCAAGGCCGCCACCACCATGGCCGCGCGCAGCATCGTCAGCACGGCCCCCACGGCGGAAGTGGGCAGGTCCGCGACCGAGTGCGGGTCGGGCAGGCGCAGTTCGCGCAGTCCGGCATCGAGCAGTGCTTGCGGCTTCATCGTGGGTTTCCTCCTTCTTCGTGACCATCGGCGCGGGGGATCTGGCTGCTGGCCCGACATGCGTCCTGCGTCCTGGGGGGGTGAACGATGCCACCCCCCGCGTTCGGAGGGTGTGTCACGAAGTTGCGGCTGCAACCACGGCCATTTCTGCCGAATGGCGTCGGGCGAGTGCGAGTTGTCACTCACATTCGATCGGTGAGCGCGGCCGCTCGCCCGGGGAAGACGGACGCCGCCCGACCGGGACCTGCCCGGCGGCCAGCCTAGGTGCGCGTACCCTCGGCCAGCGTGTGCACGTGCGAGGCGCTGTCGCCCTGGCGCAGAGCCTGCGCCGCCGCGGTGGCCCCGCGCATCAGCAGCGCCAGGTCACTCGCCACGGCCAGGAAGTCGTAGCCGGCGGCGCGGTAGCGGGTCACGACCTCCGGCGTCGTGCCGACGCTGCCGATGGGCTTGCCGATGGCGCGGGCGCGCTGCGCCGCATCGGCCATCAGCGCCATCACCGCGGGGTGGGTGAGCTGGCCGACATGACCCATCGTGCCCGAGAGGTCGCCCGGGCCGACGAAGAGCGCGTCCACCCCCGGCACGGCGGCGATCGTCTCGAGCTGCGCGATGGCCTGCGGCGACTCGAGCTGCACGACGACGCCGATCTGCTTGTTGGCCGCGCGGTAGAAGTCGGGCGTCGTGCCATAGCGCGAGGCGCGCCCCATCGCCGCCATGCCGCGCACGCCGTCGGGCGGAAAGCGCGTGGCAGCCACCGCGCGCGCCGCCTCCTCGGCGTTCTGGATGAAGGGGAACAGCAGCGTCTCGGCGCCCGCGTCGAGCACACGCTTGACCATCACCGTGTCGTTCCAAGGCACGCGCACCACCGGCACCATCTTCGTGTTGCCCACGGCCTGCAGCAGGTGCACGAGCGTCATCAGGTCGAGCGGCGCATGCTCCATGTCGAGCACGCCCCAGTCGAAGCCGGCGTGGCCCACGGCCTCGGCGACGATGGGGCTGGCGGAGACGATCCAGGTTCCCACCGGCGGCTTGGCGCCGCGCCCGCGCAGCAACTGACGGAAGGGGTTCATCGTGCGGGCCATCATGGCACTGCCCGAAGCCCGTGCCTAGGGCTGGATCCCTGCCGGCCTCTACGAACGGCGGCCCCGGCGGCCCTGGCCCGGGGGCGCGGACATCAACTCACCCAGTCCCACGCGCGCCGCCTCCAGCGAGCAGGCGCGCGCCCAGCAGCAGCGACCGCGAAGCGCAGCCTCATCATGTGGCCCAGCAGCGGCGGTGCAACCACGTTGGCGCCGATGCCGCCGAACCCAAACACGCCAACGTGATGGCTGCGCACGTGGCGGCCAGCTCGGGCAGCGACAGCTCGGTCACCGCGCGACCCTGCGCACTCCGTGCCCCAGAACGAGCGCTTGGGAGGGGCCCGGCGCGCTCAAGCAGCCGCCAGCAGGCTCTGCCCCGGCGCCACACGCGTAAAGCGCACCGGCTCGCGCGTGAGGTCCAGCGCGTCGCCGCGTTGGCGCACGACGATGTAGTGCGAGGTGTCGAGCGCACTCGCTTCGGGAAAGTCCTCGCGGAAGTGAGCGCCGCGCGAATCTTCGCGCGCCAGCGCAGACAGTGTGATCAGGCGGCTGACGGCCACCAGATTCTTCAGGTTCAGCCAGTCATGCCAGCCCATGTGGAAGGCGCGGTCCACGTCGGCCACGCCCGTGCGCGCGAGTTGCGTGTCGAGCTCGCCAAGCCGCTGCAGGGCGCGCTGCAGCGATGTCGCTGTGCGCAGGATGCCCACATCGCTCCACATGCAGTCGTACAGCGCCTCGCGCACGGCCTCCAGGTCGCCGCCGCGCTGGTGGAACGGTGCCTCGGCGCGCGCCACGGCGGCGGTGATGGCGGCCTCGTCGGGCGCGCGGAAGCTCCCTTCGCGCTGCACCCAGTCGGCCATCGTGTCGCCGGCAATGCCGCCGAAGACGGTGGAGTTGGCCACGCCATTGCCACCCAGGCGGTTGGCGCCGTGCACGCCGCCGGTGTCCTCGCCGGCAGCAAACAGCGCCGGCAGCGGCGTGCAGGTATCGGGCGCGAACACCACGCCGCCCATCATGTAGTGCGCGGTAGGCACCACCTCCACGCGGCCGCCGGCGAGGTCGAAGCCGCAGTCGGCGCAGCGCTCGACCATGCCCTTGAACTGGCGGCGGACGTGGTCGGCGCCCAGGTGGTGCATCTGCAGCCACACGCCGCCGTGGCGCGTGGTGCGGCCATCGCGCATCTCGCGAAAGATCGAGCGGCTCACGATGTCGCGCGTGGCGCGTTCGGCGCGCTCGTCGTAGCGCGACATGAATCGCTCGCCCTCGCCGTTGAGCAGCCAGCCGCCGGCACCGCGCAGGCCTTCTTCGAGCACCGTGCCGGTCATGCGGGTGCCGCCGCCGGCCAGGAGACCCGTGGGGTGAAACTGCACCATCTCCATGTCGCGCAGCGGAAGCCCGGCGCGCAGGGCCATCGCCAGACCGTCACAACTCTTGTCGCCCGACGGCGTGTGGTACTTGTACATGGTAGGCCCGCCACCGGTAGCCAGCAGCACGGCCTTGGCCTGCACGAACACATACTGGCCGCTGCGCATGTCGATCATCAGCACGCCGGCCAGTGCGTCGCCGGCCGGCGTCTTCACGAGCTCGATGGCGCGGTGCTCCTCCAGCCGCTCGATGCCGCGCGCCCACACCTGCTCGGCCAGGCGGTTGATGATCTCGATGCCGGTGAGGTCGCCCTTGTGTACCGTGCGGTCGAAGGTCTGGCCGGCAAAGGCCTTCTGGTGGATGCTGCCGTCGGGGTTGCGGTCGAAAAAGCAGCCGAGCTCGTTCTCGAGTTCGCGGACGCGCTCGACGGCGGTGGCCACCAGCGTCCATGCCAGGTCCTGGTCGGCGAGCCACTTGCTGCCGTCGATGGTGTCCATGAAGTGGCGCTCCACCGAATCACCCGCCGCCAGCGCGACGTTGTAGCCACCCTGCACCATGCGCGTGCAGCCACACTTGCCCAGCAGCCCTTTGACCGCGACGGTGATCTTCAGCCGCGGCGATCGCTGGTGCGCGTGCAGCGCCGCGAACAGGCCGGCCCCGCCCGAGCCGAGGATCAGGATGTCGGTCTGCACGCGGCGCAGACCGGAGCGCTGCGCCGCTGCGCCTGCGTTGTTCGCGACAGTCATGGTTTGACTCCCAGCGACGCCAGCACCTGCGCCCGCCGTGCCGCGCTGTCGGCTTGCACCGTGCGGTACAGGCTGCCGCCGTGGCTGTCCATCGCCACCCGCAGCGGCCCGAAATCACGGATCGCGAAGCGCCACAGGCTCTCGGGGTTCAGGTCATCGAGGTCGACGTCCTCGATGCGCTCGATCCAGGTCGTCTCCAGCGCCGCCGTGCCGCCGACGATGGCCAGGTACGCGCCGCCCAACTCGGCGAAGACCTGCGACGAGCCGTCGCGCAGCCCCCCTTTGCCGATGATCAGGCGCACGCCCTCGCGCGCCATCAGCGGCTGCGTGAAGCGCTCCATGCGGTCGGACGTGGTGGTGCCGATGCACACCGGCGCGTAGCCGGCGGGGTGCTCGGCAGTGACCGGCACCTTGCGCACGTTGGGCGCGGTGTGGATCACCGCGTGGCCGCGCAGATCCAGCCGCGTGCGGCGGCCGCGGTCGAACAGGTGGATCTGCGTCGCGTCGCGAATGCCGTACAGCGTTCGCTGCAACGTCACGGTGTCGTCGATGCGCAGTGCGCGCACCTGCGCCTCGGTGACGGGCATCTCCAGCACGTGGTGGGTCATGGGCCGTCCCTGCGCGGCTAGAAGCCGTAGCTCACGCCGGCCGGCGTGAAGGTGGCGCGGGCGCGCCGTGCCGAGTGGCACTGCATGTTGACCGCGATCGGGTTCATCGTGATGTGAGTGGCGGCGAGTTCGATGTGCACCGCGAACGCGGTCGAGTCGCCGCCCAGGCCCTGCGGGCCGACGCCGAGCTGGTTGACGGCCGCGCTCAGCTGCCGCTCGAGCGCCGCGCCGTCGGGGTCGGCGCAGGTGCTGCCCAACGCCCGCGTGGCCGCGCGCTTGGCCAGCGCCACGACCAGATCCGACGTGCCCCCCAGCCCCACGCCCACGATGGTGGGCGGGCAGGTCTTGCCGCCGGCCGCCAGCACGCTGTCGATGACGAAGGTCTTGATCGCATCAACGCCCTCGGCGGGCACCGCCATGCGCAGGAACGAGCCGTTCTCGCTGCCGCTGCCCTTGGGAATCATCTCGATCGTCAGCGTCTCGGGCGTGGCGTCGAAGCCGATATGGATCACCGGCACGCCGATGCCGCAGGACGTGTGCTCGTTCTTGCGCGTGAGCGGATGCACGACCGAGCTGCGCAGCGGGTACTCGCGCGTCGCTCGGGCGCAGCCCCGCACCAGGGCCTGCTGCAGCTCGACGCCATCGACCTGCACGTCACGGCCGAGGGTGACGTTGTAGATCGGGATGCCGGTGTCCTGGCACAACAGGTTGTCGGTCTGCTCGGCCACGGCGATGTTGCGCACCATCGTGCCCAGCAGCGACTGCGCGGTGGCCCCCGACTCTTGCTGCTGCAAGCGCGTGAAGCCGTCCTTGATGTCCGGCGGCAGCACCTTCAGCGCGCGGATGTAGAGCGCCTTGGCGGCGTCCTCGACGGCCTGCAAGTCGATGTTCATCGCCGCGCTCAGTTCGCCTGGAGCTTGCGTGCCGCCACGACCTTGGCCCAGCGCTCGAGCTCCTGGTCGATCTGGCGCGTGAAGTCGGCGGTACTGTTGACCACCGGCGTCATGCCCTGCACGTACAGCCGCGCCTTGATCTCGGTCTCGCCCATGACCCGGGCCACGTCGCGCTGCACCTTCTGGATCACCGCCGCCGGCGTGCCGGCCGGCGCGAACAGGCCAAACCAGCCGATGCTCTCGAACTTCGGCAATCCGGCTTCATGCGCGGTGGGCACCTCGGGCAGCTGCGGCATCCGCTGGCGGCTGGTGACGGCCAACGCGCGCAGGCGGTTGGGCGCCAGCAGCGCTGAGGCGGCAGCGAAGTTGCCCACCATCATCTGCACCTGCCCGGCGACGAGGTCGTTGTAGCCCAGCGCCTCGCCCTTGTAGGGCACGTGCTGCAGGTCGACGCCGGCCGCGTCGGCGAAGTTCTCGCCCGCCAGATGCACCTGGCTGCCGACGCCGGCGGAGGCGAAGTTGATCGTGCCGGGCCTGGCCTTGGCGGCGGCGATCAGTTCCTTCAGCGTCTTGTGCGGCGAGCCGTCCTGCACCACCACCAGCATCGGCCCCTGCGCGACGTTGGTGATCGGCAGCAGGTCCTTCCTGGTGTCGAAGGGCATCTTCTTGTACAGCGCCGGGTTGATCGTCACCGAGCCCGAGGCCATCAACAGCGTGTACCCGTCGCCCGCCGCCTTGGCCACCACGTCGGCGCCGACGTTGCCGCCGGCACCGGCGCGGTTCTCGATGACCACCGGCTGGCCCCACAGCGCCGAGAGCCGCTGGCCCACCATGCGCGCCACCACGTCGGTGGAGCCGCCGGGGGCAAACGGCACGATCAAGCGCACGGGCTTTCCGGGCCAGGCGCCCTGCGCCAGCGCGCTGCCGCCGCCGGCCAGCAGTGCGGCGAAAACGAGCGCATGGCGGCGGGTGGTGGAAGGCCTCATGGGTATGTCTCCGGGTGGGGTGGCGGGCAATGATGTCAGTTCAGCAGCGCCAGCGCGAAGGCCAGCCCGATAGCGACGGCCGTGCCGATGCCGCCGGCGATCCAGTTCTTGCGCAGGTCGCTCGCGCGGCCGAACTCGATCAGCAGCAGCCGCACGCCGCCGGTCAGGTGCAGCGCCAGCAGCGTGACCAGGCCCCATTCGGCGGCTTTCACGAGCGGCGCGTCGGCGAAGCGCAGGAAGCCCTCCAGCGCCGCCGGCCCAGCAAGCGCCTGACCCAGCGCGAGAAAGTGCAGCGGCAGGAACAGCGCGAGCAGCAGGCCCGATACGCGGTGCAACCAGAAGGCCCACCACGACGGGTGGCCGTGGGCGCGGTGGTCGTTGCGTCGCATCGTGGGGCCCTTGAATTCACACGCCGGGCGCGTAGACGCCCCACACCGCGCGCAGCCCCAGCACCACCAGTGCCGCCGTGACGCCGCGCGCGAACCACAGCGCAGCGGCCGGCGGCCAGCGCCACCACTCGCGCGCAATGGCCATCAGCCCGATCGGCACGTGCACCGCGCAGGCGAGCACGAACACGGCATAGAACGCTGCAAACAGCCCGTTGCCCTGCGTGCGCGAGAGGATCTCGGCCGCGCTGAGGCCGCCGCGTGCGGCCCACACCATGCCGCCCAGGTGCAGCACCACGCACACGGCCAGCACCATCGCGCTCATGCGCTGCCAGTACCAGCGCCGCGCCTGTGCGACTGCGTCGCGCGCCTCGGCGCCGCCGACTGCCGCGCGGGCCGTGGCGCTCACAGTTCCCCCTTCACGGCGGCACGCGCCACCGTGCGCTTGAGGCCGGCGATGGCAATCGTCGGCGCGATGCCTTTGGGGCAGCGCTCGGTGCACGAGCCCTGCGTATGGCAGCTGTGGCAGCCGGCGTCGCCGGCCACCGCGCGCAGGCGCTCGGTGCGCTCGGTGTCGCGCACATCGTTGACCAACGTCCAGGCGCGGTTCAGCGCCGCCGGCCCCAGGAAGTCGGGCCGCCACTGCACGACATCGCACGATCCGTAGCAGACGGCGCAGCCGATGCACTCGATGCCGGCATTGGCCGCCTGACGCTCGGGCGTGGCGGGCGAGACGCGCGCGAAATCGTCATGCCGCGTCTGCGTGCCCGAGAAGCGCCCGCGCGCGCGCGCCCACTTGTCGAAGAACTCGCTCATGTCGGTGGCCAGATCCTTCACCACGGGCAGGTGGGCCAGCGGCGCGATCTCGAGCACGCCTTCACTGCCGACCACCTTGGTCACATGCGTGCGGCAGGTCCAGCGCGCCTGGCCGTTGACCGTCATCGCACACGAGCCGCACATGCCCACGCGGCAGGCGTAGCGGTACGACAGCGTGGCATCGAGCACCCGCTGCACGTGCGTGACGACGTCGAGCACGGTCTGGCTGTCCTGGCGCGGCACGGCGTAGTCGACGAAGCGGCCTTCGTCGGCGCCGCGGCCGCGCCAGATGCGCACTTGCAGGGTGTTGTCGTTCATGTCGAGTGGCAGGTTCCAGCCGCGCTGAACCTCGCAGGGTACAGCGCCAGTATCAAGCCTGGACGGCGCAACATGTCATCGCCTCCCCCGCGACGATGCCGGCGGCGCCGTCGACCCCCGCACCACCAGCGACACCTCCACTTCGACGTCGGGCGGCGCCTCGCCGCCGCGCAGCATCGCGAGCACCTGCTCGGCCGCGGCGCGCCACATCGCGTCTGCGGGCACGTGCACCGTGGTCAGCGCGGGCTGCAGGTGCGAGGCGAGTTCGAGATCGTCGAAGCCGACGATCGACAGCTCTCGCGGCACCTCGATGCCCAGGCGCTGCGCTTCGAGCAGCGCACCAAAGGCCAGCACGTCGTTGCCGCAGATCACCGCGGTGGGCGGCGTGGGCGCGCGCATCAGATGCTGCAGGCCCTCGCGCGCGGCGGCGAGGCCGTAGCGCCGTTCGGCCACGCAGGCCGCCGGCAGCTTGAGTCCGGCGGCGGCCAGCGCGTCTCGCACGCCGGCCAGGCGCGCGGTGGCGCGGTCGTTGTCGTGCGTCACGCCGGCCAGCATGGCGATGCGGCGGTGGCCCAGGTCGAGCAGGTAGCGCACCACCTGCGCCATCGCGCGGGCGTTGTCGAAACCCACGCAGGCCAGGCCCGGCGGCGGCGGCCAGCTCATCACGTGCACCACCGGCACGGCCCGCGCCTTCAGGCGCGCGAGCAGGGTGGGGCGCTGGCCGATGCCGCACAGCAGCAGCGCATCGGCGCCGCGCGCCAACAGGTTCAGCGCCTGGCCCTCTTCGGTGAGCGGGCTGTAGTCGTTGGTGGCGATCAGCAGCTGGTGGTCGGCCTCGGCCAGGCGGCGCTGCAGCGCGTCGATCGCCTTGGCGAAGATGGCGTTGTCGATGGTCGGGAAGATCGCGCCGATGGTGCCGGTGCGGCGCGACTTCAGGGTGCGCGCGCCGGCATGCGGCACATAGCCCAGCTGCACCACCGCCGCCTCGACTCGGTGCCGCAACTCCGGGCGCACGCCGCCGGGCAGGTTGACCACGCGCGACACGGTGGCGGTGGACACGCCGGCGCGGCGGGCCACGTCACCGATGGTAGGCAGCGTGGGGGCGGCGGCGCGGCGCGGCATGCAAAGACTGTACTCGTTTGCAGGCGCAAACCGCGCCGGCCGACGCGCACCTCATCAGGGAAAGTTCGGGGTTCAAGCGAGCTCGGCGCCCTTGACGCGCTGCCGTACGGGCTCGAAACTGAAAACGTTTACAGCCCATCGACGCTTCCGTTGAGTTCCGCCACCGCCAACTCCGCGCCCACGACCCGCGCCCGCGCAGCCCGTGGGGGCGCGCGCTCCTGGCTCGCGTGGCTGGGCACCGTGGCCCTCGCGCTGGCGATCGTGCTCGCGCTGTGGCATCTGTTGACGGCGGTCACCGGCGTCATCTCGCCGGCGCGGTTCGCCACGCCGGCCGAGGTGGGGCAGGCGCTGCGGCAGATCGCGATCGACGGCTACAGCAACGGCCGGTTGCACCAGCACGTGCTGCGCAGCGTGCTGCTGGTGACGATGGGCTTCGTCGTCGCGTCGTCCTTCGGCGTCGCACTCGGGCTGGCCATGGGCGCGAGCCGCAGAGTCGAGGCTTTCGTGAACCCGATCTTCCTGGTGTTGCGGCCGATCCCGCCGCTGGCGTGGATCCCGCTGGCGATCGTGTGGCTCGGCCTGGGTGACGCGGCCAAGATGATGGTCATCTTCGTCTCGGCGTTCGTGCCGTCGGTGATCAACAGCTTCACCGGCGTGCGCCAGATCGACAAACCCATCTTCGAGGCGGCGGCGATGCTCGACGTGACCGGCGCGCGCTACTGGCGCGAGGTGCTGATCCCCGGCGCGCTGCCGAGCATCTTCACCGGGCTGCGGCTGTCGCTGCAGGCCTCGTGGACGACGCTGGTGGCGGCCGAGCTGGTGGGCGCGGTCACCGGGCTGGGGCAGATCCTCAACCAGGCGGCGCAAGACATCTTCCCGGCGATGATCCTGGTGGGCATGATCAGCGTGGCGCTGTGCGGCTGGCTGATGACGATGGGACTCGGCTGGATCGAGAAACGCGTCATGCCCTGGAAGCAGCTGACGTGAAGCCCCCACGCTCACCTTGTTCGCTGCTCCCCGAGGGGGCGGTCAGCACCTTCGGAACGGCCGGGCGGTGCTGACGTGATCGCGCCGCCACTGCCCGCCGCGCCGTTCTGGCGGCTCACCGCCGCCGGGGCGATCAGCTTCCTGGCGCTGTGGTCGGCCGTGGCGCTGTCGGGCATCACCGCGCGCGCGTTCATGCCGGCGCCGTGGGACGTGGTGGCGCGCTTCGGCGAGCTGCTGGTGCGGCCCTTCGCCGGTTATGTGCTGCACGAGCACCTGCTGTCGAGCCTGCAGCGATTCGGCATGGGGTTCTGTCTCGCGGTGCTGGTGGGCATTCCGCTCGGCCTGCTGATGGCCTGGTTCAAATGGGTCGACCGCGTCGTCACGCCGGCGTTCGAGGCGGTGCGCTTCGTCGCGCCGATCGCCTGGGTGCCGTTTGCGGCGCTGTGGTTCGGCACCGGCATCGGCGGGCCGGTGCTCATCATCTTCATGGGCGCGTTCCCGCCGGTACTGATCAACACCTACCGTGGAGCCAAGCAGGTCGACCGCAAGTACATCGAGGCCTCGCAGATGCTGGGCGCGAGCGCGTGGCGCGGCATGACCGAGGTGCTGCTGCCGGCGGCGGTACCGTCGATCGTGGCGGGGCTGCGCATCTCGGCGGGCCTGGGCTGGCAGTCGCTGGTCGGCGCGGAGCTCATCGTCGCCTCCAGCGGCGTCGGCTACCTGATGGTCAAGGGCCAGGCGTCGGTGTCGACTGCCACGGTCATGTGCGGCATGGCGGCCATCGGCGTCGTCGGCCTGTTGATCGACGTGGCGCTGCGGCGCGTGCAGGCGGCCATCGAGCGGCGGCGCGGCATCTGAGAGGGTTCAGTGGCAGTCATCCAGTTCCAGCAGGTCGATCGGGTGTTCCACCAGAACGGCAAGGACTTCGTGGCGCTCAAGGGCATCAACCTCGAGGTGAAAGACCGCGAGTTCGTCGCGGTGGTCGGCCCGTCGGGCTGCGGCAAGACCACCTGCATGCGCATGGCCGCGGGGCTGGAGCACCCCTCCGGCGGGCGCGTCTTGGTGGACAACGAGGTCGTCACCAAGCCGGGCCCCGACCGTGCGGTGGTGTTCCAGGCCTTCGCGCTGTTTCCGTGGAAGACGGTGTGGGACAACATCGAGTTCGGCCTGCGCTCGCTCGGTGTCGAGCCCGGCGAGCGCAAGCGGCGCATCGAGCAGATCATCGAGCTGATGGGCCTGGGCGGCTACGAGCACGCCTACCCGCACCAGCTCTCGGGCGGCATGCAGCAGCGCGTGGCGATCGCACGCGCCTACGTGCTCGACCCCAAGGTGCTGCTGATGGACGAGCCCTTCGGCGCGCTCGATGCGCAAACGCGCGTCGTCATGCAGGAGGAGCTCGTGCGCCTGGCACGCAAGAACCCGCGCACCGTGCTCTTCATCACCCATGCCGTGGAAGAGGCGGTGTACCTGGCCGACCGCATCGTCGTCATGTCGCGCCGGCCCGGAACGATCCGCGAAATCATCGACGTGAAGACGGTGCGCGAGGCCGAAGACTGGGACCAGCACAAGCGCATCGAAGACGTGATGGACCTGGCCAGCTTCGTGCACCTGCGCACCCATGTCTGGAAGCTGCTGCGCGAGCAGCAACTGGGCGACCAGCATTGATCCACCCCCACCCCCACCCCTGAGGAGACACACCATGAAGAACACCCACCGCGCCGCTGCGCTCGTGATGGCCCTGGCCGCCGGCGCCGCCGTGCAGGCCCAGCCGCTCGCCGAGATCAAGGTCAGCTACCAGCCCGCGCTGTACTGGTCGCTGCCCTTCCACATCGCCACGGAGAAGGGCTGGTGGGCCGAGGTGGGCTTGAAGCCGGTGTTCAGCACCTTCCCGGCCGGCGTGCCGCAGATCGCCGCCTCGGCCAGCAAGAGCTGGGACGTGGGCGGCACGGGTGGCGTGCCCGCGGTGCTGGGCCATGTGCGCTTCGGCATCAAGACGATCGGCGTGTCCAACGACGAGTCGGCCGGCAACGCGCTGCTGGCACGCAAGGACGTGGCCGACAGGTTCGCCAAGGATCCGGCGTCCATCAAGGGCCAGACCATCGTGCTCACGTCCAACTCCACCGGCGACTACGCGGTGCAGTCGTGCCTGAAGAAGTGGGGCATCGCCAAGGCCGACGTGACGATCAAGAACATGGGCCAGGCCGAGATCATTTCGGCCATGTCGTCGAACAACGCCGACCTCGGCGGCCTGTGGGCGCCCAACATCTACACGCTCGAGGAGAAGGCCGGTGGCCGCGTGCTGTGCTCGGGCAAGGAGGGCAGCGCCTTCGTGCCCGGCGCGCTGATCGCGCGCGGCGACTACGCCGAGCAGAACCCGGAGAACGTGGCCAAGTTCCTCGCCGTCTACCTGCGCGCCCAGGGCTGGGCGCACGCCCACAAGACCGAGGCCATCGCGATGATGAAGAAGTTCTACGAGCAGGGTGGCGTGACGATCAGCGAGGCGTCCATGCGCAAGGAGTTCGACACCCGGCCGACCTACACGCTGGCCCAGCAGTTGCAGAACATGGACCGCGGCAAGGGTGCCTCGACGGCGGACGGCTGGTTCGGTGCCATCGGCGAGTTCATGAAGGGCACCGGCGCCATCCAGGCCGTGCCGCAGTCGGGTGACTACATCACCGACGCCTTCATGAAGCGCGTGGCCGCCGATCCGAAGCTGCGCGAGTTCGCCAACAAGACGAACTGACGGCGTCGGGGGGCGAGACAGCTTCGGGCCGCCCCTCTCGTCCCCGTACGGAAATCCATTACAGGATGCTGCGATGACGACGACCTATCTGAAGAAGGCCAGCAAGACCCCGGAGACCGAAACCGCCACCGCACAGAAGGTGGTGACGGAGATGCTGGCCGAGATCGAACGCGGCGGCGAACAGGCGGTGCGCGACTACGCGCGCAAGCTCGACAGCTGGGAAGGCGAGATCGTGCTCACGCGCGCCGAGATCGACCGCCGCGCCGCCGAGGTGCCGGCGCAGGTGCGGCGCGACATCGACTTCGCCATCCGGCAGGTGAGCGACTTCGCGCACGCGCAGCGCCGCTCGATGACGGAGTTCGAGGTCGAGCTGCACCCCGGCGTGCGCGCCGGGCAGCGCGTGATGCCGGTCAACGTGGCCGGCTGCTACGCGCCGGCCGGGCGCTACGCGCACATCGCTTCGGCCTACATGGGCGTGGCCACGGCCAAGGCGGCGGGGGTCAAGACGATCGTCGCGTGCTCCGGCCCGTTCCGCGGCGGGCCGATGCATCCGTACCTGCTCTACGCCTTCGACAAGGCCGGCGCCGACGTCATCATGACGCTCGGCGGCGTGCAGGCCATCGCTACCATGGCCGGCGGCCTGTTCAGCGGCAAGCCGGCCGACGTCATCGTCGGCCCGGGCAACAAGTTCGTGGCTGAGGCCAAGCGCACGCTCTTCGGCAAGGTCGGCATCGACGTCTTCGCCGGCCCCTCGGAAGTGGCGGTCATCGCCGACGACAGCGCCGACCCCGCCATCGTCGCCAGCGACATCGTCGGCCAGGTGGAGCACGGGCACGAGTCACCGGCCTGGCTCTTCACCACCTCCAAGGCGCTCGCCGAAGAGGTGATGCGGCGCGTGCCCGCCCTCATCGAGACGCTGCCGCCGATCGCGCGCGACGCCGCCGGCGCCGCCTGGCGCGACTACGGCGAGGTCATCGTCTGCGACACGCGCGAGGAGATGGCCGCTGTCTCCGATCGCTACGCCAGCGAACACCTCGAGGTGCACGCGCGCGACCTCGACTGGTGGCTCGCCACCCTCACCTGCTACGGCTCGCTCTTCCTCGGCGAAGAGACCACCGTGGCCTATGGCGACAAGGCGAGCGGCCCGAACCACGTGCTGCCGACCAAGGGCGCCTCGCGCTACTCGGGCGGGCTGTCGGTGCACAAGTTCATGAAGACGCTCACCTGGCAGCGCATGACGCGCGAGGCGGCACGCGATATCGGCGAGGTCACGGCGCGCATCTCCCGGCTGGAGGGCATGGAAGCGCATGCCCGCACCGCCGACGATCGGCTGGCCAAGTACTACCCCGGCCAACCGTTCGAGTTGGGCGACCCGGTGAAGGTTTGAGCCGCGGTCAGCCGCGCGACCACTCGACGACCCTGCGCACGAGCAAGCAGATGCTCCACCTGCCCATGAGGCGCCGCCCATGAAGCTGGCCGCCCTCTTCGACCTGCAAGGCCGGCGGGCTCTGGTCACCGGCGGCAACTCCGGCATCGGCGAAGCCATGGCCCGCGCGCTGGGCCTGGCCGGCGCGCAGGTGCTGCTCGTGGCGCGGCGCGAGGGCGAGCTGCAGGCCGCGGCCGTGCGCCTGCAGGCCGACGGCATCTCCGCCCAGGGCATGGCGGCGGACCTGAGCGACGTGACAAGCCTGCATCCGCTGGCGCAAAGGGCCGTCGAACGTCTGGGCGGCGTCGACATCCTCGTCAACGCCGCCGGCGTCAATCTGCGCCAGCCCTTTAGCGAAGTGACGCCCCAGGCCTGGCAGACGCAGATCGACCTGCACCTGAGCGCGCCCTTCTTCCTGACCCAGGCCTTGGCGCCCGGCATGGCCGCGCGCGGCTGGGGCCGCATCATCAACATCGCTTCGCTGCAGAGCTGGCGCGCCTTTGCGCACAGCGCCCCCTACGGCGCCGGCAAGGGCGGCGTCGTGCAGCTCACGCGCGCCATCGCGCAGGAGTGGTCGGCACGGGGCATCACCTGCAATGCCATCGGCCCGGGCTTCTTCCCCACACCACTGACCGCCGCCGTCTTCGACAACCCGGAGCTCGCGGCGCGCAACGCCGCCCAGACCTGCATCGGCCGCAACGGCAGCCTGCAGGATCTCCATGGCGCCACGGTATTCCTGGCCAGCGACGCCTCTGCCTACATCACCGGCCAGACGCTGATGGTGGACGGCGGCTTCACGGCCAAGTGATCACCGCCGCCCATTGACCCATTGAACGTGCCTGCCATGAGACAGCCGACCATCGACGCCTTCTGGATGCCGTTCACGCCCAACCGGCAGTTCAAGTCCGAGCCGCGGCTCGTCGTCTCAGCGCAGGGCCTCAGCTACCGCACGGCCGAAGGGCGCGAGGTGCTGGACGGCACCTCGGGCCTGTGGTGCGTGGGCGCCGGCCACCGCCACCCGCGCATCGCCGAGGCGATGAAGCGGCAGATCGACACGCTCGACTTCGCATCCAACTTTCAGGTCGGCCACCCCAGCGCCTTCGCGCTGGCCGAGCGCATCGCGGCGCTGGCGCCGCCGGGCATGGACCGCGTGTTCCTCGTCAACAGCGGGTCCGAGGCCTGCGACACCGCGATGAAGATCGCGCTGGCACACGCTCGGGCGCGCGGCGAAGGCCAGCGCAACCTGTTCGTCGGCCGCGAGCGCGGCTTCCACGGCGTGGGCTTCGGCGGCATCTCGGTGGGCGGCATGCTGAACAACCGCCGTGTCTTCGGCAGCGCCATGCTGCGCGCCGACCACCTGCGGCCCACCTGGCACCCGGCCTGGAACGGCACGCCGCAGGCTTTCGTGCGCGGCCAGCCCCGTACCGGCGCCGAACTCGCCGACGAGTTGGAGTCGCGCATCATCCCGCTGCACGACGCGAGCAACATCGCCGCCGTCATCGTCGAGCCCTTTGCCGGCAGCACCGGCGTGCTGGTCCCGCCGGTGGGCTACCTGCAGCGGCTGCGCGACATCTGCACGCGGCACGGCTTGCTGCTGATCTTCGACGAGGTCATCACCGGCTTCGGCCGCCTGGGCGCGATGTTCGCCGCGCAGGCGCTGGGCGTGGTGCCGGACATGATCCTGTTCGCCAAGACCGTGAGCAACGGCGCCGCGCCGCTGGGCGGCGTGATCGTCAGCCGCGCCATCCACGACACGTTGATGCAGGGGCCCGAGCACCTCTCGGAGCTGATGCACGGCTACACCTGCTCGGGCCATCCGCTGGCCTGCGCCGCCGCGCTGGCCATGCTGGACGTGCTGGACGAAGAAGCGTTGCCGCAACGCGTGCGCAAGCTCAGCCCGCACTTCGAGCAGGCCGTGCACTCGCTGGCCGACGCCCCTGGCGTGGTCAGCATCCGCAACATCGGCCTGGCGGCCGGCGTGGAGCTCGCGCCCAACCCGGGCGCACCCGGCGAGCGCGGCAACGCCACGCAGTGCGCCGCCTTCGACCGCGGGCTGCTCACGCGCGCGCCCGGCGACACGTTGGTGCTGGCGCCCCCCTTCACGAGCACCGAGCACGACGTCGACCGCATGGTCGACCTGCTGCGCGCGGCCATCCAAGACACCCACCACGACACCATTCACGACACCCACGGAGCCGCGCCATGAAGGCCCTCGTCTACACGCAGCCGTGCGAGCTGCAACTGCAGGAGCGGCCGATGCCCGAGTTGGTGCCGGGCGACGTGGTGCTCAAGATCGAGGCCGTGGGCATCTGCGGCTCGGACATGCACGCCTGGCACGGCCACGACCCGCGCCGCCAGCCGGGCCTGGTGCTGGGGCACGAGTTCGTGGGTGCCATCGCGCAGTCGGCGGCGCCGGGCTTCGAGCCGGGCACACGCTGGACGGGCAACCCGCTCATCACCTGCGGGGTTTGCGAGTACTGCGTGCAGGGCCGCAACAACCTGTGCAGCCATCGCACCATGGTCGGCATGACGCGGCCCGGCGCCTACGCCGAGTACATGAGCATCCCTGCGGCCAGCCTGATCGCCATGCCGCAGGACATGCCCGCGGCCGCCGCGGCGCTGACCGAGCCCGCGGCCACCGCCTGGCACGCCATCAACCTCTCGATGCGTGCGCTGGTGAGGCCGCTGCACGAGTGCCGCGTGCTCGTCATCGGCGGCGGCGCCATCGGCATGCTGGCCGCTCTGCTGCTCAAGCACCTCGGTGTGCGGCAATTGCTGGTCACCGAGCCGAACCCGCTGCGCCGCCAGGCGCTGCAGGCAGCCGTGGGCTGCGAGGTCGCCGACCCGCGGCAGCAACCGCCGGCCGAGTCCGCCTTCGACTACGTGATGGATGCGGTGGGCAGCAAGCTCACGCGCCCGCAGGCCTTCGCCAGCGTCAAACCCGGCGGCGTGATCATGCACATCGGGCTTCAGGACTGGGCGAGCGAGATCGACATGCGCCGGCTCACGCTGGCCGAGATCACGCTGCTGGGCACCTACACCTACACCACGGCCGACCTGCGCGCCACCGTGGACGCGCTGCACCGGGGCGTCTTCGGCGATCTCGCCTGGGTCGAGGAGCGCACGCTGGCCGAGGGCCCGCAAGCCTTCGTGGACCTGCACGAGGGCCGCAGCGCGAGCGCCAAGGTCGTACTCAGGCCGTGAGTGCAGGCCGGCGGCGGCGCGAGCCACCGGCCGGCACGGGCGGCGTGGCAGGCAACCTTTCAGGCGGCGCTGCTGCGCTTCAGCGCATGCGAGCCCCGCCGCCTGTCGCAAAACGCCCCACCCCCAGCCCGTCGATCGGCACCGGGCTCTTGCTGGTGGCGATCAACTCGGCCATCGCCTGGCCGGTGCCCGGGCCGAGCTGGAAGCCATGGGCGCTGAAGCCGAACTGGTGATAGAAGCCCGGCGCGGCCTGGCTGGGGCCCACCACCGGCAGGTCATCGGTCATGCGCCCCTCGATGCCGGCCCAGGCGCGCACGATGGTCGCACCGCGCATGGCCGGGAACAGCTCCCACACCGTGCGCGCGCTTTCGCGCAACTTGCGCCAGTCGATCTGCGTGTGGTTGCGGTCGCGGTCGAGCGCAGCCAGGTGGCCGCCGCCGATCATCACCGTGCCGTTCTCGAACTGCTTGAACGAGAGCTTGCGCGAGCGCAGGATGACCACCGGCTTGATGAAGTGCGGAACGCGGCTGGTGATCATCAGCATGGGCGCGATGGGCTCGAGCGGCACCGGCTCGCCCACTGCGGCGGCCAACCGGTCGGCCCAGGCTCCGGCCGCATTCACCACCACCGGCGCACTGAACTCGCCGGCCGCGGTGCGCACGTGCCACTGACCCGCATGCCGCTTAACGCCAGCCACCGGCACACCTTCGACAAAGCGCGCGCCGGCGCGTTGCGCGGCCCGGTAGATGGCCTGCGTGCTGCGAAACGGAATTGCCGCCCCGTCGCGCCGCGAGACGATGCCGCCCGGGCAGTGGTCGGCCACCGCAGGCACCAGCGCCTTCAGCTCCCGCCGGTCGATCAGCTCTTCGTGCGTGAAGCCCCGGCGCTGCAGGTCGGCCACGCGTTCGCGCATGGCCTGCAGGTCGGCTTCGCTCTCGGCCACCAGCACCTGGCCATGGCTCTCGAAGCCGCAGTCGTCATCCACCAGTTCGGCGATGCGCTCCCACAGGCCCATCGAAAGAACCGACAACGGGATCTCGGCCACATGGCGCATCAGCTGGCGCACCCCGCCGGCATTCACGCCCGAGGCGTGGCGCGCGCAATGGTCCTTCTCCAGCACCAGCACCTTGGCGCCGCGCAGCGCCAAGAACAGCGCCGTGGAGCAGCCGTGGATGCCGGCACCGACGATGATCACATCGGCGCCACGCGGTGCGGCTGCCGCGTTCGTGCCCGCTGCGGTGTGGGCGCTGGGCACGGACAGGCTCAGCCCCGCACGACTGCCTTGACGGCCGCGTCGTCCACCGGCATCTGCGCCAGGGCCGCGAGCGCAATCGGCTTCACCGGCGGGCGGATGCGGTAGTACCCCACCTGCGCAGGCGTGACGCCGCGCTCCCGCGCGATCAGCTCGGTCACCGTGAGACCGCACAGCCGCCCCTGGCACGGCCCCATGCCGCAGCGCAAGAAGGCCTTCAGCTGATTGGGCCCCTCGCAGCCCTGCGCCACCGTCGCCTTGATCTGCGCGGCGCTCACCTCCTCGCAACGGCACACCAACGTATCGCCTTCGGGCAGGCGGAACTGCGGCGCCGGCTGGAATACCGCGTCCAGATAGGCCCGGCCGCGCTCATGTCGCGCCAGCGCTTGGCGCACGTTGCGCTCGGCGTCGTCACCGGTCAAGGTCGAGGCCGCCGCAGCGGTGCCCGCTCCGCCTTCACCCTTCAACGCCCGTACCGCGGCAATGCCCGCCAGCCGGCCGCGTTCCTCCGCGGCCCAGGCACCGGCAATGCCTGCGCCGTCGCCTGCGATGGCCAGGCCGGCGATCGAGCTCTGGCCCCAGCCGTCGAGCTGCGGGCGCCAACACAGTTGTGTGCCGTCCCATTCGTGATGCACGCCCGCTGCCATGGCCAGGTTGACGTTGGGCACCACGCCCTGATGCAGCAGCACCGTGTCGGCTGCCTGGCTCTGCCAGGGCCCAGTGCCGCAGCGGTAGCGCAGCTCGCGAACTCGTTCGTCGCCAGCCACCGCCAGGTCGGTCACGTGCTTGACCACCACCACCGCGCGCTTGACTTCGGCCATCAGCGCGAGCCCCTTGGCCAGCAATGGAGAAGCAATGAACGCCGGCAGGTCGCCCAAACGGCGCAGATACGCTGCACGCGGCGTGGTGTCCAGCAGCATCGCGATGCGGCCGCCGGCACGCAGGCACTGCGCCGCGTACAGCCACAGAAGCGGGCCGCAGCCGGCCAGCACCACCTGCCCTTCAGGCACCAGGCCCGCGCTCTTGAGCAGGGTCTGGCCGGCGCCGACCGTCATCACGCCCGGCAGCGTCCAGCCCGGGATGGGGAATGGCCGCTCCAGGGCACCGGTGGCGATGACAACGCGGCGCGCCTGCACCATGCGCGCAGCGCCCGCCTGCAACACGCCGAGCTCCAGCTCGGGGTCCAGGCTCCATACCGTACAGCCCGCTTCGAGCCGCGCGCCGGACGCCTCGAAGGCCTTCACCAGCGACTGGCCGTGCCAGTAGTCGGCGCCGAGCGTGTCGCGGCGCTGCAGCGGCGTACGGGTGACCGCGCGATAGATCTGCCCGCCGGGCGCAGGGCCCTCGTCGAAGAGCACGGTGTCCAGGCCAGCCTGCGCAGCCAGCGTGGCCGCAGCCAGGCCGGCCGGGCCGGCACCGATGACAGCGAGGTCCATCATTGCGGGCCCCCGTCGCCAGAGCCAGAGCCATCATCCAACGCACGCTTTCCCTGCTGCGGCTGCACCACCATGGCGGCGCGCACTGCCGTCATGCAGGCTTGCTGATTGGCCGCGCCGTCGATCTCCACCAGGCAGTCGAAGCACACGCCCATCATGCAATAAGGGGCGCGCGGCGCACCGCTCACCGGCGTGGTGCGGCAGCTCGAGATTCCCGCAGCCAGCATCGCCGCCGCCACGCTGTCGCCCTCACGCGCCGAGACGGCGCGCCCGGCGATGTGGAGCGACACGGCTTGATCAGGGCCGACGCTGGCCTGCTCACTGCGTTTGAACATCGAACCTCCGTGCACTGAAGGCACCCACCTCTTCGGCATCGAGCTGCCCGCGGGCGATCATCGGCGCCAGCCGGTAGGCATGCGCGGCGGCCAGCGTCACACCCGAGTGGCAGGTGGCGAGGAAGGCGCCCGGGCAGGCGAGCGACTGGTCGTAGATCGGAAAGCCATCGGCGGGCATGACGCGGATCGCCCGCCAGCTGCGCACCACCTGCAGTGCGCCGAGCATCGGGAAGATCTCGACGGCGCGCGCCGCCATGACGCTGTTGATCGGCCGGTTCATCAGCGCGGGGTCGGTACCCTCCTCCCGGCTGTCGCCGATCATCACCGTGCCCTCGTCGGTTTGCCGCACCGTGGACAGCGGGTAGCGCAGGAAGGGCCGCACGCGTTCAGTGACGATGATCTGTCCGCGCTCGGGCTTCATCGGTGCGGTGAGGCCCACCATCGGCGCCAGCGTGGCATTCGCATTGCCCGCGGCCAGCACCACCTTGGCGGCCCGCACGGGGCCGGCCGTGGTGGCGATGGTGAAGCCGCCGGCACGCTGCTCGATGCCTCGCACCGCGTGGCTGGGCCGGTAGGACACGCGGCGCCGCTCGAACGCCTTGTGCAGCGCGCGAAAGAGCCGCAGCGAATTGACGTGCCCGTCCACCGGGCTGTAGCTGGCCCCCGCCACCCGCGGCCCCAGGTGCGGCAGGTACCGGCCCAGCTGCGTGCGATCAAGCATCTCGGTGCGGTAGCCGGCCACGCCCGGCTGCGCATGAAAGCGCGCCAGCAGGGCGGCGCGCGCCGCCATCTCGTTCTCGCTCAGGCAGACGTGAAAGCCGCCCGGGCGCTCGAAGCAAACCGTCTCGCCGGTTTCCTCGGCCAGTTCGGCCTGCAACGTCGGCCAGGCTTCGCTGCTGGCCAGGGTCCAGCGCGAATAAGGCGGCAACCCCAGGCCCTTGCCCTGCACCCACACCAGCGCGAAATTGCCGCGCGAGGCGCGGACCGCCATGTCGCCTTCGTCGAGCACCACCACGCGCTGCCCCTGACGTGCCAGGCCCCAGGCGATGCACGCGCCCACCAGGCCGCCGCCTACCACGGCAGCATCGGCCTCCTCGCCTGCCCCGTGCGGCGTCATCGATCCTGCCCCTTGCCGATCAGCAAGGCCTCAAGGCCATAGAACCGGTCGAGCACGACCAGCGCCAGCAGCGTGACGACGATCACCGCCGCCGAGACCGAGGTCACGAGCGGATCGATGTTGTCCTGGATGTACAGGAACATGCGCACCGGCAGGGTCTCGATGCGCGGCGTGCTGATGAACACGCTCATCGTCAGCTCGTCGAACGAGTTGATGAAGGCCAGCGCCCAGCCGCTGATCAGCCCCGGCGCCACCAGCGGCAGCGTGACGCGCCATAGCACCGTGCCCTCGCCAGCGCCGAGGGATGCGGCGGCCTGTTCGATGGCCGGGTTCATGCCGGTGGCCGAGGCCAGTGTGAGCCTCAACGCGAACGGGAAGACGACGATCACGTGCGACAGCAGCAGGGCCAGGAAGGTGCCGCTCAGGCCGATCTCGGTGAAGAAGCGCAGGAACGCGATGCCCAGCACCACGTGCGGAATCATCAACGGCGACTGGAACAGCGCCATGAACGCATCGCGCCCCACGAAGCGGTGGCGCGCCACCGCCAGCGCGGCCGGCACGGAGAACACCAGCGCGACCACCGATGACAGCGCACCCAGCCAGACGCTTTGCCAGAACGCGCGCACGAACTCCGGGTACTGCGCGATGGCCTTGAACCAGCGCAGCGAGAACTCGGCAGTGGGAAACGACAAGTAGCTCTCCGGCGTGAAGGCCACGACACACACCACCAGAATCGGCGCCAGCGTGAACCCCACGAAGAGCGTGTGGTACAGCAGCGCCAGCGGCCCGTTGCGGCTCATCGGAACACCTCGATGAAGCGGCGCTCCACCAGCCGGTTCGACACCACGATGATGGTGGCCAGCGCCACCAGGATGATCACCGCCACCACCGCGCCCAGCGGCCAGTTCAGGGTATTCAGGAACTCGTCGTAGGCCAGTGTCGAAGCCACCTTCAGCCGCCTGCCCCCCAGGATGGCCGGCGTGGCAAAGGCGCTGGCGGCCAGGGCGAAGACGATGATGCCGCCGGCCAGTATGCCCGGCACGATCTGCGGCAGCACGATGCGCCGCACGACCGCCCAGGCGCCGGCGCCCAGCGAGATGGCGGCGTTCTCGACCTGCGGATCGAGCCTTTGCAGCGAAGCCCACACCGACAGCACCATGTAGGGGACCAGCACATGGGTCAGGCCCACCACGATGCCGGTTTCGGTGAACATGAAGGGCACCGGGGCGCTGATCAGTCCCCAACTCATCAGCACCTTGTTCACCACCGCGTTGTTGCCGCCGAACAGCAGCGCCCAGCCCAGCGTGCGCGCCACCACCGAGATCAGCAGCGGCCCGAGCAGCACCAGCAGGAAGATGCCGCGCCAAGGGCTGCGCATGCGATGCAGGATGTAGGCCTCGGGCGCACCGAACAGCGCACTCAGCACCGTCACCCACAGGGCGATGCGCAGCGTGCGCAGGAACACCTCGTGGAAGTAGCTGTCGCCCAGCACCTCGCGCCAGTTCTTCAGGATGAAGACGCGCTCGATGCCCTTGTATTGCCCCCAATCGTGAAACGACAGCAGCGCCGTCATCACGAGGGGTACGGCCACGATCAGCGCAAACAGCAGCAGCGCCGGCAGGCTCAGCCAGTAGGGGGTGCGGCCGCTCGTGCTCATGGTTGCTCGCCAGGCAGACTCGCCGCCGTGCGTTTGCGTTTGCGCTTGCGCGAAGTGCGTTCGAGCATCAAACCACTCCTGCCGGCGCGGGCCGCAAGCGCAGGTCCTCGGCGGCCCAGCTCAGTCGCACGGGCTCGCCTTCGCCCGGAGGGGTGTGGCCGCTGTTCTGCGCGATGACCGTCAGCGTCTGCCCGAGGGCGCTCACCTGATAGAGCCAGTGATTGCCCTGAAAGATGCGGGTGCGCACCTGTGCTTCGATGCTGGGCCCCAGCGCGACCATGCCGGCGGGCAGCAGACGGATCTTCTCCGGCCGCAACGTCACGTGCACGGCCATCTCGCGGGCGGCCGCATCGTCATCGCGCGATGACGCCACCTGCGCCAGCGCCTGCCGCTGCTCGGCCGTCAGCATCCAGTGCGCGCCAGCGATGTCCAGTTGCTGGCGGCGCGCATCCACGCGGCCGGCAAGCAGGTTGGTCTTGCCCAGGAAGTCGGCGACGAAAGGCGTGGCAGGCCACTCGTAGGTTTGATGCGGCGCGCCGATCTGTTCGGCCCGGCCCTGGTTCATGACCACGATGCGATCAGCCAGCGCCATCGCCTCGCCCTGGTCGTGCGTGACGAGCACGGTGGTGGTGCCCAGGGCGCGCTGGATCTGCCGCAGTTCGATCTGCATGCCTTCGCGCAGCTTGGCGTCCAGGTTGGACAGGGGCTCGTCCAGCAGGAGGATCTGCGGCTTGATCACCAGCGCGCGTGCCAGCGCCACGCGCTGCTGCTGGCCACCGGACATGCGGCGCGGGTAGCGCCCGGCCAGGCCGGCCAGGCCCACCAGCTCCAGCACCTCCTGCACGCGCCGCTCGACCTCGGCGGCGCCGAGCTTGCGC
Organism: Rubrivivax sp.; assembly: GCA_016790435.1. GTDB lineage: Bacteria > Pseudomonadota > Gammaproteobacteria > Burkholderiales > Burkholderiaceae_C > Rubrivivax. The sequence continues at coordinate 2,720 of JAEUPE010000037.1, read as the reverse complement.
ATCTGCAGGCCGAAGGCCACGTTCTGCGCCGCGGTCATGTGGGGGAACAGCGCATAACTCTGGAACACGATGCCGAGACCGCGCTGGCTGGGCTTGGTGCGCGCCAGGTCCTTGCCGTCGAGCACGATGCGCCCCGCGCTCGGCTCGACGAACCCCGCGATCATCTGCAGCGTGGTGGTCTTGCCGCAGCCCGAGGGGCCCAGCAAGGCGATGAACTCGCCGCGCTCCACCGCGAGCGACAACGAGTCCACGGCCACCGACTGCTCGTAGCGCTTGGTGAGCTTGTCGAGCACGAGAAAGCTCATCGCGGTGGCCGCATGCGCGGTTCGAAGACGGTTCGAAAGGACGGGCGCCGCTCAGCGCGCCCGCACCGGAGGTACGGTGGTGCGTGCCCAGGTGTCAGCGCTCGATCTCACGCGTCCAGCGCTTGTTCCACTCGTCTCGAACCTTGTTGATCTGATCCCAGTCGGCGGTCTTCAACGAGCTCACCTGGTCGCCGTAGGGCAGGCCCTTCTGCTGGTCCGGCGACAGCGTCACCTTTCGGTTCGTGGGCCCGAAGCCCGCCCCCTTGGCCAGGATCAACTGGACCTCGGGGCTCACCAGATACTGCATGAAGGCCTGGGCCTCCTTGTCGTTCTTGGAACCGGCCACCGGGCAAGCGGCCACGCCCAGCGCCATGCCACCCTCTTTAGGGTAGATGAATTCGATCGGAAAGCCGGTCTGATCAGCCAGCGCCTTGGCGCGCCCCGAACCCCACACGCCGATCACCGCTTGCCCGGACTGGAACAGCTCGGTCATCTTGCCCGGCGAAGGCTCATAGGCCAGCACGTTGGGACCGATGTCGGTCTTGAACGCGGCAAAGCCGGGGTCAATGCGCCCTTCACCGCCGCCGCGCACGCGGGCCATCATCACCACCGCATGCAGGCCGTATGTGTTGTTCATCGGTGGGATCACGAGCTTCTTCTTGTACTTCGGGTCCTTCAGGTCTTCCCATGAGGTGGGCGCGGCCCACTTGTTCTCCTCGAAGACCTTCTTGTTGTACATGATGCCAGTGCCGACCATGCCCACGCCGATGGCCTTGTTGGACTTGAAGTGCATGATCGAGTAAACGTCCCTGTACACGTCGGCCGCTGCCAGTGCACCGCAGAAGCCCAACTCCACCGCCTGGTACATCGGACCGTCGTCGACGATGATCGCGTCCATCACCTGATTGCCCTTCTGCGCCTGCAGCTTGGCCAGCGTGTCGGTGGAGTTGCCCGCCACGAACTCGATCCGCAGGTTGTGCCTGGCGGCAAATGGCGGAAGCACCTGCTCGCGCATCGTCTTCTCGAACGAACCGCCATAGCCGGCCACGGTGAAGGTCTTCTGCTGCGCAAGGGCCTGCGCGCAAACGCCGGCGAGGGCAAGCGCCGCGGCCGCTGCGGCAAGCTTGTGGGGGACGACACTCATCTCGGGCTCCTGCAGGTGTGGCTGGAAGGGGCCGCGATCATCGACAGCCATCAGCATGCCTGTCAAATAGCCAGAACGCAGGCTGGCATGCGCCCATGTTATGGTGGCCTGCATGCTGAACCCACGCCAGATCGAGGCGTTCCGCTGGGTCATGCAGCGCGGCAGCGTCACCGGCGCGGCGGCCGCGCTGGACATTTCGCAGCCCGCGGTGAGCCGGCTGGTGCGAGACCTCGAAACCGACACCGGACTGACGCTGTTCGAGCGGCGTGGCAATCATCTGCTGCCCACGCCCGAGGCGACCCTGCTGCTGGCCGAAGCCGAACGCTATGCCACCGGTCTGGCGGCGCTGACGCGCTTTGCCGCCGACTTGCGTGCGCGCCGCGGCGGGCGCCTGCGCGTGGCGGCACTACCGGCCATGGCCATGGGCTTTCTGCCACGCTTCGTGGCCGGGTTCCTCGAGGGCCGCGGGTCGGCCCATGTGCACCTGAGCGGCATGCCCTCGCACCTGGTCATCGACGCCGTGCAGGTCGGGCAGGCCGATGTCGGGCTTGCGGCCGCACCGCCCGAGCGCCCGGGGCTGACCATCGAGTCGCTGGCCTCGCACGCGGTGCTGGCCGCGCCCGCACACCACCGCCTGGCGCGGCGGCGCATGGTGGCACTGCAAGACCTGGCCGGCGAACGTGTCGTGGCATTGAGCGAGCCGTCCATCTTCTCGGCGCATACCGACGCGCTGCTGGCCGACATCCATCACGAGGTGGTGGCCACCACGCCGCTTTCGGGCATCGCCTGCGCCCTCGTGGCCGAGGGTCTGGGCGTGGCGGTTGTCGATCCGTTTTCCGTCGGCGACTACGTGGGCCGGGGCGTGGTGGCGATACCCCTGCGGCCGCAAGTCGACGTGCGCATCGCGCTCATCACCTCGGCGCAGCTGCGGCCCTCTGCCTTGGCGCGCGAGTTCATCGACGCATTTCGAGTCCATGTGGCCAGCCAGGGCGCGTGGCTGCGAGCGAGCGCCCGTGCAGGCCCGCCCCTCAGACCGCCGCCTGCACCATGATCTCCACCGTCAGCCCCGGCGCCGCGAGCCTGGCTTCGACCGTCGCGCGCGCGGGCGTGTGGCCCGGCGAGACCCAGGCGTCCCACACCTCGTTCATCTGGCTCCAGGTGCCGATGTCGGTGAGCCAGATGTTGGCCGAGAGGATCTTGCTCTTGTCGCTGCCGGCCTCGGCCAGCAGGCTGTCGATCTTGGCCAGGATCTGGCGCGTCTGGCCTTTCAC